>NZ_JBFSRM010000002.1:0-309007 GCF_041465805.1 Vibrio sp. 10N.239.311.G01
TTAGAACGGCATTCTCGGTTCGTAAGTAGACCAACTCCTCTTTTAGCTCCTCAAGCGTCATTTCATTATCAGGCTTAGTGGTACGTTGAGGTTGCTGTTTCATTGAGGGTCTTCCTTTCTGGCGCATTTCGAGCCCCTTGATACCGAGCTCATTAAATCGTTTGAGCCAGACAGAGAGTATTCCAGGGGATGAGAGGTTTAATACAGCGCTAGTGTGCGTGAGAGACCATTCATTCGTCCACATTAAATTCAATGCTTTTCGTTTTGTTTGAGCAGTCGCGGCATGCTTAGTTGGTAAAAATGAATCAGTACCATGGATGGCAAAGACTTGAGTCCAATACCGTATCTGCCTTGAAGAAATTGAATATTGTTTTGCTAAGTAGAGAGATGACGTGCCATCTAAGTATTGCTTAGCAATGATACATTTTAGCTCTCGGCTATATTTGGACATAAAAAGACCCCCAATAATTGGTGTCCAACTATTGGGGGTCAGTTCATATTCAGGCTCTTTTTTGTTTCTAGTCATCGATTTTTAGTAGGATGAGTTTTGGTATACAAACTACCGCTCTAACACTGTTCGACTGCGAGCCTTAATCCATTCTGGCTTCCTCACCACCAAATAAACTGCAGCTGCCGACAACGCAAAGCCCATTGCACCATAGATATCGAATGATTCACCGAAAATAAGCCACGCTTGGATTGCTGTCGTCGGTGGCACCAAGTAAAAGACCGAAGCCACACTTGAAGATGCACCGTGCTCTACCATGTAAAGCAACAATAGGATGGCAACACAAGACAGAACGACCACCAGCCAAATTAGAGTCAACGTGAATTCTATCGTCCAGTTTACTTGCATAGTTTCGTAACGCATTGCGAACGGCAGAAACAATGCGGCAGAAGCCAAATATTGCACCATCGCACCGCCGACCATATCTGTCCCCTGACAGAAGCGCTTCTGATACAAAGTGCCGCAGGTAATACCCACCAAAGAAACCAAACACAATAACGTTGCCAAGCCTTTTTGGTCGTCTGACTGCCATTCAATATTGCCCATCAACACCAAACTAATACCCGCAAAACCAAGCGCTAACCCCAACCACTGTGCAAAATTAAAACGCTGCGAAGTACAGCTGATCATAATCAATGCGGTAAGAATCGGTTGTAAGCCAACAAGTAGAGAACTCAACCCGGCGGGCATACCTATATCAATCGCCAGATAGGTGCCACCAAGGTAGAAACCATGAATCAAGATGCCAACCACACTTGCGTGGAAGAATGCTCGACCACGAGGAATACGACGCTTAAGGATTGCAATCAAAACCAAGAACAGCGCCACGTTGGCTACCATCCTCAATGAAAGTAATGTTGCGGGTTCGGCATATTCAACACCAAGACGTGCGCCGACAAAACCTGACGACCACAATATTACAAACACAAACGGAATCATTTTAATCAGCATTACAAACCTCTGGTCAACGCTTCATCAATGCTGTTACCTTAGTTGGGTACAGATAACTAATAAAGATACAGATATAACACTTTAAATGGTTACAGATTGAGAGTGTGCAACGAGGGAGAAACACGTGGAAGCAGAACTCAGCGGCAATAAATACCTTGCTACCGAACAACATATTAAGGCTCAGATCGATAAGGGACTCTTTCATCCAGACGATCGTCTTCCCTCGATCCGCCAGTTAAGCGAACAGCTTGGCGTAAGCAAAAATACCGTAATTCGCGCCTATCAAGAACTGGAAGCCACAGGCTGGGTTTATTCAGTACCTAAATCTGGCTATCGCGTGAAAGCACCGAACACCACCAGCTGGGATGCATCAAGCCAACCTCAAAAAGTCGATCTGTTGTCTGTCACCAAATCGGTACTCTCTCGTCCAAAAGGTCGCCTGAAACTGTTGGCAGGCTCCGCGCACCCGAACATCAACAATCCTGCGATTCGTAGCTTGTATGCCGAGATTGGCCGTCACAGTCGATTACAAACTCAGCTTCCCGGTTATTACCAATTACCCCCCGGCGACGAGCAATTAGTAAAGCAATTGTTAAAGATCACCCATGATCTAGGCGTACCTGCGGGATCCAAAGAGATTGCGATTACTCATGGTGCTCAACAGGCGATCAGTTTGGCACTACGTGCGCTCACCAAACCGGGTGACATCGTGGCAGTCGAGTCACCTTGTTACTTCGGTAATTTATTGTTGCTCGAATCACTTGGCTTGCAAGCTTTAGAAATCCCGAGCAGTGTTAGCCATGGCATTGACATTCCATCACTGCAGAGCGCGTTGGACAAATGGGAAGTAAAAACCTTACTGCTAACGCCAAACTTTACTAACCCAACCGGCTCAAGAATGCCATTGGCGAATCGAAAAGCATTACTGGAGATCACCGGATCTTTACCAATTATCGAAGACGATGTGTTCGGTAGCTTGGCGTTCGATACACCAATCGCTAGCCTCAAAGAGCTTGATGACCAAGATAGAGTCATCTACGTCAACTCACTGTCTAAAACCTTAGACTCACGCTTGCGAATCGGTTGGTTATTGTCGGGGCGCTACCAACCTTTAGTCGAAAAGTACCTTTTATGCGACAACATGGGCAGCTCAAACCTGATGCAATCCGCGGTAGGGCAATTCCTCACTACCGGTAAATATCGCAGCCACTTATCCAAAATGAAACGGCTCTACCAAACCAACCAAAAGCAATTCCAAAGCCTGTTAATACAAGCACTAGATAGCCACCCACACCTTGTCGGGCAATACCACCTATCAAAACCGGAAGGCTCTTTTTTAAACTGGATAACACTGCCTGAATCGGTCGATAGCTACGCGGTCTATCAAGACTGTTTAAAGCATAAGTTGGGGATTTTACCCGGAACAGTATTTGGCACCAACGACCAATATAAACACTGCTTGCGCTTTACTGTTGCCAACATTGAAGAGAGCAAAGAGTGGAAAGAAGGGGTTGTGACACTAGCGAAAATAATCGCTAAGCACGTGCGTTAGGTTACCTTTCTAATTACCATTTAGACCAAAACAACAAAGCCCCATTCAACTGAGTGGGGCTTTCATCACTATCATATCTTGAGTTGCTTAAATACGATGGTTAGTTAAATACGATTACCCTTGCCAAGCGAACTGTTCAAAAACTTTGTCGACTGGCGTTTTAGCAACGTGGTTTACGTAATTACTGATCACTTTCTGAGACAGGCCAAGAATCACTTCTAGCACTTGTTGCTGACCGTAGCCCGCTTCGAAAAATGCTGCCATTTCACTTTCAGGCACATTGCCGCGGTTACGTACCATGCTCAGCGTAAAATCATGCAGGGCTTGCAGCTTTTCAGTGGGTAAAGCTGTGCGATTACGCAGTGCTTCGGTGATTGCAGGAGCAACCTTCATTGAATGTGCAATGCCAGTGTGTGCAGGAACGCAGTAGTGGCATTCGTGTTCAACGTTGATGGTTTGCCAAACAACCGTTAGCTCTTCAGCATCGAAAGATGAGTCACTAAACGCCTGATGAAGCTGAGTGTAAGCCTTAAGTGTGTTTGGAGATTCAGCCAACACACCAAACAAGCCCGGCACTCTGCCCATCTGCTTTTTAGCGCCCTCAAGAATAGGTTGGCTTTGCTCTGGCGCGGATTCTACTGAGTGAATTTTGAAGTTGCTCATTGCTCTATCCCTATCAATTTTCGGTTCTAAAGTTATTCAATCACGGAGCAATTAATGAATGTTCTCCGTTGGTGTAAAAACAATATAGATCAAACAAGAACGATCGTTCAAGTGTTATTTTGAACAGTTGTTCAATTTATACATTGAAGCCAGAAGAATGTCTTCGTTCATAACAAGAAAGCCCAACAGGCAACACCTGATGGGCTTTCTCTTTTTCTCAATTTTTTTGCAAGCGGCTACCAATATTCTGCGTGGGCCAAGCCTTTAACACAGCTCGACTTGCCACTTGTTACTTTAATTTCACCACCAGTCAACGATTGAGCCAACCAACCGTGAGAGAAACTCAATTCAAAGGGCGCAGGGACTTGCTCAACGGTAATTTGCTCAAAGCCCACTTTTGAATAGTAGTTAGGATCACCGTACGTCACTGCAAGCTCAATACCCTGCTCTTTTAGGAGCTGCAAACCGGAGTTAATCAGGCGCTGACCAATACCACGCTTTTGCACCTGAGTGCTCACCGCGACTGGCGAAAGCAAATATGCCTTGGTTTCATCGTCAAATGAAAGCGACGTAAAGATAATCGAGCCTACAATCGTACTATCCGCATCCGACTCACTAGAATCATCTTCAACAACAAAGCAAAATAGCTCTGTCGGAGCTGTGGTCGTTAAAAGATCGTTGGCAAGCTCACCCAAAGTTTTACCTTCGTTCTCACCTTCTGAATCCGTAAAGGTTTGAGTGAAAACTTGAGTGATCGTTTCGATTTCATTTGAATTATATTGCCTAAATTTCATGGTGTTACTCATTTACTTTAATTTCTTGAGCACAAAGAACTGATAATCAAAATTACGTTGTTCAGAACCTTTCGAAGGCTCTTGACCCAAACCGTTCTTTGATGTGCTGCTATCGAAAAATTGTTTAACTTCATTGTCGCAATCGACGAGCGCTTTTGAGTTCGGCATCGTTGCTTTAAGCGCTTCTATTCGCTTTTGAAAGGGCTGGTAATACGCAAGCCAACCAGCGTCACTCATTGCAAAGTGATCCAAAACTTCATAACCCGCTGCTTTTGCCTGTTTAATACGCTCGGAAACCGTCGTCATGTCCGGGTACTCTTTCTGCCAGAACGCTTTGCTCGATTCGTTAGGTTGTTCGGTATTCCACACCAAATCATTAACGACCAATATGCCGTCATCACTGAGTAAATTTCGCCACTGCTTTAGCGCCTTTTCAACACCCATGATGTAAGCGCTGCCTTCCGACCAAATTAGGTCAAACGACTTAGCTTCAAACGGCAGATCCATCATGCTCGCGCATACGGTTTTGACGTTGCTTTCTAAGCCAAGAACCTGTGCTTGCTGAGTCAGAACATCTAAACTCGGTTGATCATTATCTAACGCTGTTATTTGCACGTCCGTTTGATGTTCAACTAAGGCTTTCGCTAACACCTTGGTCGCGATGCCTTTGCCACAACCAATCTCAAGTACGCGCTTAGGTGTAACCGGAACCTGTGCCAATGCTGCTAAGGTATCTTCAACCGTTCCTGGCCCTAAACGCTGTAAACCCTCAAAGATCACCTCAAAATCCGCCATGTACTGGTCATGATCGTTCATGTCTTTTGAAAGCCATTTCAGTCGCAGTGCTTGCTTCTCATCAAAGCCTTGCTTAATGAGCCAATCGAGATGCGCATCAGGCGCCACCTTGTCCATCGACTCATGCCACTCGTCTAGACCACCTTCACCTAGCATTGCTGCTAGTAGGTCGCGTGATCGTTGCTTTTGAACGAGCTCTTCGTCCAACTGCTTGAGGCGATTTTCCAGTAAACCGCGATCTATCTTTGCATCTAAACAAGCTTGGCACTCTTTGAGCGTCAGCCCACCCGCTTGCAATTGCTGTAACAAGCGAACACGTTGTAGATCCTTTTCAGAATAAAGACGATAACCATTGCTCTGGCGTTGAGCCTCAATCAAACCTAGCTTGCCGTAATACAACAATGTGGAGCGGCTCAGCCCAACCAAATCGGCCAGTTCAGAGATACGATACATGCACTTCCCCTCTCATTTCGGTAGCAAAGATAAACTATGAAGCTGTAGTCAGGTCAACAGAATTTTAGACACTTTTCTCGTTCTTTACCTATTTACCTTCAAACTGATAAAACGAACTGAGTGTGGTTTTAACCATAGAACGGTTAGTCATCGACATTGCCTGCACGGGATTCAGGAAAAGGAGAGGATTAAACTTGATGAATTGAAAACAATTGGCTCATAAACATACTTCTTTCTAACCGAATTTTGCTAACTTCTAAATTATTCAACAATGGACGAACGTTAACTAAACGATAAATAAACTCACCGAGTGAATACTTAAATCAACCACACATATACACCAGAAATTCCTGCTTAAATTTTTTAGAAAAATTCAAAATTTATTAGAAATTAACCCCTAACTTTACTGAGTATTTTGTTAGTCTTGGAAACAATTATTTACAATCCAAACAAAATTTAATTGGATCGCTTGAGGTTGTTTTTCTTGAATATGAAATTATTCGGCAGTTCTTTGATTCTGTCAGGAACTGCATTAGGGGCTGGCATGCTCGCTATTCCCATGGTGTTGGCCCAATTTGGCTTCATGATCAGCTCAGTGCTGATGCTACTTATCTTTATCGGCACCACATACTCTGCACTCCTCCTGGCAGAAGCATGCACTAAAACTAAAGACAACAGTGGCATGAGCAGTGTTGCTTACCTCACTCTGGGCAGCAAAGGTAAACACTTTATCAATGCACTCTTTTACCTGTTGCTAGTATGCATGTTGATCGCTTATATCTTGGGTGTCGGTGACATCATTCATAAGCTACTGCTCGACGTTGGTGTCGATGTATCAGCATCCGTTGCGTATACCATTTTCAGCCTATTGATGGGTGCTATCGTCGTCTCGGGCAAGTCTTATATCGACAAACTGAATCGCGGGCTATTCATCTTGATGGTCGTGATGCTGTTTATCGTTATCGCGTCATTATTTAGCAACATTCGCCTTGATTACCTAACTCAAACCAGCCAATACACGGCCAACGACGTGGTGCAATACAGCGCAGTTATCTTTACTAGCTTTGCCTCTATGGTGGTGATCCCGTCACTGGTTATCTACAACCGTGAAGCAACTCAAAAGCAGATCCGCAATATGATTCTGCTAGGCTCAGTGATTCCATTAATTTGCTACCTAACTTGGTTATTCGCGATTATCGGCAACCTTGGCACAGACGCGATAAGCCAGTTCCACAATATCTCTGAGTTGATCTCTGCGTTCAGCGGCCAATCTGCTTGGTTGAAAGTGGTGATCGCTCTGTTCTCTGCTCTGGCCTTGGTGACTTCTTTCCTCGGCGTGTCGATGGCGCTTTACGACCAAAACAAAGATGCGGTGACCAACAACAAAGCGTTGGCTTATGCGCTAACCTTCATCTTACCTTTGGTATTAGCTGAGCTGTTCGCTAGCCAGTTTGTAAGCATGCTGGACTATGCAGGCATGGTCCTGGTGTTCCTAGCTATCTGGGGCCCACTCGCAATGGTAGTTAAGGTTCGCAGACCTGACTTCCCTCACCTACAAACCGAAGGCAGCTACACAGCAGCCGGTGGCGACACGGCATTAATGGCGACATTTGGTTTTGGTGCGTTGATTTTCGTGTCTTGGTTTATGGGGTAGATCCCCATTGAATGGACTATCTGTTGCCATTTAGAAGACAGCAGATACAAATAGCCCGTTAGTCCTGCTATTAAAAGTAGAGACTAACGGGCATTTTACTTCTTATTGGAGTGCTTGCTAGTTAGCTCTTAAACGTACTCGCAATATCTTTCAATGAAGCTGCTAACTGAGCTTGTTCTTTGGCTGTTGCAGCTATTTGCGTTGCACCTGTCGTAGATTCTGTCGACTTCTGCTCTACTGCCATGACGTTTTGAGCAATATCTTGAGTCACTACCGCTTGCTCTTCGGTAGCGGTTGCGATCTGCTCAGTCATGCTAAAGATCTCGCTCACCGATGCTGAGATACCTTGTAAGGTGTGTTCCACCTCTTTTGAATCCTCAACCGCTTTAGACGACATCTTCTGACTGTTATCAATTACATTAAACGCGGTTTGCACATCAGACTGTAACGAGTTGATGAAACCTTCAATTTCAGCTGTCGACTGCTGAGTACGCTGTGCTAACGTGCGAACTTCATCAGCCACTACCGCAAATCCACGACCTTGCTCACCCGCTCTTGCCGCTTCAATTGCCGCGTTCAATGCTAACAAGTTAGTCTGTTCAGCGACGGACTTAATCACATCAATCACACTGTTGATGTTATTACTGCTCTCGTGTAAGTGCGTGATCTTTTCCGCTAGATCATTAATTTCAGATGCCAGTTTTTCGATAGAGTGGTAAGAGTTTTGAACCGTACTCAAACCTTCTTGAGACTGCTCATCGACCAGTTTAGCGGAACTTGCTGTCTGCTGAGTTTTAGTCGCCACCTCATTTACCGTTGCTGATAACTCTTCTGTCGCCGTCGCAACCAAGCCAATTTGGTCTTGTTGTTGCACTAGCGTGTTCGAATTGTAGTGACAGGTTTGTGAGGTTTCTTCAGCGGCTGAAGCTAAGGTCAGACTCGACTGAGACAGGTTGTCGATAACGTTTGAAAACTTCTCTAGCGTTTCGTTGAGTGCCGAAGAGATCTGTCCAAGCTCGCTGTTGCCAACGAACTTAGCGCGAACTGTTAAGTCGTTGTCATTACGAACCTTAGACAACATCACTGTAAGATCTTTTACTCTCATCGTCAGGTCGCTGATCGCCTTATAGCTCACGAAGGTCGCGAACAAGGTTATCAAAGCAAACAGACCAATACTCATCATCATCGCAGACTGCGCCTCTGACATTTTTTTCTCTGTCAGTGCGATAAGCGACTCTGCTAGGCGGTTTTCTGTTTTCTTTAGCTGAACAATACGAGCGGTAGATTGCGAGAACCAGTACACAGGATCAACATCAAAACCGCTCATCTTAGATTCAGCCAAACCACGAAGCTTTTCTACTTCTGCCACCGAACGATCATTCAATTGCTGTTCAAAGAAACGAACGTTAGCTGGGTTACTCAATACCTCAAAGTTTGAGAAATAGGTATTTTGCTCAGTCACCAAAGAGATGAATTTAACCAACATGCCTGGGCCAAATTCATTTTTAGAGAAGGTATTATTTAGGACAGCACGCTCGATACCCGCTCGCTCTTTACCTTGTAAAAAGTTGTAGTAAGCGATGGTTTCAGTGGTGATGGCAGCATCAGAGCTAAGCTCAGCAATTAACGCCGATACGCTCAGCAGCTTTGCATTAAGTTGGGTGTAATAACCCAAAGCCTCAGACAGCGGAATCGATTGAGAATCGACCCGATTACGAATAGAAGTAATTTGATTTAGGCTTTGGCTTATTTCAGTGTTCAGCCGAGTGATCTGCGGTAAATCGATTTCAGCAGATTGCCAGTATTCGGTTTTCAGATTACGTCTATTATCTGCACTGGCTCTTTGTGCACGTAGTTCACTGACAAACTTAGTGCCCTGTGAGCCGATAAACCCAGCCGTCATTCCACGCTCTTTTTGTAACTCATGCACAAGTTCACTGTACACAACCGACAAACGGGTAAGTTGGTTTAATGAAGACAATTCACTGGTGGTTTCTACGCCTTTTGAAATCGCAGAAACGCTAAGCCATAGAAATCCCAAGATCGGTAAAATAAGCAAAGCGATGATTTTTTGCTTAAAAGACATATCGGTTAATTTCATTATCATTTCCCTAGCAGCTAACAAATCTTTTCAGTCATCTAACTCGCACACCCTTAATAAGATGCGCCTCAATTGTGACTGTATAATTATTCAACTTGATCAATGTGCATCAATTACCGTGCTACACAGATCGCGATGCGATGAAGGTAACATTTAACCTTACAAAATTCATTGATTTACCGATAAAACTGTTAGCTAAGCGACCTAACGATACCCAAAACACATGCGACAACATTTTATTGACGTAAGCGACTGAAATCTGACACACTTTAACTACCCAAAAGGGGTAGGCCTGCACCAATTATGTGCTCAGAGAAAACAATCTATTCAGAACTAACTATAGATTCAACGCTCACCAGCGATTGATTCACAACTAATCAACTCCCTATTCTGCGCTGATTAACTGTCTATTCCTCGTTAACTAAATATGTATAATGCCGAATTATTAAAGTAGAGATTCGCAATAAATATGCGACAATAACTGAGAGATATTTTATGGACTGTCCCGCTTGCGAAGAACATATCGGTTGGGAATGGGTAGAAGAAGCGGCTATTGAACCCAATGAGGAATTCGATTGTCCAGAGTGCGAAGCAACATTGATGTACACCATCGATGAAGGCACCTACTACGGCGCTCAGCACAAGACCGTAGAAGTTATTGATGATTAAGATTATTTCCTGATGATCTGGATGTTTTATTAACTCTTTGATGTTCTAAGCCTGCGCAAAGCAGCTAAACACACCTTTACTAGAACGGGCGTTCAGCATAAAATATTGAACATATGTTCAGATTAATGAAGTAGATGTTATGGCTAAGACCGCTAAGTTCGATAGACAAGACGTAGTAGATAAAGCAACGAACCTGTATTGGGAAAAGGGCTTTCATGCGACTTCTATGCGCAACCTGCAAGACGTGATTGATATGCGTCCGGGCAGCATCTACGCGACGTTCGGCAGCAAAGAAGGTCTGTTTAAAGAGACGCTTGCTCGCTATACCGAACTTGGCATCCTGAATCTGAACCGCTTCCGCAGTGAAACCGAATCGCCTATCAAAGCGTTGGAAAACTTCGTAAAACGTGCGGTTGTCGAATCGAAACAGAGCGCACCAAACGGCATGTGTATGTTGGCTAAAACGGTCGCAGAACTGACTGATGAACACGCAGAATTGTTAGCAGAAGCGAAGAAGTCACTCAAGATAATGGAAGGTGAGTTCGCCAAGCTGATTGCAGAATCACAAGAATTGGGTGAGATCAGCAAAGAGCGCGATCCGACTCAACTTGCTCGTCATGTTCAGGTCCAAATCGCAGGCCTCCGTACCTACGCCAAAACCTGTGACGATATCGATTTACTCAACTCAATGGTTGAAGACGTATTTAAGTACCACCCTTTTTAGCGTCTGACCTGACTGATTGGGCACAATACAAAAAGACTCCACTTTCGCCTTAACAGGTCTGAGCGGAGTCTTTTTAGTTTTGATCTAGTTAACTTTATAGATGATAAACTTTGCGGTTTAAAGAGTTACACCTTTCTCATGATCAACGCCTGAGCATTAAGCATTGCTTCCTTAGTACTGACATCCAAGGTTTTCACGTTCGCAAAGCGTTCAACTTCTTTAATCGCCACATCGTGAGCAAAGATCACCAACCTCGCCCTTTCAATGTCTTTCTGGGTAATGCGATTACCTATTCCGTTGGCACCTTGGGTTTCGACTTTAATCCGAACCCCAAGATGATGCGCCGCCTTTTCTAAAGACTTCGCCGCTAAGAAAGTGTGGGCAACACCAGATGGACAAGAAGTGATCGCCAATACATCTGCTTGCCCTTCTTCCGTTACCGAACCACCGGTCAACTGATTAGAATTCACTTCACCTTCGACCACGTTCTTCTTCAGAAGAATCACGATCAGGGCTGTCGTTAGAGCACCTGCTAGTGTGCCGACGATATAGCCAATCTTGCCATCAACCACTGGCAATACAATCCAGCCGCCCCATGGTGCATGGTTCACTACATGGAACATAAAGCCGACCACGTTCCCGACAATACCACCAGCAACAACCGCAGGCAGAACGCGCGCAGGATCAGCGGCTGCAAATGGAATCGCACCTTCACTGATGCCGATCATTCCCATGATTCCCGCTGCTTTTCCGGCTTCGCGTTCGTCTCGTTTAAACTTCTTCGGCGATATGAAAGTCGCCAATGCCATGCCAAGTGGCGGTGTACAAATTGCTATCCCGACGCCGCCCATCAACCATGGCTGAGTATTCACCTGCGTTTGAGCAAACAGTGTAGCGACCTTGTTGATCGGGCCGCCCATATCAAAGGCCGTCATCGCGCCTAAAATACTGCCGAGCACCATTTTTCCTGAGCCTGCCATGCCAGTCAGCATTTGGTTCATCTCAAGCATCACCTGCGCAATGGGGGCACCAATCACCCACATCACAGCCCCACAGGTAACAAACGTGCCGACAAGCGGATAGATGAAGATAGAGCTCAGCGAGATCATGCTGTCTGGCAGCTTGATCTTCTTAAGTAGATTAACCACAAAGCCCGCAAAAAAGCCGACCACTATCGCACCGAGGAATCCGGTGTTGTATTGATTGACCGCGACCCAAGAGCCGATCATTCCGGGCGCTAAACCCGGTTTGTCAGCCATCGAATACGCGATGTAACCACCGAGTACCGCAGTAAACAGGGTTAGCCCCGCGATGCCCATTTGCGCGATGTCAGCCAGAACGCCGCTCTCAGGCACAGCGCCATGACCCGACATCATTACCGACAAAGACAAAAGCACACCACCCGCGACCACGAATGGAATCATGTGTGAGGTGCCGTATAACAAGTGTTCTTTAAGGCGATTAAGAGATTGTGCCCAAGGGCTGAGTGGCTCGACATACACTTCATGATGGCTAGAGGCGTAACTATCGAACGATTCTAAATTGGCTTCGAGAAATAGCTCTTGAGCTTCCTCGACCGACTCCACCGCCTTTAATTTTGTAACAAAGCCATCTTCGATAAGTCTGGTCGAAATCTGAGCTAGTACCTCGATATGGTGGTCGTCGTGGTTATCGGGAGAAGCGAGCATAAAGAACACATCCGACAGCTCGCCGCCGTCTGCGCCATAATCGATGCCAGAACGGCTGATACCTACCGCCACAGCAGGTTTAGCTACGGCAGTACTTTTCGCGTGTGGAATCGCAATACCATCGTCAAAACCTGTATTACCGATGGCTTCACGCTTCCAGATATCATCAAGGAATTCACGTTTATTGGAGAGCTTACCGGCACGGTCGAGCAGTTCAACAAGCTCTTCAAATACCGCCTGTTTTGAGTCTGCTTGTAAATCTAAGCAGATGATCTCGGGCTCGATAATGTTGGTGATATCCATATGCTGCTCTGCCTCGCCTGATTTCAGACTGAAGTAATTACGTAAGTGATAAGGTTAATAAGATGAAAAGATTAACGGTGTGAAGGCACTCAATATATAGGACGAAAGGTGCATTAACTGGATTATTGTAACCAAGAACTCAGAGTGTGACTTTCACCTTGGAATAAAAAACGCCAATCCATAAAATCCACAGAACCCATAACAATATCGTCCCTCCGCCATGCGAGCTTTCCATACTGGAGTTCCCATGCAAGATAGCTTTTCCAAGGTAACTTCTGAAAGGTAGCTTATGTAACGTAACAGGGACGAGATTAAGCCGAGAATAATAATGAGAATTGTAGCGGTAACTGCGTGCCCTACAGGCATTGCGCACACCTACATGGCAGCTGATGCTCTAAATAAAACAGCCCCTAAGTTCAACGTTTCAATCAAGGTTGAGACGCAAGGCGCTATGGGTATTGAAAACTTACTGACCGCCCAAGATATTACTCTCGCAGACAAAGTATTAATCGTATCTGATATCGATATTGAACAACCAAGCCGGTTCGACCCAGCTAAAACCTTATTCATTCCCATGGAAGAGGTGTTGTTGAGTGTCGATAAAGTCTTTATTAAGCATTGTCGAACTTAAACTTTTCATGAACGAATATCAGATTACCTTCTTCGTTAACGATCCTGCCGCAAACTCACATGTCGCGCAGCCGCTGACTCGCTTAGCGAAGAAGTTCAAAAGCAACATCCGCATTATCAACATCACTCAAAATCGAACCGCTGATCTATCCAAATCCGTCGCGATGCTGCAAGTAGGTTTACTTCGTGGTGACTTGTGTCAGATAACCGCGGTTGGGATTGATGCGGAGCTGGTCTGTTTCGTTCTCAAAGATGTAATTGCTGAGCATTACGACATGGTTGGGTCACAAGTGAACCATGAATTCTCTAAAGATTTAATCCAGCGAATGCCACAAATATGCCCGCCTTGTGACATCAAATGGCACCACGCTAAGGCGCAAACCCAACTGACCAAATTTGAGTGCTTAAAAGGGCTCGCTCACCTAGTGTATCCGGAAGATCCGGATGAGTTGATTCTGGCATTTATTAAGCGGGAGGAACGCTCTTCAACCTGCGTGTCACCGGGTATCGCACTGCCGCATGTGATGTTTGAATCGACTCAAGATCTCTCAATTGCCGTTATTGTCAGTGACGACCCGATTGACTGGGCATCACGTATTGGCGAAGTGCATGTAGCCATTGCTCTTGTTTTACCAACCAAGCCACAACGAGAGCATATTGTGGCGGCGACCAACCTAACTCGAAACCTCCTTCACGATCAGGTCAATGAACGTCTGCAAAAGACCCGAAGCAGTGTCGATCTGCAAGCTCTGTTGATGTACATATCATCTCGTCTTGTCTAATTTTTCTTCTAATTCACCCCATCTAATTCATCCCCATCTAATTCAACTGTTCTGGTCAAGTTCAGCGAATCCATTTATCTCCTGTTATGACACCTATCCAACCCTTCTATGCTCATTTGCTCACACAATAAAAAACGGCTGAGCATTAGAGCTCAGCCGTTTTATGTATAATTACTTGTTTAACTGGTTAGCTAACTTAAGCTGTTTTTTTCGCTTGTTTCGCATCCTCAACCGAGTCGTCTACAGCTTTCACTAACAGTAGACCAACGATAAACACGATACCGCCACACAGTACGAACATCATTCTTCCCCAGAATGGGTTTGGTAGAGCAAACATCGCCATCACAGCTACACCAGACACTGCGATCAATGAACCCAGCATGTGACGTTGTTTGTTATCCAGTTTCTTCTGCGCGGTTGATTCAGAGACCAAAGGCGTCGCAAGGTTAGTGAAGAAGGTATCAACATCTTTCTGACGAGACGCTTCCAGTGGTTTGTAGAACAAAGTCGAAAGAATAAAGAAGCCGCCTGTAAACGTTAAGTGAGCAATCAGGCCTACCGCTACTTTCAAATCAGACCATTCACGACCTGTTAGCGGCTCTAGGTTGAACCAATTTTGTAGCATTTCAGCGGTAATCACGAAGCCTACGATGTAAGACACAATCGCGCCAACCACTAACGTGCCCCAACCTGCCCAGTCCGGAGTCTTCTTAATGAAGAAGCCACAGAATGCTGGAATCGTCATTGGGAAACCGATTAATGCACCGACGTACATCATCGTGTCGAACAAGCTCAAGCCTTTCAGTGAATTGATAAACAGTGCGATAAGGATGATAGCGACACCGAAAACCGAAGACATCAACTTAGACACAACCATCAACTCTTTCTCTGTCGCGTTTGGACGAAGAATCGGTTGGTAGAAGTTGATTACAAAGATACCTGAGTTACGGTTTAAGCCTGAGTCCATAGAAGACATGGTTGCCGCAAACATCGCTGCGATTAGAAGCCCCACCATACCCGCAGGCATGTATTGCTCTACGAAGTAAAGGTAAGCGAAGTCGCCTGCTTTAGAACCTGCGTCTGGGTAATGTGCTGCAAGGTCAACGCCTTGTCCTGCTACAAACCAAGGTGGCATGAACCAAATGATTGGACCAATTGTCATCAGAATACACGCCAACAGCGCCGCTTTCTTCGCGTTCTTAGAGTCTTTTGCCGCTAGGTAACGGTAAGAGTTCAACATATTGTTGGTGATACTGAACTGCTTGAAGAAGATGAAGAATGCCCAGATACCGAAGATGCTTACGTAGTTCAGGTTGTTACCAGAAACAAACGATGCGCCTTCTGCTACAGGGAAATCGTTGATGATTTCAGTAACGCCGCCACCTTGCACGATAGCCACAGCAGCACATGTTACGGTTACTGCCATGATGATAACCATCTGCATGAAGTCAGACGCGATAACCGCCCATGAACCGCCCGTTACCGACATCACTAGTACAACAAGGCCGGTTAGAACGATGGTGGTTGTCATATCGAAGCCAAATATGCCCGATGCGATAATCGCCAAACCGTTCAGCCAGATACCCGCAGAAACAATACTGTTCGGCATGCCAGACCAAGTAAACACTTGCTCGTTGAAGCTACCAAAACGCATACGAATCGCGTCAATTGGCGTTACCACGCGTAGTTGACGGAATTTCGGAGCGAAGTACAGGTAGTTCATCAGGTAACCAAATGCGTTCGCTAGGAAGATAACCGCGACAGCCATACCATCGGCATACGCTTTACCCGCTGCGCCAGTGAAGGTCCAAGCACTGAACTGAGTCATAAACGCAGTTGCGCCAACCATCCACCAAAGCATGTTACCGCCCCCGCGGAAATAGTCACTGGTTGTACTGGTGAACGTTCTAAACATCCAACCTATTGCGATAAGGAAAAGGAAATAAATTCCTACGATCAGAGTATTGAGTTCCATGTATAAGTCTTCTTTATGATGAATATCTGAAGAGCATATTATCTATTGAATTTTTAATTTGTAGTATTATAAGTCAAGGTTGTGATGGGGCGTATAAACCTGAATATTTGATTTCGAGGCATGAATTACACGTTAGTAAACAAAGAACAAGCTGACGAAAAGTAAACATTTAAAATCAATAACTTAAAAACATTTCAATCAGTAATCTGGATAACAATAACAAGATTTTATCGTCTCGATAAGTGGTTTTTAATTTACTTAGCATTCATTAAATGCATCGTATTAATACATCAACTCTCACACGTTTAATTCAATAAATAGGCAACGAAAAATAATAAGCAACTCGCAAAGCGAACCCGTAATGTTATTAATTGGGGTTATTTTAGTGAAACGGGATAAATAGAAATCGTGCCTAAAGATAAGGTTGGGAAATAAGGTGTAGAAATAAACGGCAGAGGAGAACACAAAGCAAATTGATCACCACACCACAGAGTCCACTGTGGTGATCTAGTCATACAAATTTCGGTCGTATAAGCTCTGGTCAGAAAAGGTCATTTGAAGGGATATTAGATAGAGCCACGATATTCGGTCGGCGTTCTACCAGTGCGATTCTTAAACACGCGGCAGAAGTAGTTCACATCTTTAAAGCCACAACGTAGTGCCACTTCATTGAGTTTGAAGTTGTACTTCTTAAGCATAAACTTAGCGCGATCGACCCGCACGCGGGTAATGTACTCTGCTAGCGTCATGTGGCCTTGCTGACGGAACATTCGCGACAAGTGATTGGATGAAATGCTAAAGCGTGAGGCAATGCTGTCTCGGGTGATTTGGCGGTGGAAGTTCTCTTGAATGTAGATACAAATCCCCTGATACACATCCTGTACTCGGCTATGAGATTTTTCTACGGGCGCTTCCAGCATGATTTTACTGTATTGCAGTAGAGCTTGCAGCAATAACTCATCCATCGGCTGCTTGTTGCTCTCCCTCGCTAGCGAGCTAAGCGCCTCCAAGATATTATCAATCGCAAACCCTGATCGAGTCTGAATACTGTGCTTTTGAATATCGTAAAAGCTCTCTTCCCCTTTGCGCTTACTCACCAAACTTAAACCCAGCTGACGACGACCAAACAACATACTCAACACTGAGCAGTCAGTATCCCAGTTAGGTTTATTCCAGCAGTTAGGTGGGATGAAAATCGCGTCTCCGGCTTTGGCAATAACGTTAGTGATCTTACGATCATGACTCTCCATTTCATTAATATACTCTCCGTCTAGCACCAGCTCTAAGCGCGGAAAGTTCACCTGATAACTGCACGCTGAAGGTGTATGAAAATCTCCAGCAAACCAGATGTTATGAAACGGTTCTCGCTCATTTAACACCGACGAGATTAAGTCATGAAATATCATTATTCGAACTCTTATAAGCAGCAATAAGGCTACCGGAATAGATATACCTGTAACTGAAACATAGCGCTATTGAGCAAAATCACAATTTGAGATCTAGGTTACAAAAATCCAGTCTTAGAAATAAATATCCAGTGGATAAATCGATTAGGCACGTAATTTCCCAGATAACAAAACACGCTGTAGCCCTTATAAATAAAAGCTTTAAAGCACGACAAATCTTGTCAACACAGGGCTAAAAACGCCCGTTAGACCGATCAAAATCACACTCCACTTATAACGCAACAATCATCCAGTAAATGCATTTTTTCTTCACTACAGAAGGTAAGCCGTAGATTCCAGAATACCCCTAACAAAATAAAAACAGAGTAGGGGTTCATTATGATCACGACATTGATCAATCAAGATTTGATTAAGCTTTCGCTTAGCGCTAATTCAAAAGAAGACGTATTTAAAGAGCTGATAGACGTGCTGTACGCACAAGGCCGTATTTCAGACAAAGCACAGTTTCTTGCCGACATTAAGGCTCGTGAAGAACAAGGTAATACTGGGTTTGAAGAGGGCATCGCACTGCCACACGCAAAAAGCGCTGCGGTGATCAAACCCGCGGTTGTTATCGGCGTCCACAAGCAGGGTATCGAATACGGCGCCGATGACGGTCAGCCATCAAAACTGTTCTTCATGATTGCCTCTCCTGATGGCGGCGATGATCACCACATCGAAGTACTGGCAGAGCTTTCTTCAAAACTGATTGAAGAAGGCTTTATCGAAAGCTTCATGAATGCTCAATCTGAACAAGAAGCATTAGAACTACTGCTTAGCAAACCTGAGCCTTCAGCAACCGAAACCAACGTTGAGAAACAAGGCTTCATCATTGGTGTGACAGGCTGCCCAGCTGGCGTCGCACACACATATTTAGCAGCCGAAGCACTAGAAAAAGGCGCGGCGGCTCTTGGCTATGACATCAAGGTCGAAACTAACGGTTCTATTGGTGTTAAAAACAGCCCGACTCAAGAAGAGATCGAACGCGCCGACGCGATTGTCGTGGCTTGTGATAAACAGGTCGACATGGCTCGCTTTGCCGGAAAACGCGTCATCAGCACCAACGTAAAAGCACCAATCAAAGACGCACAAGGCTTGATTAAGCAAGCTCTCAATGCACCTAGTTACCAAGCTGAACAAACACCGACCAACCAATCCGTTGTAGAAAAAGCCTCACAAGCGCGTTCAGACCTTTATCGTTACTTGATGAATGGCGTATCTCACATGATCCCATTCGTGGTGACTGGCGGCCTATTGATTGCCCTTGCACTGGCGATTGGCGGCGAGCCAAGTGAATCTGGCATGGCGATTCCTGCTGGCAGCATGTGGAACCAAATCCTAGAAGTCGGTGTGGTTGCCTTCACATTGATGATCCCAATCTTGGCTGGCTACATTGCTTACGCGATTGCTGACCGCCCTGCCCTAACCCCTGGCCTTATCGGTGGTTGGATTGCTAACAACGGCTCTTTCTATGGCGCTGACGCTGGTACTGGCTTCATTGGCGCAATCATCGCAGGCTTATTAGTGGGTTACTTCGTTAAATGGATCACCTCGTTTAACTACCACAAATTCGTTCAACCGCTTGTGCCTATCATGATCGCTCCGATCACTGGCTCTTTGTTCATCGCAGGTCTGTTCATTTTTGTTATCGGCGCACCTATCGCTGGGCTGATGGATGCTCTTACTGCACTACTAACGAGCATGAGCACAGGCAACGTGGTTCTGCTTGGCATCGTCCTTGGTGGCATGGCCGGTTTCGATATGGGCGGTCCGTTCAACAAAGTAGCGTTCCTTTTCTCGGTCGGCATGATTGCCAGCGGTCAAACTCAATTCATGGGTGCGATGGCGTGCGCAATCCCTGTCGCTCCATTAGGCATGGCTATCGCAACCAGATTGGGCCGCAAGTTCGACCTGTTTGAATCTTCTGAAATTGAAGCAGGCAAAGCAGCAGGTGCGATGGGCTTAGTAGGTATCTCTGAGGGTGCGATTCCTTTCGCAGCGCAAGATCCAATGTCGGTTATCCCTGCCAACGTGCTTGGCTCAATGACTGCAGCTGTTATGGCGTTCTCATTTGGTATCACCAACAGCGTTGCTCACGGTGGCCCTGTTGTGGCTCTGCTCGGCGCAATGAACTACCCAATGCTGGCACTGCTGTGCATGGCATCAGGTGCAGGTGTGACTGCGGTTACTTGTATCGCGCTTAAAAATCTACGCAAAGCCAAGCTAGCAACAGCAGCGGCTTAAGCCATTTCAACTCCAATGGCTTGAGTCCCTCTACTCTCGTATTTTAGTAAATCGAGTAGAGCTCAAGCCATGTTTCCCTTCATGGTGATCTCGATGTCTGATTTTTCTTTAGCGAACGACTCGTTCGTACAACGCTTTTTCTACCCTATGACCAACGTGATTCAAAACTACGCATGGGGTAGCCCGTCTTCGTTTAGCCAACTGTTTGGTATTGATAACCAATCTGGTGAGCCACAAGCGGAGATTTGGATGGGCGCACACCCCAATGGTTGCTCAATGGTGACTGATAACGGGCAACAGACCACATTGTCGAGCTTGATTTCTAAGAACCTAAACTTGTTTCTAAGCGAGAAAGTGGCGAGTCGCTTTGGCGAGTTACCTTATCTTTTCAAGGTATTAGCGGCTGAGAAAGCGCTGTCTGTTCAAGTACATCCAAACAAACAGCAAGCGGAATCTGGCTATGCTCTTGAAGAGCAGCAAGGCATTCCAATGACAGCTGGCAATCGTAACTACAAGGATCCTAATCATAAGCCAGAACTGGTGTATGCCCTAACGGACTACACGGCGATGAATGGCTTTAGGTCGATCAGCGAGATCCTTGAGCACTTCCATTACCTCGATATTCCTGAGCTGCACTCGATGGTTAACGACCTCGCGGGCGATCAAACGCCTAATGGATTAGCGAGCTTCTTCGCGAGTTTATTGTCTTTGCAAGGTGAACAAAAAGGCATGGCGCTGACCATGTTGTTGATGAAGGCGAAACTTTCAGATGCCCCTGTGTTCCAGTTGATTTCAGAGTTGGAACAACAGTATCCGGGGGATGTCGGCCTGTTTGCTCCGCTGCTATTGAACGTTATCACGCTAAAGCCGGGGCAAGCCATGTATCTGGATGCCGAGACGCCCCACGCTTACATCAAAGGCACGGGCTTAGAGATCATGGCGAACTCAGACAATGTATTGCGCGCTGGGTTAACGCCTAAATACATGGACGTGAATGAACTGGTTTCTTGTACTCGATTTAAGGAAAAGCCTGCGGATAGGTTACTGCTCAGCCCGATAGAGCAAGGTGATGTGATGGAATACCAAATTCCAGTCGAGGATTTTAAGTTCTCTATCGTGCAAAACTCACATCAGCGACGGATCACTACCGAAGGTGCCGAGATCCTACTACCTCTCGACGAATCTATGGTGCTTACTCACCAGTGCGGCGAAACCTGCGTGATAGAGAAAGGCCAATCGGTATTCATTCCTGCTTATGCTGAGAGCTACAAACTGGACTGCGTTGGCCGAGTAGCGCGTGCTTACAGCTAGCTCCCTTAGAACTCAGTACAAAGTCTTACTGCCCTGCTCATGCGGGGCATTTTTGTTTCTGATGAGGCCGCTCGGCGTGTCAAAAACATAATCAAAAACATAATCAAATATGACCCATCTCACACTGGATGAATGATGCAAATCACACTTAATTTTGCTTGGTACAAATGTACAGTGAAGGGCTTTTATTTGCTATTTCGCGAATGCCGTTAATCCATTAATTTTAATTCAAGAACTTCAATAGTGAATGAGTTAATAAATGGTCACACAGCTAACTAACGTCAACTTAATTAATAACAACCTTCAAGCGAATAATAAAAAAGAACTGTTTGAAGAATTGGCAAGCATGTTATTTGAAAACAACCGAATCAGTAATAAAGAAGCCTTCTTGGCAGACATTGAAATTCGTGAATCTCAAAGCATTACCTCAATGGACGGCATCGCTTACCCACACTCAAAAAGCAAGGCGGTAACTGAGCCAGCAATCGCTGTCGGTGTTAAGCGTAAAGGTATTGATTATGGCGATGAAGACGACATCAATCCAACCGTATTTTTTATGATTGCCTCACCCGACAACGGTGCTGACCATCATATTTATGTACTACAAGAACTATTTGGAAAATTCAGTGATGAATTTATTCAAAATATCCATAACGCAAAAGATGAACATCAAATCCTTAATATTTTAATTAATTCATAAGGCGTAGAAAATTATGAGCACCCTAGCAAATCAAGCTACGAATACCAGTAGCAATTCTAATAATAAGAATAGTAGTAGCGACTATAAAAAAATCCTTAGTACCATGAAAGGTCACCTGCTTTTCGGAACCTCACACATGCTGCCTTTTATCGTAGCCGGTGGTGTTCTGCTGGCTTTAGCGGTCATGGCATCAGGCAAAGGTGCGGTTCCAGCAGACGGCTTACTAGCAGATATCTCTAACATCGGTATCAAGGGCCTTGTTCTTTTCCCAATCATTCTTGGCGGCTTTATTGGTTACTCAATTGCAGACAAACCAGCACTGGCACCTGCGATGATCTCTTCTGGCATCATGGCTGACATGGGCGGCGGCTTCCTTGGCTGTATCGTGGCAGGCTTTATCGCCGGTGGCGTGGTGTTCCAACTTAAGAAGATCCCACTTTCTGCGAACATGACGGCTCTAGGTGCGTACTTCATCTACCCGCTTCTAGGTACGTTAATCTCTGCAGGTATCGTACTGTGGGGCATCGGTGAGCCAATCAAACTGTTCATGTATTCAATGAACGAGTTCCTAGCTTCAATGGCTGGTGCATCTAAGATGGTTCTGGGCACAATCCTTGGCGGTATGACGGCGTTTGATATGGGCGGCCCTATCAACAAAGTCGCGACCCTATTTGCTCAAACTCAAGTAGACACACAACCTTGGCTAATGGGCGGCGTTGGCATCGCGATTTGTACTCCACCTCTAGGCATGGCGTTGGCAACTTTCCTATTCAAAAACAAGTTCTCTAAACAAGAGCAAGAAGCAGGTAAAGCAGCAGCAATCATGGGCTCTATCGGTATCTCTGAAGGGGCTATCCCATTTGCAGCGAATGACCCAATGCGCGTACTTCCTTCAATCGTTGCCGGTGGTATCGTGGGCTGTGTATTCGGCTTCATGACAGACGTTCTACTGCACGCACCGTGGGGCGGTCTAATCACGGCGCCAGTATCAAGCAACATTCCAATGTACGTCGTCGGTATTGCGCTTGGCTCGCTAACCACAGCCGTTATCGTAGGCTTCTGGAAACCGGTAGCGGTAGAAACAGAAGAAGACATGGTTGAAGCACCAGTACAAGCTCAAGTGGCGCCTGTAGCAGGCGAAGGCGAGTACGACATCGTAGCAGTAACATGTTGCCCTTCAGGTGTTGCACACACCTTCATGGCAGCGAAAGCACTAGAGAAAGCAGGCTTAGCAGCTGGCCTTAAGATTAAGGTAGAAACTCAAGGTCAAAACGGTATTCAGAACCGCATCAGCGACCTAGACGTAGCGAACGCAAGACTGGTTATCTTGGCTCACGATATTCAAGTGAAAGACGCACACCGCTTTGCCAATGCGAACGTGATTGAGTGTTCAACCAAGGAAGCAATGAAGAAAGCCACGACTATGGTGGCTATCTAAAACCTGAAACAAGTTAGAAGATAAAATTACTACCCCCCTAGTAACTAAAATCCCCATTCGTTTTGTCAGCGAATGGGGATTTGTTTATCTAAACGATTTGGTCACAAACTTGAGATCTGTAACGTCAGTTTGATTAGCCTTGAGGAACAAGGGTCTCTTCGGTTTCCAAATCAAACAAGTGACATTGGCTTGTGTTGAAATGCAGCACCGTTTCTTCACCACTATTTGCCGTGCGATCCGCATCGAAAGGGACACGTGCCACCAACTTGTCAGCACCGAGTTTGAAGTAGAGATACAACTCATTACCCATCGACTCGACCACATCAAGCTTGTGCGTTTGAGTATTCACTTCCGACAACGGCGCATCGTGATTAGCCAGTTGAATGTGCTCAGGGCGAACACCAAACCACAACCACTCTCCGAGTTTCTCTCGAGCGATAGCTTGCTTGTCTTGTGGCAGTGTCCAACGAGTCCCACTTTCAGAGACCACGTTCATCACGCCATCAATCTCATCCAATCTCACCTTGAGAAGATTCATCGCTGGCGAACCAATAAAGCCTGCGACAAACTTGTTTGCTGGGTACTGATAAAGGTTCATTGGCGTATCGACTTGCATAATCTCACCTTGATTCAACACACAGATGCGATCGCCAAGGGTCATGGCTTCCACCTGATCGTGTGTCACATAGATCATGGTGGCGTTCTGCCCTTCTTGCTTCAGGTTATTGTGCAGCTGTGCAATGCTGACACGAGTCGAAACACGCAGCTTGGCATCCAAGTTAGACAAGGGCTCGTCAAACAAAAACACATCTGGCTTACGCACCATCGCACGGCCAAGCGCCACACGCTGCCTTTGACCACCCGACATTTCACCCGGCTTATTATTTAGCAGGTGTTCGATATCGAGAGTCTTGGCTGCATCTTCAATTCGCTCATTGATTTCATGCTTTGGCAGCTTCTGTTGCTTCAGGCCAAAAGCCATGTTTTCGTACACCGACATGTGCGGATAAAGCGCGTAGTTCTGAAACACCATCGAGATACCACGATCTTTAGGTGGCAATTCGTTTACACGCTTATCGCCAATGTAGACATCGCCTTCTGAGATATCTTCAAGGCCTGCGATCATGCGAAGTGTCGTAGATTTTGCGCAGCCAGACGGCCCAACAAACACCATGAACTCACCTTCGCGAATATTCAGATCGACACCGTGCACAGCCTTAAAACCATTTGGGTAGGTTTTTTCTACCCCTCTCAGTGTGACTTCAGCCATAACCTGTCCTTAAATCAATTCGTTAAATACTATCTTTGCAATCTGTCGTGGACGTTTTAGCCACGTTCTTGCAGTTGGTTGAGCTCAAAATGGGCGACTGATGCGATAACCAGATCCGCCACTGGCTCTAACTCGCTGTGTTGTGCAGTCCCCGTCAGAACACCGACATTGCTTGCGCCTGCATTGCGGCCAAATTCCATATCTGAAACCGTGTCACCAAACATGATCACTTCATGTGGCTCAATACCGCATTGCTCACAGAAGGCATTGAGTAGTGCGGGCGCTGGTTTAGGTTCGATATCGCCATCAGAATAACCAACATAATCGAACATCTCGCTCAAACCCGATTGCTCCAGTGTGTAGATGGTCGAGTCTTTGGTGTCTGCGGTCGCGATACCTAAAATCATGCCTTGCTGCTTAAACAGGTCAAGCTTTTCAGCCACACCCGGCAGGGCTTCAATCCAGCTTGGGTTCTCTTCCACTTCATCATTGAAAGCGGCTTTGGTCACCTTAGTGAATTCAGTGAGCGAGACATTCGGTTGCAGCATGTTGAACCACGCTGTTGCGGTATCTTCCACTGGATTTGAGGCTAATAGTCCATAGTTATCAACCACATCACCTTCAACACCGATGGCCAAGAGTAACTCAACAGGTGTGACAGTTTGATTACCTTGGTGTTGGTCACTGTAAGATTTCACACGCTCACAAGCACCACGAGAAACGTTAAGCCACATCTTGTGGAACTCTAACAATGTGCCGTCTTTATCAAATAACATCGCCTTAAACTTCATCACGGCTCATTCGCTCCATTAGTTCTCCCCAAGTACGCACTAGGGGTTGGTTAAATTCTGGTTGTTTGCCGTCGAATACGGCGTTGATGCAGCCTTCAAACTCACGTTCTTCAGATACGGGTTGAGGGCTGTTGATTAATGCAGAAGAAAATTCTCCACGACGGATATCCACTCGACACCAACGGTAGCCTTCATCAATATGGATACTTTGCAGCTCATCATTCAGAGCGATTCGGTCAATAATCTCGCCATCGACCACGCACTCAGCGTAGTAAAGGTTTTTTGAATCAGTGACAGCGATACGATAAGTGAGAGCCTGCCCTTGAGAGTCGTTGCCCGGCAGCAAATCACCTAAGTTGATATCAAATTTCAAGCCACAACGGCGCTCTAGGTAAACCTGCCCGTTACGCAAACCAGACAAGATGCCTTCGCCGCTCAAACCATGGCTGTAAACGAAAGTTGATGGGTCACCGTAGATAGAAGGTTCATCCGATTTTGGATTGCGTTCATGGGGTTCAAGGTGTGAATCACTGCCGCCAATCGCCGTAATGCGCTGGCCGCAATTCCACATTTCATTGAGAACCAATAACGCCTCTTCGGTCGCTTTTGGCGAGGTCGACCACGTTGGGTCACAACACACTTCAAACGTAGACACTTGGCTGAGATCCACTTGATCGTAATGCCAATGCCACGGCTTCATCATCGGGTGATTAATGCCAAGGGAACTGTGTCCACCATTGTGTCCACTTCTAGCTAAGCTCAATCCGGCTTCCATGGTCGCTTGGCTGCTGTGTTCAACGTCTCTAAGGTCCAAAGACTTAACTGGGCCATGCACATTGAAATGCCCGAGATCGGTTGTGACTTCTAACGCTGGTAAAAACAAACATTGGTTTGATACAGGCAGCTTAGGCTGGCAGATGTTGTGCTCAGTGAAGAAGAAGAAATCGAGCCCTTGTGATTCAACAATATCTTTCGCCGCGGCCAAGGTATTGTGACCATCAGAAAGCTGAGTGTGAGCGTGTAAATCGCCACGATACCAGCGAGAATCAGAGCTCAACATATGGCTGTAGTCGAACTCGATATCGAGATCCGTTGTGACTGTTGGGTTCAGTTCTAGCTCACTCTCAATTCCGTCAGTACCTAGCTTATTAGAATGATGAACTAACTCATCAGAGCAAAGCACATCGACTTGATACTGCATCGCACGCTCTGTACGGAACTCACCTTCGAGATTGTAAAGTTCTAAGAACCATTCGCCCGATGGAATCGCACCATCAATCGCACCTAAACCAGAGTTTTTCGGTTGGATAGAGAGTGACTTGTGCGCCTTTTCAAATAGCACTTTGCCACGAAATGCTTGGTTGGCATCATACGCCGCTGCGTACAAGAATCCTTTTTTCACCGTCGTACCAGTAATGGTTACGCAGTGAGAACCTGCTGGCACATCAAAGGGGATACGTACTCTGCCAAACGGCAGCTCACCTTGAAATTGGGTCATTGTCTTCACCAAATTCGTCCTAATTGAAGGACTGGGTCAAAAGAGGCCCACCCGAATAGATGGGCCTTTATGCATGCAAAGATAGTTTTAACCACTTTACAGATTAAGAACGATTCGCTCGGTCTAGTGCGCGTTGTGCTTTTTTAGCCGCTTGTTTTAGCGCTTTGTCAGCAGGCACATTTTGGATTTGAATCTGGTCTGCAGCCACCTTCAGCGCATCCATGATCTTACCGTTAGTAGGATCTAGGAAGTCTTTGGTCGCCGTGTTTGCTTGCTTCAAAGGAATCAGAGCTTGCGGATTCTCTTTAGTGAATGCTTGGTATTCTGGTACTTCAGAAACGCTGTTACGCACTGGGATATAACCCGTAAACATTGACCATGCTGCGGTGTTTTTCGCGTTGGTGTAAAACTCAACAAACTCGAATGCACCTTTTGCTGCCACTTCGTCTGTGCCTTTTGGCATTACGTAAACCAACGCACCCGCCTGTGGCGCAGAAGGGTTTGAACCCCAACCAGGCTGTGTGGTTGCTGAAAGCTTAGTGAAGTCCAAGTCGCCTTGGTCGCCCGATGAACCGGTGTAACCAAGTGCGTTATCTTTCATCACGTCATCAATGGTTTTGTACCAGTATTCCCAGCCTTGGCCACCGTAGTGAATACGCATGATTTGATCATCGTGGATCCACTTACGGAAGCTGTCCCACACCTCAACCCATTCAGCAGAATCAATTAGCACTGTTTTGCCGTCATCACTGATGATCTTCGCGCCGTTAGAGAAAGCCGCGTCAATCATGTTGTCTTGGCCCCACATCGGCTCCCAGCCATAGAACGTCACTTTGCCTTTCTCATCACGCTGTGTGACTTTTTCAGCGACCTTAGCCACGCCTTGCCATGTGTTTAGGTCTTGCTCGGTAAAGCCGTTGTCTGCCAATACCTGCTTGTTGTAGTAAAACACTTGAGTTGTGCCGTAAGCAGGCAGACCAATGATGGTGCCATCGTCTGCGGTCACCTGGTCTTTAAACGCACCAATGAAATCAGAGAAGTTAAACTCTTCATCCATGAAAGCCGTTAGGTCACGGCTCAAACCACGCCCGTGCATCGCTTCCGCACGACCTGAATCTAACAACACAAGTTCAGGCGCTGTTTTCGACGCTAAACCAGCTTGTAGCTTCTGGTATGTTTCCGTGTAGTTGCCTTGCAATGCTGGCTTCACCACATACTCATCTTGGCTGGCGTTGAACTCTTCGATGAGCTTAGTCATCATTTGCTGTGGCTTAGTACCACCGGAATACCAAAAGTTAACTTCGGTTGCCGCAAGAACACTGCTAGAGAACATAGACGCGCTTGCTGCGCCAGCACACACTAGTGCGAGAGTTTTTAGTTTCATTTCCGTTTACTCTTTTACGCCGTTATCGGCGATACCTGAAAGAATCGTCTTTTGACAAATGACGAATAGAATTAACAAAGGCAATACTGCAATGGTGCTCGCCGCCATAATTTGCGACCAGTTCAACCCATAGTTACCTTCGGCAATAAAGTAGTGACGAATACCAGTAGCGATCAGATTTAAATCCTGAGTCGTAATCACCAGGCTTGGCCACATGTAGCTGTTGTAATTGGTAATAAAAGTGATGAGGAACAGTGTTGCGACTGCTGCTCGGCATTGCGGTAAGATGATTGCCCATAAGATCTTGAGCTCACCTGCACCATCAATTCGTGCCGCTTCAATCAGCGACGGATGCACCTTGATAAACACTTGGCGTAGATAAAACACACCGAAAACCGACGCCGCGTTCGACGCAACTAAGCCCATGTGTGAATCCAACAAACCCAGTTTTGCCAAAGTGATGTAAGACGGAATGTAAGTCACTGCACCCGGCAGCATGTAACAGCCCATCACGATGAAATAGAGCACGGTCTTCGAGCGAAACTTCAGCTGAGTCAGCGCGTATGCAAACATCGCGGAATTCACAATCACCAACAGAGTCGTGAACAAAGCCACGCTAAAGCTGTTGAAGATGTACAAGCCAAACGGCGCGCTGTGGAAGGTTTCGACAAAGGTTTCCCAGCGAAACTGCTCTGGAATCAAATCCAGAGGGTTAGCAAAGATCTCATCATTGGTTTTCAGCGAACCAGACAGCATCCATAAGAACGGGAACACCATGATGGTTCCGCAGGTTGCCAAAAACAGGTGCTTCGCAAGTGCGATAAACGAACGGCGATCCACTGAGGTTTTCTTTGACGCAACCTCTGACTTCGCCACTTTGGCTTGAGCTCTAACTTTGGTTTTCGCTGCACTCTGATTCAATACTTGATTGGCATCCAATACTTGCGTGGTCATAATTCTGTCCTTTCAAAAATCGACTAGTAGTACACCCAGCGCTTGCCGATGTAGGTATTAATAAGTGCCAACAATCCAGTAATCAGGAATATCACTAACGATGTCGCGGCCGCGGGCCCCATTTCGTAACGTTCGAACGCTTGTTGGTAGAACAAGTACAACAAGGTACGTGTCTCACCACCCGGCCCGCCCTGCGTTAAGATCTGGAACTGATCGAACGCCTGCATTGCCGTAATAATGTTGACCACCACTAAGAAGAATGTGGTTGGTGAAATCAGTGGCAGCGTTATCTTCAAAAAGCGCGTTAAGCTGCTGCAACCATCAATCAAAGAGGCTTCATACAGCGACTCTGGAATCTTGTTAAGCGCACTGATGTAGAACAGCATCGTCCAACCAATCGCCTGCCACACCGTCACGATAATTACCGCAATTAAGGCTGTGTTACCGTTTTCTAACCATGGAATCGCGCTAAACCCTGCCGACTCCAGTAAGTGGTTTGCCAAGCCTGATTTGGTCTCAAATACCCAAGACCACACAATCGACACCGCGACTGTGGGTGTAATCCAAGGCGAGAAGATCACCGCACGATAAAACTGGCTACCCTTGAAGTTTTTGTGCAGCAACATGGCAAACACAAGGCCAAGAATAATGGTGGGAATCACCACACCCACAGAGAACCAAAACGTGTTGAGCATCGCTTGGATGAACTCGTAATCCTCAACCATGTACTCGTAATTTTCTAAGCCGATGAACGAATAATCTGGCGAGATGTAATCCCAATCGGTGAAGCTGATGTAAATCGAATAACCAAATGGTACGAGCCAAAAAGTAAACAGTGGCACCAACAACGGTGCAGTAAATAGCAGTACCTTTAAGCGGTTTTTCATTGGTTCTGAGAAAGCACTCATGGTGACCTCGTCCTTATTTGTATGCGGTTAAATTAAGGGGTTTGTGTGACAGGTTAGTAAGAGCGCCCTTCATTTTTTTTATGGCTACTCATTAGAAAACCTTTCTTCCAGTTCACCGTCTTCCATCTGGTGATAAAGCCAATCACAAAAGAAATTCACCTTGGCACTGCGTCTGTGTTTGCTAATCAAATAGTGGGCAGATTCGGCAGGCATTGAGGATTCAGTCGCCAGAACCAGATCGTTTTTCTCTAACAGCTCAGACACCGCTAGCGAACGCACCAACAACACGCCAATGCCATGTTTGACCGCCTCTAATGCATGCAGAGAGTTACTCACTTCAAGTAGCACCTTCGGTAAGGTCATCTCGAATTGGTTGTGACTCAACCATTGCAGCCAGTTCTCTCGGTAGCCTTTTACTTGCACTGTCGGCAGAGCAGAAAAATCATGCTTAGCCAAGGCATCTTGATATTGGTTTTTAAAGTCTGGGCTACACACCAACTGCCAATGTTCTTGAAACAGTCGCTCACTATGAGTGTCTTCGCTTTCTACCTTGCCGTTGGTCAGCTCGATATCGACATTCTGACAAGGATTGGTTGATGGCCAGTCCACCAGCTGAATATCGAGCCTGATAAAAGGGTATTTTTGATAAAAAGATGGCAGGCGAGGTAACAGCCAGTTATGGCAAAAAGTGTGATTAACGCGCAGGCTCAACACGTCGGTTTCTTTTTCCCCGAAGAGGATTTGAGTCTGTAATTTCAGGTGTGCTAATGAACCCGCAACAATCGGTTGATAGTGCTGGGCAGCTGACGTCAGCTTTACGCCTTTGGAGCTGCGCTCAAACAATGTGGTATCGAGAAAGGTTTCTAAACTTTTAAGCTGCTGACTCACCGCAGCTTGGGTAACACAAAGCTCGCGCGCAGCAGCGCCAATAGAACCGAGGCGGGCAACAGCTTCGAACGCAACAAGGGCACGTAGAGGGGGTAACATGGCTTCACCTGATTGAAATAAAAGTGAAAAATACTTCAATCAGGTTTCAGTTTTTTGCTCTTACCGTTACAGATTAATGACGAAGGGACGTTGATCAGATATTTATGATCAACGTCCCTTTTCTTTATTTCATGTTCTTAGCGGTGTGTCGCCGCGTGAATCAAACGCAATTACTCTTTGATGTAGAGATCCTTAGAGTAGATACGCCCTTCCACATTGTTTTTCGCAAAACCACCGACACTTGGTCGCACTAGGCGAGCCTGCATGTAGTAGTAAATTGGTGCGATCGGCATATCTTCTGCCAACAACTGTTCTGCTTGATCATAGAAACCTTGGCGATCTTGTTCACTGGTTGCAGCTAAGGCGCTGTCCATTGCTGCGTCGTACTTGTCGTTATTGTAACGAGCAAAGTTACCCGAAGAACCAGAGCGCAATAGGCTCAAGAAGGTTGATGCTTCGTTATAGTCACCACACCAAGAGGCGCGCATTACATCGAAATCACCTTGGCGACGTGACACCAAGTAAGACTTCCACTCTTGGTTTTCAAGCTCAACTTGTGCACCTAAGTTGCCTTTCAGCATTGATGCAATCGCCACTGCTATGGACTTGTTCGATTCACTGGTGTTGTAAAGCAGTTTGAAGTCCAACGGATTAGACGCATCGTAGCCCGCTTCTTTCAGTAGCTCTTTTGCTTTTTGATCACGCTCCTTCTGAGTCCAAGTACTGTATTCAGGTTGTGTCGCATCAAAACCAGCCGTGTACTCATGAGCAAAGGTATAAGCCGGTAAGTTGCCGACCTGAGTAACACCATTGGTGATAACGTCACGCATCATGGAATAAGAGACAGCCTTACGGACTCGTGCGTCATCGAATGGTGGTCGCGTAGTATTGAATGCGTAGTAGTAAGTACACAGCAGAGGCACTGTGGTAAACGCATCTTGGTATTTGCTTTTAAGCTGCTGCGCCATGTGTGTAGGCACGTCCGAAGTAATATCGACCTCGCCCACTGCATAACGGTTAATCGAGGCATTCTGATTCTCAAACGGAATATAAGTTACTTCGGTTAAGTGAGTATCTGAACTGTCCCAGTATTTTGGGTTCTTCTTCAGTTCAATGCGCTCGTTCACCACCCACTCCTCTAGCACAAATGCACCATTCCCAACAAATTGCTTAGGATCGCTCCACGGCTTGTCACTACTTTCTAGGGTTGCTTTGTGCACTGGCATCATGGATGTGTGGCCTGTCATCGCCACAAAGTAAGGCACTTTACTATCGAGTTCGAATTTCACCGTGTGTTTATCGACTGCAGAGATACCTAACTCTTCAACTGGCTTTTTGCCTTCGGCTACGTCAGCGATATTGTTGATTTGAGTAAGCTTTAGGTACCACACATTTGGCGATGCCGTTTTAGGGTCTACCGCGCGTCTTATCGCATACACGAAATCATCGGCCGTCACCGGATCGCCATTCGACCATTTCGCGTCTTTACGTAGGTGGAATACAAACGTCTGGTTGTCTTCGGTTTCCCAAGACTGTGCAACACCTGGGGTGATATTGCCATCGCGATCTTGAATCACTAAACCTTCAAATAGGTCACGTAGAATGTGCATTTCTGGCAGGCCTTCTGCTTTCGCAGGGTCAAGCGTCGCCGCTTCTGCATCATTAGCGCGCACCAAGTGTTGCTCTTTCGCCAGAGAAGTTCCCGCAGGTAAGGTTTCAGCAACGGCAGTCACTGATATAAAAGGGGTCAATAAAGATGAAATGATTAAAGCCGTTGAATGTTTCTTAAAATCCATGTTTTTTTGCTCTCCTAGCCTATCTTTGAAGCAAAGTAATAAAATTAACAATGCGACGGTTGACGAGTTTTGACGCTATGGTTTATTTAATAGAGGTCATCTAAATAGTAGTGACTATTTGATAGTACTTGATCAATCAGGAGATTAAGGTGAGTTTAATTCCAAGAACGGAAAGAGCTGCATTTTCAATAAAGCCGCTGTCATATGGAAATTCGGTATTGGGCGCACCCTTGCTCTATTTCCCCGCGCAAGTAGAAAGCGAGTCTCGCGGGCTGATTTTAGCAGGCACACACGGTGATGAAACGGCTTCTATCGCAGGTTTATCTTGCGCGCTAAGATGTTTGCCTGCCGCCAACTTACGACACGATGTAATCCTGTCGATGAACCCGGACGGCAATCAATTGGGTACTCGTGCCAACGCTAACCAAGTCGATCTAAACCGCGCCTTTCCGACTCAGAACTGGACAGAAAACGGGACCGTCTATCGCTGGAGTTCTCACACACCAGTCAGAGATGTAAAAGTAAAAACGGGACAAGCCGATCTGCTTGAACCGGAAGTGCAGTCGCTCATTAACCTCATTGAGCAACGCCAACCCAAGTTCGTCATCTCTTTCCACGAACCACTCGCTATGGTCGACGACCCAACCCAATCGGAACTCGCCACTTGGCTAGGCAAGCAGTTCAACCTACCACTCGTGGAAGACGTGGATTACGAAACCCCAGGCTCATTCGGCACATGGTGTCAGGAAAGAAACCTGCCATGCATTACCGTAGAACTTCCGCCAGTTTCTGCGGATTTAACTATAGAGAAGTATTTGGATGCGTTTGTGGCAGTGTTGGGGTGTGAGGGAAGTTAGTCTGGAGTAGGCTACATATACACATGCGAACAGTAATTCATCCTAATTACTAGTGAATCATATATTCCGTCTACTGAATCAATCCCATTCATAATCTATGCCGAATTCTTCCTTTGCATCATTTCAACTTATCTTTAGAGAAAGGCAATCGACATGATTAGCGCGATGAAAACTTCACTATCAATGAACTTCGGGGCTCGTCGCTATGAATCTAACTCGTTATAAAAAATCATGACAAGTGTCTGGACAAAAACGTTCCAAGAAAATGATCCTAAAACAGCACTATTTCTAAATTAATATTTATCGTTAGAGGTGATGACGATTGGGGTTTACACGCAAGTTACTACAAGTAGTGTAATAAAGGCTCCAGCAAAGCACTAGAGCCTTAAATACCATTAGAAATTGAATCTAATTAGTAGCCTCAAGCTCTTTCTCTGCAACCGACAGCATCTCAAACTCTTCCTCAGCGGTCGATGCGACCAATTTATTACGGCTATATAGGCCATAATAAGCACCACCAATCACAAAGAGTCCCATAGTCATAAAGAATGCAGATGGGTCAAAAGCATAAACACCCGTCATTGCAATAAGCGACAGCACTAGTGAAGTGCCGGAAGTCAGCATGCCACCCGGTGTTTTGTATGGACGGTGAAGCTCTGGTTGCTTGATACGCAACAATATATGACTAAGCGACATTAATGCATAAGACACTGTCGCCCCCACTACCGCCATCGCCAAGATCAGGTCGCCTTCTCCGGTCAATGACACAGCAAAACCAAACACACCCGGCACCACTAAAGCACGAGCAGGCACTTTGTTTTGGTTTGTAAGCGACAAGCTTTGAGGCAAGTAACCCGCACGAGACAATGCAAACACCAAGCGGCTATAACCGTAGATAATCGAGAAGAATGAAGCAATAAGTCCTGCAAGTCCTAGTATATTAACAGCCGTTGCAACGGTTGGATTACCGGTCAACTTCAAGGCATCGACTAGAGGAACGGCGCTATTCGCAATCGCTTCAGAACCCACAGCGCCCGCAAGCAGCAGAACGACTAAGGTAGCGGTGACCAGTAAGAATAGCATTGCGCCGATAATGCCTTTGGGTACATCCTTGGCCGGGTTTTTCGCCTCTTCAGCAGCCAATGGAACCCCTTCTACCGCAAGAAAAAGCCACATTGCAAACGGTAGTGCCGCCCATACACCATACCAACCAAAAGGAAGTAGTTCTGTGGCTTGTGCGGTTGCCGGAGCGATATCAAACAGATTATTAGCATCAAACTCACTAACCAATACGCCTGCTGTCATAAGAATTGCTAGTACGGCTAACCCACTGATGACCATCATGACTTTCAGAGCTTCTCCCACCCCTGCCATATGAATACCGATAAAGATGGCATAAAAGATCGCGTAAACAAGAGGACCATCGATACCCATTAGTTCATTCACCGCTGAGCCAATAAAAATGACAATCGCGGCAGGTGCAAGGGCATACTCAATTAAGACGGATAAGCCGGTAAAAAATCCCCCCGTTGGTCCCATGGCTTGTCGAGCAAAACTATAGCCACCTCCTGCAGCGGGAATAGCCGCAGACATCTCCGCCAAAGAAAGGACAAGGGTAAAGTACATCACCGCCATAGCAATTGCAGCAATAAGAAAGCCTCCCCAGCCAGCTTGACCGATACCAAAGTTCCAGCCTGCAAAGTCACCAGAGATCACGTATGAAACGCCTAACCCTGCTAGCAAAATCCACCCAGCAGTGCCCCTTTTAAGTTGTCTTTGCGCCAAATATTCCTGATGTTCTGACATTGTAAATCCCTCTATTTTTGTCTTTTATCCAATTAAAAAATTGCCTGTGTGCTTGTCTTCTACTGCTCACCACCTTCTTCCTCGATACTCGAACGGTCTTTAAGGTTGACTCCTGAAAGCTCTAGCCGACGAGCTTCCTTCAATAGGTATACCGCTCGCTTACACGCATCTTCATAAGCCAACCCCTGTGGGCGAATATTAGAAATGCAGTTCCTATCAGAGTCTTTTGTTCCTCTTCTCGCCTGCCAAGTCAGGTACATACCCATGCTATCTGGAGAGGTCAGTCCCGGGCGCTCACCAATCAAAACCACCACCATCTTGGCTTGTAAGCACTCGCAAACATCATCTCCTATTGCCACTCGGCCCTGCCTCACAACAGTAATAGGAGCAACATGCCACGGCACTTCGTCTTCCCCTAATAAAGAAAGCAGATGCTCAATGACTGGATTTGCATGATTTTGAATGGCAATTGAAGACAAGCCATCAGCCACTACTATCGCGAGATCAAACGGGGGAGACTCTGAATGAAGAACGGCTTGCAACTGATTCCAACAGACGTCATCAAGCTCACGACCAAGATCCGGCCTTTGCAAATACATGAATCTGTCTGTCGCTTTGCTGTGCGCCTTAATTGGTGCCTGAGAAGTGTGTTGAATGACCGAGTTTGATTGAGCGATGAGCTCAACCAATGAATCCACATCTAAAGCACAATGAACGGCATCCATCGCCTGTGCATGGTCGAGTTGAAATGAAAGCAACTCTTTAGTTGGAACGCTATTTCCACTTCGACCCAGTGCAATACGTGCCGATGTAAAACCTTTAAGCTCGTGCCAAGGGTTTTGAGTTACCAACTTAGAAGCAGAATGTTTTGCCATAGAGACCACCTTACCCATGTGCGGGGCCTCCATTAAGTTGTGCTAGAGCGCCAGCAAATGAGCCGGAGAGTCGTTCATTTAGGCGCACATCTTTTACATCATCAAAAATCTGCATCTGAGTTAGCCACTCCTCAAACTCCGGCGCAGGTTTTAAACCCAACACCTTGCGTGCATAAAGTGCATCATGAAACGAGGTTGTTTGATAATTGAGCATGATGTCATCGGAACCCGGAATCCCCATAATGAACGAGCACTCAGCGACACCGAGCAATGTCAGTAAGTTATCCATATCATTTTGATCGGCATAGGCATGGTTGGTATAGCAGATATCACACCCCATCGGCAGGCCAAGCAATTTGCCACAAAAATGGTCCTCAAGCCCTGCTCGAATAATCTGTTTTCCATCAAAGAGATATTCAGGGCCGATAAAGCCGACCACGGTATTAACCAACAATGGATTAAAATGACGCGCTACGGCATAAGCCCGTGTCTCACAAGTTTGTTGGTCCACACCATGAAAAGCATTGGCAGAGAGAGATGTTCCTTGCCCTGTCTCAAAGTACATGACGTTACTTCCAACGGTGCCTCGGTTCAGCGAAAGCGCCGCTTCGTTTGCTTCTTTAAGGATCGAAAGGTTAATACCAAAGGTGTCGTTCGTACCTTGAGTGCCACCAATAGATTGAAAGACGAGATCCACCGGAGCGCCCATCTCAATCGCTTCAATCGTGTTGGTAACATGGGTTAATACGCAAGATTGGGTCGGGATCTGGTAGTGTTGAATGACCTCTTCCATCAGATTCATCAACTTAATTGCCTGTGGTACATTATCTGTTGCGGGATTAATGCCGATCACAGCATCACCATTGCCATACATCAAACCATCAAAAATACTGGCGGCAATGCCATTGAGAGAATCGGTTGGATGATTGGGCTGTAAACGGGTGGATAAACGACTAGGCAAGCCAATGGTGTTACGAAACGCAGTCACTACCCGACATTTTTTGGCGACTTGGATCAAATCCTGATTACGCATGATCTTACTCACTGCAGCCACCATTTCTGGAGTTAAACCAGGACGCAGCTTTGCAAGCGTGAGACTATCGGCTTCATCACTTAGCAGCCAGTTCCGAAAGTCTCCCACTGTAAGGTGATCAATCGCTTTAAACGCCTCTCTATCATGGCTATCAATGATTAAACGAGTAACTTCATCACTTTCATAAGGGATCACCGCTTCATTTAAAAACGTCTTTAGGGGCAAGTCTGCCAGTGTCATCTGAGCTACAACACGCTCTGCAGCAGAAGTCGCAGATACACCAGCCAAAACATCCCCTGAACGCTCTGGCGTAGCCTTTGCCATCAGATCTGCTAACGACTCAAAGTTAAAAACCAGGTGCCCTTGTTGTCGGCGATAAGCTGCTGTCATAAATTCCCTCTTCATAAACTGGTTCAGTTCTTGCTCAATAACCTTTTGTATATATGAGTAATTAAGCGATTTTTGAACCGAATGAATATCAAGAATCGGCAAACATAAAAAAGCATTAATAAACATAAACTTAAAGACACACTGTACTAATATGGGTCACATGGGTAGGTCATGGAATGATGAGAAAGGATGAAGAATTGATGCGTTATGCACCTAATTTGTGCACATTCAACACATTTGATGCAAATCAGCAGGCAGCCAGCCTCTTTAACTGGCAGCAAGAATATGACCAACTGAGTCAAGGAAGTTTTCTAGGTCAGATCCGTGAACGAAAATTTTCTCACGTGCACCTATTTCGAGAAGACAGCAACCGAAAACTCAAGCAGCAATGTCGTATTAATGAAGGGATTTGGTTAGGGATCAGTGCTAACGATAGACCTTTACACATCAATTACGCACAAGGTAATCCTGATAGTATTTTGATCCGTGAGGCTGGGGCGGATTTTGAGCTACTTACGCCAGAAACCTTTTCTATTTATGGGTTAGTCATAAGCCCTTCACTGGTTGAAATGATTCAGCAACAGCTAGAGATTGAATCATTAAACAGCAAGAGCCACTTTCTTGGTTGCTCTCAACACTACACCCAACAAATAAAAGCTTACTTGAGCTTACTACTCTCCCCGAGTCAATCTCGCTGGTCTTTTCAAACTCATCAATCCATTGTTCAAGATATGTTGGTCGAATTGTTCGCTCAATCGTCTAATCAAAATATGCAAAAAACCAATGCCTCACAGCGTGAGAACACAATGCGTCGAATTAGGCAGTACCTAGATAACTCGCAGTACCGTAAACCCGTCACCGTGTCTGAACTGTGCGATGCGGTTTATGTCAGTCGCCGTACGCTGCAATACACCTTTGAGTCCTGTTGTGACATATCACCAAAACAATTTATACAAAATGTACGTCTCAACCAGGTACGGCGCATTCTGCAAAATCCGAGCGAACAACGGTGCATCAATGAAATCGCCTTTGACTTTGGTTTTTTTCATCTGGGATATTTTTGCCAAAGCTACAAGCAGTTGTTTGGTGAGTCGCCCATGCAAACACGTTCTAATGTCTAAAACCCAAAAAGTGTCGAGGGACAACTTAAAAAAATGTAGTTAGACGATATGAAAGACGAATAGATTAGTTGACTATCCTGCCTCAAGATCACAACGCATGAACTTCACTTCAAGTGCCTGCCGCCATCAAGGTGCAAAGTCCTTCCTGTCATATAGTGACTAGCCAAAACAAACTTAATGCCATCTATCACTTCTTCAAAGCCTGCCTCTGCGGGAATCAGTGCTTTTTTCAGAGCTTTGGTTTTGTACGCCTCGTCATCATGTTCATTGAATTTTATCATGGCAGGAGAGACAGTATTGACTTTCACCTTGGGAGCCAACATCGCTGAGAACGACAGCGTCAGGTTGTTGAGTGCAGCTTTACTGGCCGCGTAAGCGATGTGTTTTTTACTGCCTTTTTCCGCAACGTAATCACTGATGTGGATGATGTCCGACGTTTTATCGCCAGACATTAATTGGTCTTTGAGCGTTAAGTTAACCAGATAAGGCACGGTAGCGTGAACCGTCATCATCTGGTGCATGATTTGTGATGCATTTTCACTGGGGTTTGTCTTGTTCTCAGGCTTCCAGTCGGAAGCGTTATGTATGATGGCACGAAGTGTCTTATATTCTTGACCAACGTAATGAAGAAAGCCCTCTAGGCTGCTTTGTTGATAAAAGTCTACCTGTTGTAAGTCGGCTCCACTGTCGCGCAGTATTTTCAGCTGGGGATAGTCGCTTCGGTAAGTGCCAACGACTTTGTATCCGTCAGATATAAGTTGCTGCGCCAGAGCGAATCCTAAACGCTTCCCCACTCCAGTTATTAGAATCGTTTCACTCATCGTAAAAACTCAGCTCTAGTTTGAGGGTTAGTTTTGAAACTGCCACCAAGCGCGGTTGTGGTGGTTTCAGAGTTAGCGTCCATAACGCCTCTCGATTTAACGCAGTAGTGAGTTGCTTTAATCGTCACAGCCACATTTTCTGTTTCGACTAGAGTCTGTATCGCGACCAGGATTTGCTGTGTAAGGCGTTCTTGAACCTGCGGACGCTGAGCAAAGAATCGAACAATACGGTTTATTTTAGATAGCCCAAGAATCTTGGATTCTGGGATATAAGCCACTTGTGCTAAACCATCGATGGTGATGAAGTGATGTTCGCACGTCGAAGTTAAATCTATATCCGATACCTTAACCATTTCATCAACTGACATTTTGTTGTCGATAACACTAATTTTTGGGAAGTTATTGTAGTTGAGCCCTGAAAATATCTCGTGAACGTACATCTTTGCAATGCGATGAGGTGTTTCAGCGAGACTGTCATCGGTTAAATCCAGCCCGAGCGTACTGACAACTTCCGTCAAAAGCCCTTTGATGCGGTTGTACTTCTGGTCGGGGTTCATTTCGCTCGATGTCATCGGGGTTTCTAGTCCCTTTTCGAGCAAAGCTTCTCTTACTTTTTCAGCTTCTGTGGTTAGCATTGAGTCGCTCCTTATGAGTTAATCTTCAAGTTCTGCTTCATAGCTCAGGGTGAGCGAGACGGAATCGGCGAAACGTAGAGCATGAGGCTTGTCAATTCTCACCTGAGCGTATCGAACCCATGAATGGTCGATACAAATACCGAGTACGTCGCTGGTTAACTTTTCTAAAAGCAGAAACCGTCCAGATTCAACATGTTCAATAATTTTTTTGCAGATATTTTTGTAGTTAAGTGCGTTCTCCACATCATCAGAGAGGCAAAGGTTGTTCGCGGGATAATGGATCTCCGCATTTATGACGATGTCTTGCTGCTTGGTTTTTTCTTCTTCGTTGAAGCCGATGAAGGTTCTTAATCTGAGATTTGTGATGGTGATAATCGCATTGTGATTCATAACAGTTTCCGATCCTTAGAAGGTAGAGTGAGTTACGTGCCTATTAGAGGAAAAGATCAATAAAGCTCAAGCGTTCTGTTTAAAGCAGTTACAGGGACTAAGTGAAGCTGACCTCGAACGGTATAAGTTCGGTTTTCTGACTCAGCTGATCGAAGTTGTTCCAGAGATGCTGAAAAGAGATATCTAGAGTGGGATGAAGTTCTTGCGCGGCAACATCAACTAACGGTCGAAGCACAAAAGCGTACTCGGTGATTTCACCTCGAGGCAGCTCTACTCCATCAATAATGCCTACTTCGTTACCGTAAAGAAGGATATCGATATCCATCGTGCGCGAGGCATATTCTTTAGTTTCTCGCTTGCGGTCATTTTCTAATTCGATTTGATGCAGAACCTTAGCCAGTTCAGCGATAGAAAGGTCACATTCAAACCCTGCGACTAGGTTTAGGAAGTTGTCCCCTTCAAAACCAACAGGCTCACAATCGTAGAAATTAGAAATGTTCAGAGGTGCAAAGTGACTATTCAACGCTTTGAGAGATTCTGTGATGTGATGTTCGCGGTTAATGTTGCTTCCGATGCTGACATAGACGGTGGACATATTGTTTTCTCCCTTTTAGCTAACCTCTTACGTTGTAAGTCGCTAGGAAGATCAGCTATGGATCCGTTTGATGTAGGGAGGGTAAAAGAAAATCTCCCGACAACTCATATAGAGTTCGGTTCTGAGTCGGAAAGGAGGACTTTTGAACTAGAAAATGCCACGGGCGAAAATTCAGCTTATGAAGGTTCTGGACAAAAGCGAGTTAGCGAGATTAGGAGCTTGTTAGATTTCGGATTAGCTGAGGTATTGAAAAGTAACGCCTTGCTAAGTTGCAGCTAACCACCACCGTACTCAAGCAAAGCCACCGTAATCACTGAACTAAACCAAACCAAAAATGCCGAACGTTAGCTGTCGACTTGAGTAATTTATTATGTGTTTCTTTTCGGTTTCTGCCGTTTGGAGTTAGACCAATTGAGCTCTGAATTTACTGGGCAATCAGCCTGATGGTACGAGTAAAGCCAAGGGGAAATGGAAGGCAAATTTAACTCCAAGCCTAACTGCTCTGGTGTTAATACTTTAGTAGTTAGAGACTTAACTACCGGATTATTCTTCTGAGCTTCTACATTTTTAACAAGTTTAAAGTCCATAGTTAAGAAACAATAACAACCATTTCTTTCTGCGGTAACAATATGCCAAATATCTTGTGAATTTTTCTTTCCTAATACACGAATAAGATCATGATAAAGAGGGTCAGATTTTGACGCTAACCTATCTTTCCTTTGCTCCTCTAGGCTCCTTGAATGTGCGCTAATAACAAAAGCATAATCAGGATCATGGATAATACGCATGTCTACTCCCTTAAACAGCGAATTATCAAACATTCCGTAACCTTGGAACCTACCCATTGGCTGCGTCCACTGTTCATCTTTTAGCTCATCAGAAAGACACAGTTCAAGTACCCCTCTTTTTGCCAAATCGATAATACTTGGTAAGAATTTAATTGAAGCGTACTCCCTCCCTTTAAACCCCCTTTCATGGACAGGAATCCTAGAAAGGAGACCTGTTTCTATCTCGGTATCACCCCACTTTTTTACTCCATTAGATATCCATGCAGTTTCGTGTGTTACTCCATGAAACAAAACTGTGTTATCCACTAAAAGAGAAGTTATTCCTCGTTGGCGTATGTTTTTCTCTATACATCGATTTTTTGCCTCGATGTACTTATCTACGAATTTAGGCAGTAGTTGATACTGAAGTTTTTTCTTTAAGTTCAATACACTTTCCTCAAAGCTTAGTCTGAACACATAACGCCGCAATCTTACGAATCCCCTCATAATCAGGCGTAAAAACAATGAGGTAGACGCGCATCGCCGTCTTTGATCTAATGAATATCGCTGAACACACATTTCGAACAAGTGGGTTAACAATGCGCGACATTCAGATTCTACAACAAACCATACAAAACCAATGCCCCTCCATTCACAAAAAACGCGTTAGTTCTCTGATACTTGCTACAAAAAGTGTACTTGACGGCTCAGACTTAACGCTGACTAAACTAGGTCGCAAACTGGAAACTAATACCACGGTAAAACATGCGATCAAACGCGTTGATAGACTGCTTGGAAATCGCCAACTACATCGTGAAAAAGACCTAATTTATAAATGGCATGCCTACTTAATAACGGGCGCCAACTCATGCCCTGTGATCCTTGTGGATTGGTCTGATGTTCGTGAACAACTTCGTTATATGACGTTAAGAGCATCCGTTGCACTTGATGGTCGAGCCATCACAATCTTTGAACAAGTTTTTGAGTATGGCCAATATAATTCACCGAAAAGTCACCAAACATTCCTCGATAAATTGCAAAGTATTTTACCCAGTAAAACCAGTCCAATCATCGTTTCTGATGCGGGTTTTAGAAATACTTGGTTCCGACAAGTTCAAGAGAAAGGCTGGTTTTGGTTAGGTCGTGTCCGAGGTGAAGTATCAGTCAAACAACCTCATAAACCTTGGGTCTCAAATAAAACCTTTTATCCAACCGCTGTCCATAAACCCAAATATCTTGGCCACTGCTTACTAGCAAAGAGATCACCGATATCTTGTGAAGCCTATGTTTATAAGGGATTAGAAAAAGGCCGAAAAGCCCAGCGCCATAGTAGAACCAGCCAAAAACACTCCGCTACACATCTCTACCAGCGCAGTGCGAAGGAGCCGTGGCTACTCGCGACGAATGTCCCTAGACATATCTTAAATGAAGTACAAATTACCAATCTGTACGCCAAGCGTATGCAGATAGAAGAGGCCTTCCGCGATCTAAAGAGTACCGCCTATGGAATCGCACTTCGTCACAACAGAACTCGTTGTACTAAGCGATTAGATATCCTGCTTCTTATTGCGTTGCTCGCTGAAATCTTGATGTGGTGGAATGGCCTCATTGCAGTACAGGCCAAATGGCATTTTGACTTCCAAGCCAACAGCATTAAACACCGCCGAGTTCTCTCCATACCTCGTCTAGGGAGAGAAGTTCGAAATCATCGGCGATATCAAATTAATGAATCCCAATATCAATGGGGAATGTTCGAATATCAAAGGCTCACACACAACGCAGGACTAGGGAAATTATGAGGGGATCCGTCAGCGCCGCAATAACACGTTTATTACTACGACGGCTTAGCTGAATTTTACTGCCTTAAACACCAAAGCCAAAGACAAACCTACAACGCCGAATGTAATAAATCGTGTTGATTGCTTTGTTATATGATTTTTCTAGCCACTACGTGACAAGCCTTACTATTATGCCCTGTCATCGTTTGATTATTAACAACGATAGACTTTTCTAGTACAAACCCATCAACTATGTTTTCAATTTCAACTTGAGTTCCGTGCCACATTGGAACCCCAACACCAGACGTAAAAAAAAGACTTTCATCAGAACAAAATTCAGCTAAATAAATGACTCCATTTGGCTTTAAAATTCTTAGTAGTTCAGAAACAACATTTACCCTAACTTGCGCCTCTGGAATGCATGTAAAAACAGCACACGTAACAAGGGCATCAAAGGAAGAATCAGAAAAAGGAAGTTGTGAACCTTTTGAGTAGTTCAGCTCTAGATGCGGGAATTCATTGTTCCCACGATTAATCATTTCCAATGAAGAATCAACACCACAAATACTTTTATAACCTAAGTCATAAAGCTCATTAGTTACTCTTCCATACCCACAACCAAAATCGAGAACTTGGCTAGAATAAGGAACTGTATTAATAAGTAACTCGCTGATTAATTGAAGATTAAACTCAACTTTACCAGCAACATCATCCCAATTACTCAAAGATTTCTCCTTAAATCATATAACATTCTTAATAACAGGCCTGCTCGTTTTTCTGCTTGCCTAACTTTCATTCAGGCTAACATAAACCACTGAAATATAAAGCATATGCATCACATTCAGCATTTTGTCTTTACATAAAAACGAGCGTGCGTGTTATCTCTTTTTAACAATGCTCGTTATCTCAGATAGGACAAACAATAAGCCTATAATTAACAATGGCTTATTGATTTTTCTATCGACAAAACGAGACTGAATCCTCGACAAAACAAGCCATTTTTATACTTTGCAGTCAGATAAACCCAATAAACTGTACAAACAGTCAGGTCATAAGACTGACATAGCTATTCCTACACATTAGAAAAACTTACTTCGATTGGTAGTAGTAAAATGTGTAGAGTAAATGTTCTAAGCGGTTTTGGGGCAAAGATAAGTTAGAGCTCCTAGTGATCTCTGACATAAAAAACAAGCGAATCCCCCCAAAAAAAGCATCAAAGTAATTCCAATCACCGCGTAAATATCGGTTTTGCCCATATACTAGCCAAGACAACGCGACGCCCAACGACATCATTAGCGCCATACTCCACGCACAAAAAAGCGCGAGAAACGGATGTCATTCTCGCGCTTTTTTAGAACCGTATATCTTGAAGTTTACGGTTAAATCTTAGCAGTAAACGTACGGCTAATTACATCCTGTTGCTGCTCACGTGTTAACGAGTTGAACCTCACAGCGTAACCCGAGACTCGGATGGTTAACTGTGGGTATTTTTCTGGATGTTCGACGGCATCCAACAACATGTCACGGTTAAGCACGTTCACGTTAAGATGTTGCCCACCCTCAACACGAATCGATCCTGCACTTTCTTCATGGTGGAAGTAACCATCCATTAGTGCTGCTAGGTTCACTTTTTGGCTTAGATCATCTTTACCTAGTGCATTTGGTACGATTGAGAAGGTGTAAGAAATACCATCTTTAGCGTACTCGAACGGCAGTTTGGCAACTGAAGAAAGTGAAGCCACCGCCCCTTTCTCATCACGACCGTGCATTGGGTTTGCGCCCGGGCCAAATGGCATACCAGCGCGGCGACCATCAGGCGTGTTACCGGTTTTTTTACCATATACAACGTTTGAAGTAATCGTAAGGATAGATTGAGTTGGAACCGCTTCACGGTAGGTGTTCCTTTTCTGAATTTTCTTCATAAAACGTTCAACCAAATCACAAGCAATATCATCGACACGTGAATCGTTGTTGCCGAATTTTGGATATTCGCCTTCAATATCAAAGTCGACAGCGATGCCATCTTCGTTACGTACTGGTGTTACCTTCGCGTATTTGATAGCCGCTAACGAGTCAGCAACAACCGACAGCCCTGCAATACCACAAGCCATTGTGCGATGAACATCGCGATCCATCAATGCCATTAACGATGCTTCATAGCTGTAACGGTCATGCGAGTAATGGATCACGTTCAGCGCAGTGACGTATTGCGTTGCAAGCCAATCCATCATGTCATCAAAGCGTGGCATTAAGCGGTCAAAATCGAGAACTTCATCTTCGATACGAGCAACTTGAGGACCAACCTGCATGTTAGATTTTTCATCAACACCACCGTTAATGGTGTAAAGTAGCGCTTTAGCAAGGTTTGCGCGAGCGCCAAAGAACTGCATATGTTGGCCAACCACCTGCGGGCTTACACAACACGCAATCGCGTAATCGTCATTATCAAAATCCGCACGCATTAGATCGTCGTTCTCATACTGAAGTGATGAGGTTTCGATAGACACTTTAGCCGCGTATTGTTTAAACGCGATAGGCAGTTGTTCAGACCATAGAACCGTCATGTTCGGCTCTGGTGCTGGGCCCATCGTGTGCAATGTGTGCAAGTAGCGGAAAGTCGTTTTGCTAACAAGAGTACGACCATCAACGCCCATACCAGCCATTGCTTCTGTTGCCCAAATTGGGTCGCCAGAGAACAATGAATCATATTCAGGAGTGCGAAGGAAACGAACCATACGAAGCTTCATGATGAAATGGTCAATCAACTCTTGCGCTTGTTTTTCATCAATCAGACCAAGTTTAAGGTCACGTTCGATGTAAACATCTAGGAAGGTTGATGTGCGGCCTAGCGACATCGCAGCACCATTTTGAGACTTAACCGCAGCTAAGTAGCCAAAATAGGTAAATTGGATTGCTTCTTGCGCAGTACGAGCAGGAGAAGACATATCAATGCCGTACTTCAAACCCATTTCTCGCATTTCATCAAGGGCACGAATTTGATCAGTAAGCTCTTCACGTAGACGCAATGTCTTATCTAAATCACCACCCGTTTCAAGCATCTTCTGAGTCGATTTGAATTGCTCATTTTTGTCTAATTTTAGGAAGTCGATACCGTACAAAGCAAGACGACGGTAGTCGCCGATAATGCGTCCACGACCATAAGCATCCGGCAGACCAGTAATAATACCAGAACGGCGACATGCTTTAATTTCGTCGGTATAAAGATCGAACGCTACTTGGTTATGCGTTTTGCGGTACTCAGTGAAGATCTTTTCGATTTGTGGCTCTAATTCACGACCGTACACTTCGCACGACGTTTTCACCATTCGAATACCACCATTGGCGATGATGCCGCGTTTCAGTGGTTTATCGGTTTGTAGACCCACGATTTTTTCGAGGTTTTTTACAATGTAACCGGCATCGTGTGAGGTGATAGTGGAAACGATATCAGTATCAAAATCGACAGGGGCATGAGTGCGGCTTTCTTCTTTAATACCTTCTAGCACCGACTCCCATAGCTGTGTCGTCGACTCCGACACGTCCGCAAGAAAAGACTCATCGCCTTCATAAGGGGTGTAGTTTCGCTGAATAAAATCACGTGCATTAACGGATGTTTGCCAGTCGCCAGCTTGAAATCCCGTCCAAGCTTCCATCATATCGGTTGTCGGAATAGTCATAATGACCCCCTAAGTTATTGATAAACAGATAATATCTATGATTATTTATAATCATTGGTTTCTGCTGGCTATACTAAACCGACCAATCTATGAGTAAAGTGAGCTGTTTTCATAAAATACATGCACAAAATGCATTTATTGGAATTACTATATTATATTCAATACCTTAAGTTGAAGGCTAACTACTCTAGATTCCAATTAGTTTGTTCCTTCAGAAGTAGGAAATAGACTCTTAGTGACTCACCGACGTTGAAAACAGGTTAATGACCACCACACCAGACAGAATCAAAGCGATGCCAATGATCGCGTAGATGTCTAGCTTTTGCCCGTAGACCAACCAAGACAACGCCGCGACCAACACTATCCCTGCGCCACACCAAATCGCATACGCCACACCCAAAGACATGGTTTGAACCGTGAGAGACAACAGATAAAAAGCAAAGCCATAACCGACGAGTACTGCGGCGGTCGCAGGAAGGGAAGTAAATTGCTGCGTTTTAGGCAATAAAGAAGTCGCGACAACTTCAAGCACGATGGCAAGTGACAGCATCACTGGAGGCGGAAGAGATAAAAGCATGTATGAGTCCACAACATTAAATACGGCGCTCAGAATATTGTAGTTTTATTTCCAATTCATGTGATTTTCAGTAAGCAAATATTATGACGTACCTTAAAAATTCTTAAGTGTGACTTTCGGTTAACACGAGGAACCTAAATGCTCTATTATTACAAATAAGTAATAATCATTTTCTATTTAAGGGGATTATCAAAACATGCACTCACACCTATACTAGCTCCAACAAAACGAGAGAGCGGAAACAATTAAGCTCAACTACGCTTAACGGGTTGAAGCTAATTGCACGGTTATCCGCTGTACTGACATATATAGGAAACATCCAATGACAATCGAAATTAAACCTGGTCAAACGCATATCAAATCAAAAGCAATGGTTGCATGGGCAGCTGGCGAGCCACTAAAAATGGAAGAAGTTGATGTACAACTTCCTAAAGCTGGTGAGGTTCTAGTTCGCATCGTTGCTACTGGTGTTTGTCACACTGACGCATTCACATTATCAGGTGACGATCCAGAAGGTATCTTCCCTTCAATTCTTGGTCACGAAGGTGGTGGTATCGTTGAGATGATCGGCGAAGGCGTTACAAGTGTTGAGATTGGCGACCACGTTATCCCACTTTACACAGCTGAATGTGGCGAATGTAAGTTCTGTAAATCTGGTAAAACTAACCTATGCCAAGCGGTTCGTGAAACGCAAGGTAAAGGCCTAATGCCAGACGGTACAAGCCGCTTCTCTATCAATGGCGAAACAATTTTCCATTACATGGGTTGCTCTACTTTCTCTGAGTACACAGTACTTCCAGAAATATCTCTAGCGAAAGTAAGCAAAGAAGCACCACTTGAAGAAGTTTGTCTTCTAGGTTGTGGTGTAACTACGGGTATGGGCGCGGTACTTAACACAGCTAAAGTTGAAAAAGGCGACAACGTTGCTGTATTCGGCCTAGGTGGTATCGGTCTTTCTGCAATCATTGGTGCTCGCATGGCTGGTGCTGACCGCATCATCGGTGTTGATATCAACGAGAGCAAATTCGAGCTAGCAAAACAGCTTGGCGCGACTGACTGCATCAACCCAACTAAATTCGACAAGCCAATCCAAGACGTTATCGTTGAGATGACAGACGGTGGTGTTGAGTACTCTTTCGAGTGTATCGGTAACGTAAACGTGATGCGTCAAGCACTTGAGTGCTGTCACAAAGGTTGGGGCGAATCTGTCATCATTGGTGTTGCGGGTGCAGGCCAAGAGATCGCAACTCGTCCATTCCAACTAGTGACTGGTCGTGTATGGCGTGGCTCTGCTTTCGGTGGTGTTAAAGGCCGCTCTGAGCTTCCAGAAATCGTAAACCGTTACATGGCGGGTGAGTTTGGCCTTCAAGAGTTCATCACTCACACAATGGGTCTGCAAGACGTAAACGAAGCATTCGACCTAATGCACAAAGGTGAATCTATCCGTACTGTTCTACACATGGATAAGTAACACATCTTGGCCTCGATTCTTTCGAGCATCGAGGCCACAGCTACAAATGAATAGCAACAAACTGTCTTCACCACCTCCTGCCCGGTGGGTGGTGAAACTTTATGTAATATAGACAAATTTACTCCCAAACCATCAACCTAACGGAGCACAATAGATGACAATCGAAAACATTAGCCAAGCAAAGGTTGCTGGTGGTTGGCACAAACAATACACCCACTTTTCTGCAACGCTTGACTGCAACATGCGTTTTGCGATTTTCTTGCCACCTAACGCAAGCAAAGAAAACCCAGTTCCTGTTTTGTATTGGTTGTCAGGCTTAACCTGTACCGATGAAAACTTCATGCAAAAAGCCGGCGCTTTCAAAGCCGCGGCTGAGCAAGGCATCGCGATTGTTGCACCAGACACTAGCCCACGTGGCGAAGGTGTTGCCGACGATGAAAATTACGATCTCGGCCAAGGTGCAGGCTTCTATGTGAATGCCACTCAAGCGCCATGGGACAGCCATTACCACATGTACGATTACGTGGTAACAGAGCTCCCTGCATTAATTGAGTCGTTCTTCCCTGTTACATCCGTAAAATCGATTTCTGGTCACAGCATGGGCGGACATGGTGCCCTAACGATTGGCATTAAAAACGAAGATAGCTACCGTTCTATCTCTGCATTCAGCCCAATCACCAACCCAATGCAATGCCCTTGGGGACAAAAAGCCTTCAACCAATACCTAGGCTTGGATATTGAAGAGTGGAAACACTACGATGCCTCTGAGCTTCTAAAAACCAAAGGCACTAAACTGCCAATGTTGGTCGACCAAGGTGAAGCCGATAACTTCCTGATTGAACAGCTTAAACCTGAGCAATTAGTCGAAGCCGCTAAGGTAACCAATGCCGATTTAGATCTACGTATGCAGCCTGGTTACGACCACAGCTACTACTTCATCTCTAGCTTTATTGATGAACACATTGAGTTCCACGCTGCTTACTTAAACAAGTAGCCAGATGAATTTAGCCCGCACTTTGTAAACGCAAGGTGCGGGCTTTTTTATGCCTACTGATTTTATAACGGTTGCTTTTATAACTGCTTAATACGCTGCTTTAACGCTTCTAAATCTATATCATTGCCAACAATTCGTAATCGAACATACTCTTCAGTCATCGCGTCGCACGTAATAGCAAAATCGACACCCGAACATGTCTTAATACCGATACTCTCAAATAGCTTTGAAAGGTGAGTTCCTCTCTTTTTCAACAACATAATGGGCGTCGATATTGACGTGCCAACCACCTCAATATTGTTCTCAGACAACAAGCCGATCATTTGCTGCTTAAAGTATTCAGTTTTGCTGCGGTTCATTTCTAAGAAGTGTTTTGCATTGGGTAAGGTCGCCGATGCGATTTTTATTGAGGGGTAAGTCGGCGTAAACACACTCACCGCAGCTTCGATTGCAGAAGTCAGGTTTTCACTGCTGGCTAAGTAACCGAGTCGAATCCCAGCGAGCCCTAAACCTTTAGAAAAGGTTCGTAAAACTATTAAGTTGTCCAAGACTAAGGTCTGATCGAGCATAGACTGCTCAGGGGTCAGGTATTCACCATATGCCTCGTCGACAATCAAAATAGCGCCAGAACGCTCACATACTCTCGCTATCTCGACCAGATAAGCTCTGTCGTATATTCGACCCGTTGGGTTGTTGGGATTATCGATATACACCAAGGCAGGATTTTGACTGCTTATTTTTGATGCCAACACACCGAACAGATCCGACTCGTTTTGATAATCAAACATGTTGATGGACTGGTACTTCCCGCCCACCAAAGTGAACTCTGATACTGCTTCAACAAACTGAGGGCCAATGCCTATCATGGTGCGATTGTTGTGATCGATAAGTTTATTGAAGATAAGTTCTAGCGCCCCAAGAGAGCCCGTGGTGTACGTAATACGACAATCTTCAATCCCAATAAACTGGCGAGTCAGATAAGTCAGCTCCGAAAGCTCCCTGTGGCAATAGTACTTATCAATACCGTAGATAATATCTTTGATCACATGTTCAGGAATTTCTGGTGCGCCAAATGGATTGGAGCCAAGTGAACAATCGATACGAAATGAGTGATCGACATAAGAATGGTATTCGCCACTTAACCGTGGATTTAAATGCATAAGAAAACGCTCAAAAAATATTCATGCGCTATTCTTATCGTACTGAATTTTATCTATATAGGTCATTTCGCGACAGTTCTTCGCCTTGTTTCGAGAGACTGGTTAAAAACCAAGATTGGTTCAAATAACGAATTCTCTTAAGCCATAATCAAGAGTTAAGCACTCGTGTTTACATTTCGAGTTAACCGAACCGCTTTCTTTGCGCTAGATTAAGCTGAGATAAGATAGGGTAATAACAGAGCTTGCATCTTTACTCTCCCTAGTTACCATAGCCCCATTAACATCCCCCATATTTTGAAGGTTGCTATGAAAGCAATTAAGACTCTTTTCTTCCTGATGGTTTTATTGAGCGGTCTGTTTACCGCTTGGCTGTTTATTCCAATTCCAGCGACCATGGACAAGCAAACGCTCGACGTTCCATTAACGGAACCATTCAAGCTTGTTGCGTATCGCAGCAACCCGAATGATGCGAGCAAGCCGCTGACTTACCACTACTATGTGATTTCAGATGTGGTTGGTGTAGACGACATGGACCCATTCCTGATTACCACGGACCAGTTCGTGAAGCTTGGCGAATTCGACGAGAACACATTCAACCTTACGGTTAACGGCAAGATTGATAGCTACACCAACGATTTGTGGATCAAGAAATCTGATGGCAAGCTTCAACACTGGTACGTGAGTATTAACGCGAACTATATTCGTTAAAATCGAACTGCAATAAACCTCATTTTAAAACTGCGCTTTGGCTTCCAAGCGCAGTTTTTGTTTCTAGCAACACCCTCCACTTATCCCGACCCGTTCGACATAAACTGCATTGCCTACTTTTGATTCACTGCTGCCCTTGCTCTCAAGGTGTTATAAGCTCTTTAGATACGATAAGCTCAGACCATGCTCGACGCCCAATAAATCAAAATAATAAAGGATCACCCGTGGAATTTACGCTCGACAAATTTAACGGCATCATCATTGACCCAGCAACAGCCCCTCACGATGTTGACTCATTCAATGCCGAACTCAGCGAGATCACCGAATTTTCAAAGCAGAATAGCAAAGGCATTATTTGGATTAGCTTACCTATTTCACTCTCGCACCTTATTCCGGTGGCGACTGAGCTTGGCTTTGTGTTTCACAACTGCTTAGAAGACGAGATTACGCTGATCCACAAATCCGAGATTGTAGAGTTTGTGCCTTTCATTCCGACCCACACCTTGGGTGCTGGTGCGTTAATCACTAACGAACACAATCAAGTTCTGATGATCAAAGAGCACGGCATGACGGGTTACAAATTACCGGGCGGTCATATTGAGTTGGGTGAAGGCATTGAAGAATCGGTGGTTCGTGAAACCTTGGAAGAAACCGGTATCGAGGCAACGTTCGTTTCTGTGGTTGGCATGGCGACGAGACACCCGTATCAATTCGGAAAGTCTAACCTCTACTTTGTTTGTCACCTTATCGCTCAAACTCAAGAGATTGCGATTCAAGACACAGATGAAATTGCAGAAGCTAAATGGATTGATGTTGAAGAGTACATTAACAACCCCGACAGCTACCCGTTCAACCGCCAGTTAGTCGGCTCTTTGATAGGCAAACAAGGATTAGAACTCACTCAGTTAGAAGGCAACTATGGCCCAGTCCACAAGCCCGAGATCTTCTTTTCGCAAAACTAGAGCGATTCAAATATAAAAACGCCAAGCTCATAAGAACTTGGCGTTTTGCTTTTCATTTTACTTGTATTGTTTAAGCCATCTCGTTGCTAGTGACTTCCTAATAGACTGTTCTAGAACCTATCTATTTTAGAAAAATCCTAGTGGGTTAGTATCGTAGCTGATCAACAGGTTCTTAGTATTTTGGTAGTGATCGAGCATCATCTTATGTGTCTCACGGCCGATGCCCGACTTCTTGTAACCACCAAACGCGGCATGAGCTGGATAAGCGTGGTAGCAGTTCACCCAAATACGTCCAGCTTCAATGTTGCGACCCATGCGATACGCTAGGTTTGCATCACGCGTCCATACACCTGCACCCAAGCCATATTCGGTATCGTTGGCAATCTCTAGCGCTTCAGCTTCGTCTTTAAACGTCGTCACCGCGATAACAGGGCCGAAGATCTCCTCTTGGAATACACGCATCTTGTTGTGCCCTTCCAGCATGGTTGGCTGGATGTAATAACCATTACCGAGATCATCAGATTGCTGCGCAACTTCGCCACCTGTCAGCACTTTAGCGCCTTCTTGGCGACCGATTTCTAGGTAGCTCAGAATCTTATCGAACTGCTCTTTTGAAGCTTGTGCGCCAACCTGAGTATCAGTATCTAGCGGGTTACCTTGTTTAATAGTTTGAGCACGCTCGACCACCTTGGCGATGAACTTGTCGTACACCGATTCATGGATCAGCACACGTGATGGACAGGTACACACTTCACCTTGGTTGAAGAACGCCAGCAACATGCCTTCGACACACTTATCAAGGTATTCGTCTTCATGGTTAAAGATGTCTGGGAAATAGATATTTGGAGACTTACCGCCAAGCTCAACCGTTGATGGAATCAAGCTTTCAGCCGCACATTTCAAGATGTGGTGACCGACTTCTGTCGAACCGGTAAAGGCCAATTTCGCTAAACGATCGCTGGTTGCTAACGCTTGACCCGCTTCGTTACCAAAACCATTGACGATGTTGACTACGCCTGCAGGTAGAAGATCAGCGATCTTCTCCATCATCACTAAGATCGATGTCGGTGTTTGCTCCGCTGGCTTCATCACAACACAGCAACCCGCAGCCAGTGCTGGCGCCAATTTCCAAGCCGCCATTAAAATCGGGAAGTTCCAAGGAATGATCTGCCCCACCACACCGATGGGTTCTGGGAAGTGGTAGCTCGCGGTGTTTGAATCTAGCTCGGCTGCGCTGCCTTCTTGCGCCCGAATACAGCCTGCAAAGTAACGGAAGTGGTCAACAACTAACGGGATGTCTGCCGCTAGAGTTTCACGCACAGGCTTGCCGTTTTCCCACGTCTCCGCCACCGCGATTTCTTCTAGGTGCGCTTCAATGCGATCGGAAATTTTAAGTAGGATATTGGAACGTTCTGTCACACTGGTCGCAGCCCAACTAGCACGAGCCGCATGCGCCGCATCGAGTGCCAAGCTAATGTCTGCCTCTGTTGAACGTGCCACTTGGCAATACACCTGACCATTCACTGGGGAAGTGTTATCAAAATACTCGCCGCTGACAGGCTTCACCCACTCGCCACCGATAAAGTTATCGTATTGAGCTTTAAAGTTCACCACTGCGTTGTCACTACCCGGCTGTGCGTAAATCATAGTTAGATCCTTCTTCGATTTGATATTCGTTATTGAGCTAGAGCTGTCTTATTTTTGTGGCGGCTCCCCTTGAGAAAAGAACTCATGGCGAGACGCCCATGTTTATGCTTTCTGTTTAAAACACTGATACTTCGTGTTTTCTTCACAACAGTAACAACGCAAATCACACGCCAGAACTTCAAAACTTGTTGTTAATAAATTGTAAAACTATGATTACCAAACGTTTACAACCCAAAGTGAGTTGGCATTGAACGGACGTATGGAAACCACTCCAGTGTTCAACTGTTCCAAATTGGTACACCCTCACTGTTACGACATGGAACAGTCATGCACCTTCAACAAGCAAACACCTCAGATTGGCTTTCGTCCTCTTGGCACCGCAGCACAGAAGCGGGTCTAAAACAGAGACGACTTCCTGAAGACATTCGCCTACCACAATCGATTCTTAAGCAGCGACGTCATCAATCGGCTGACTTGATCCACATCGTCGAACGCAATGCGCTGCCTTTGTTTAATCAGATGTTTGCTCGTACCGACAGTCGTTTGATTCTGACCGATATTGAAGGGGTGATTCTGGCGAGTTGGGGACAGGAGCGGTTTAAGGAGAAGCTGACATCAATTGCACTCAGCTCAGGAGCGTGTTGGCAGGAACAACTTAAGGGCACCAACGCGATTGGCACCGCGATTGTTGAAGCTAAACCCGTGACCATCATTGGTGAGCAGCACTTCATCCACCAGCATCGATTTATCAGCTGTTCAGCAAGCCCTGTGTTTGATCACCAAGGGAACATGGTTGGCGTATTGGACATTACCAGTGAGCAGCAACAGCACGACAGTTCGGTGCAGCTACTGAGCCACATCCCACAAGGCACCACTCGCATCGACCTCGCATGTGAGAAATCGTTATTACACAGTGGTTGGCAAGGGATTGTAATAGCCAATGAAGCTGGGGAGGTGGTGGCACACAATCAGGTCGCCTCTCAACTATTGGATCAAACCTCGATCGTCGGTGAGAGTATCGATACCCTCTTCAACCGAACCTCATTAGACACGCCTTTTGTATTTGAGAAACAACACCTCAAACAACCAACCAACCACCAAACGCACGCGCTCCATTTCAGCATCGTGTGATTTGCACCATGGCGAGCAACAAATCGAACACGCTTGGCAGCAAGCCAACAAGGTAATCGATAAAGGGATCAGTTTGTTGATCTTAGGAGAAACAGGAGTTGGCAAAGGCGAGTTTGTTAAAGCGCTGCACAAGCAAAGCCAGCGTAAGTCTTCGCCCTTGGTAGCGGTAAATTGTGGCGCGCTGCCTAAAGACCTTATCGAATCTGAACTGTTTGGTTACGCGCCGGGCGCCTTTACGGGAGCAAGCCACAAGGGCTTCCAAGGTAAGATCCGTCAAGCAGATAAAGGGATTCTATTTCTAGATGAGATCGCCGACATGCCTTTAGAAGCTCAGTGCCGACTACTGCATGTTCTGCAAGACAAATCCGTGGTGCCAGTTGGTTCTAATCAAAGCTATCAAGTCGATTGTCAGATCATCGCTGCAACTCACAAAAACCTCGAGCAGTTAGTCGCAACAGGTGAGTTTAGGCAAGACCTGTATTACAGACTCAATGGCTTAGCCTTCACCTTGCCAAGCCTACAACACCGACAAGACAAGCACGCTTTAATCGAGCACATTCATCGTAAATACGCCGAAGACGAACAGACAATCTGCCCGCACTTGATGAGCTTACTGTGCGCCTATTCTTGGCCGGGTAATATCCGCGAATTAGACAACTTACTTAAGGTTGCTGCTCTATTAGCAAGTGATGAACCCCAACTCACACTCGAGCATGTGCCCAGCCACCTTGCTCAACATCTCACGTCATTAGCACACGATAATCAGCATCAACTCACGCCTCCTAATACCACCAAAGGTACAGCGAGTAACGATTTAAGAAGTACCGTTGAAGAAACCTTGCTGCAAACCTATCAAGCCAACCAAGGCAACATAAGTAAGACTTCGAGAATACTCGGTATCAGCCGCAATACCATTTACCGAAAGCTAAAGAGCTTGGGGATTCTATAGTAGGAAAAGGAATCTAAGCTACTCAGAATCCAACTCCACAAGTTGATTGAGCACTTCTTTATCCAATACCGGGTGATGCTTGGTCGCTAGGATCAGCACAATATCGACCGAAGGCAACGGTGGCATATCATCGAGGATTCTCAAATCTGAAGTCACGCTCAGCTTACCCATCGCGCCAATGGCTAATCCAGCTTTAACGATCGCTCGCTGCGCTGAAGCAGTATTGCTACACGCCAATAACTGATAAGGCGTGCCCTGCTTGGTTAAGCCATTCACTGCCGCTGCGTGGTACTTACAATCGGTCTGAAACAAGGCTAGTGGGACTGGTTTAGACTCATCGAACACATAATCAGGGCTGCTTATCCATACTCCGATATCATGAGTGAGCCAGTAACCCTCTTCACTATCGGGCGCTCGGGTGACAATCGCCGCATCAAGCCTGCCGTCATCCAACCACTCTCTCAGCGTAATGCTGGGCAGGCTGAATATTTGGATTGAACAGGTGGGTTCTGCTTTCTGCAACAGGCGAATCACTTTCGGCAGAATGGTGTCATTGTAGTCTTCAGGGCAGCCGAGTCGCAGAGGTTGTTTGTCTTCGTAACGCTTTACTTGCTTAAGTGCGGTATTGTGAAGGGCGACCAACTGTTCGGCATGAGATCGCAGCGCTAAGCCAGCTTCAGTCAGTATTAAATTACGTCCTTCTTTCTGGAAAAGAGTGACGTTGAGTTCTTCTTCCAACTTACGCATCTGAGCACTGAATGCCGATTGGGTGCGATTTATCTGTTTCGCTGCACGAGTGAAACTACTGGTTTCTACAAACGCGAGAAAGCCTCGCAAAGCATCAATATCCATATTGAAATCACCACCCATCGTTTTTGTTAATGTATTGCATCAAAATTATCCGTTAGTGCGCCGCAATACAATCCCCTAATCTCAAATGCATGCCCACCAAACGCAAGGAAGCAACGATGCAGCTTTATATTGGAAACCAGAACTACTCAACTTGGTCACTGCGCGCATGGCTAATATTCGACAACTACAACCTGAATGCAGAAGTCATCAAGCTCAAGCTGTTCACCTCTGATTTTTACGACACTCTGGCGAAAGTGACGCCAACGGCCAAGGTTCCAACCCTAGTTGATGGTAATGTTGCGGTGTGGGATTCATTGGCGATTCTCGAATACGTTAACGATGCCTATTTGGACGATGCAGCGTGGCCTAGCTCAGTGAAAGAACGCGCCCATGCCCGAGCAATTTCCGCCGAGATGCACTCTGGGTTCTTTGCCGTCAGAAATGAAATGCCGATGAACTGCCGCGCACAACGAAAGCTCACACTGAGTGAAGACGCACTGAAAGACATCGCTCGTATTGATGCAATATGGTCTGCACAAATGGAACAATACCCAGAGGGATGGTTATTTGGTGAATGGTCGATTGCCGATGCGATGTTTGCACCCGTCGCATTGCGCGTAGAAACCTATGGAATACAACTTTCCGAAAAGGCATCGCAGTATCAACAACGTGTGCTTAACAGTCCATCAATACAAAAATGGCTGGCAGAGGCAAGCTTAGAAACCGATGTGGTTGAAGAAGATGAGGCGGGCAAGCCAGTATAAAATACAAGACACCCTTCCAAAGCTCACTAGTCTGTGAGCTTTTATCTAAACCTTATTAATTTGGTCGATTGTGATCGCCTAATCACAATGTGCAGGTGTGATTGTTTATATTCAACGAAATTCAAATAGTTAAGATAAACATCATGTTACGAGCAACGATCGCATTACTCAGTGTTACTAGCTTCGCCGTATCTGCCTACGTCCATCTTCCTTCTGGAGAAGAGTGGCTCAACCATGCGACTGAAGGGCTTGCACCTTATTGGTTAATGCCTAGCGCTCAAGGAGAACCGGTAGGAAACTTCCCTACTTTCCGCTGTGATGACGGTACCTTGCTCGATGTTTCTGATGTGTGCCATGAACTAAACAAAGGCTGGATCACGCCACACTTTGGCAAAGAGTTTACGCGGATGAAGTCACGTCAAACTTATGCCTATGGCGTGCTCTACCACCTTAGTGGCGATAAGCAGGCTTTAGCGCTTGCCAAGCAAGGAGCCTACTACATCATTGATCAGCTAGAAGATAAGCAAAACGGCGGCTTTATCGGCTACACAAAAGAGGGAAAAGTAGGCCAAAATTGGCAGCAGCGTACTTCTCAAGATCAAGCGTATGCATTAGTTGGCCTTGCCATGTACTACTACCTGACTCAAGACAAAAAGGTAGAAGAAGCACTCATCGCACAACAAGCTTTTATCTTTGATAAATATCGACTTAGCGACAACAGCGGTCTTGCTTGGGTACTTGCGGATGGTGAAGATGGCAAAGCCACACAGCGTGAACTGGTCGCGCAACTTGATCAGATTAACGGTTACATGCTGTTAGTCGCTCCCCTGCTAAAAGAGCCCACCAAGACAAGATGGCTTGATGATCTAAGTTGGCTGACACAAACCATGGTCGAGCACTACCACTCTGAAGATGAACAACGCTTCTACGGGGCCATTCACAGCAAAGCCGCCAAGATGCCGAATGCTAATCACAACGATTTTGGGCACACCATCAAAGCGTATTGGATGACTTACCTTACAGGCCAAACATTGAATAACTCTGAATGGAAAGAGTTTGGCATCAAAGGGATGAAACACACTCTCGTTCATGCGCAATATCAGAAAAATTTCGTGAGTGTATCCCAATATTATGGCGAAGAACTTCAGAAAGCGTGGAAAGGACAAGAGATAACTGGCTGGCAAAGCAGACCAAACACAAATTGGGCGTCATCATGGGAGTGGGCGGAGCTTGATCAAGCAGCCATGACGGTTTCGCTTGTCGATGGTTCAATGAAAGACGTCCTGCAATACACCCTACCGACCTTTCATGATGTATGGGTCGACCATAAATACGGTGGTGTCGGGCTTGACCCAAAACGCACCAAAGCTTTCCATTGGGGCAACGGTTATCACCAGTTTGAACATGCGCTGATTGGCTATCTATACGCACAGCAAGTTGACGCGAAGCCAGCAGTATTGCATTACGCAAGGCCGACCAACAGCGAGATGCCAATGGAACCGTATTACTATCAAGGCGATGTGGTGGAGCTATTGAATAAAGATGACGGAACGCAGAAGGTCAGTTTCAATAACATTCGACCTTAGCGTTGGTTGTTTGTTCTAAATGGACTTGAGATTCAGGGCTACGGGGAATGGACAAGGTCAAAGAGTTAGCACAATAGTGATGTCGCAGACCAAACAAAAGCCGCTGTTGATCAGCGGCTTTCTTGATGGAGATAAGCGGAGGTTAGTTGTCCAACCCTTTAATTGGGTTCATCGAGTGATAAACGGTGTTCACGTCACCAGTCATCGACAATGAACTCAAGTCATCAATGAAGAAACGGCTGGTCATTGTGTGCTTACCGCCATTGATAAAGATTTCGATCACTGACTTATCAACATAAACCTCGATGATTTGCTTGGTGCTCAACCTCGGTGCTTTTCTCACTGAGCCAAACTCTTCCGCGTAGAGCTGAGACATCTTACTGCGATCAAGCATGAACTCCTTTTCTGTAGCACTGAACACGATGTTATCACCCGCAACGTTAGCAAGTGTAAACTCAAACTCGTCAGTATCAGTTTCGAGCTCAACCATGAAGCTGGTTGTATCCAATTCAAGAGCATTTTCAACCACCACAGCTTCACCCTGTAGCGCTTTCAATTCAGGTAAAGCAGACTGAACAAGATAGCCATCTTGGATTTGAAGTTCGCGTGGTAACGACAACATGCCCGCCCACTGATACTCATTAGATGGTGTATTAATCTCAGGTAGACCAATCCAAGCAATCAGAATACGGCGGCCTGTATCATCTAAATAAGTCTGTGGTGCATAGAAATCGAAGCCATAATCTGGCTGCGCAATATCTTGGTGGTTTTCCAGTTCTACCGAATCGAGATTTAGGCGGTCACCGACGATATAAGCCACCGAGTAGATATTTTTGAAATCGTATGGATTTTCGCTAGACACACCTTGTGGAGAAAACAGCATCACCGACTGATTCTCTATTTCAAAGAAATCTGGGCATTCCCACATATAGCCAAGGTTGTTGTAACGAGTTTGAATTGGACCTTTGTGCTGCCAATTCATCAGGTCTCGGCTGCAATATAGCGCCATAGAGCCAGTATTTTGAGGCGTTTGAGCACCCACAACCATCAGATAATCGCCGCCCTGTTTCCACACTTTTGGGTCTCGGAAATGTTCGGTGTAGTGATCGTTTTCGATAACCACGCCGTGCTTTTCTATTTTGCCGTCAGCAGACATCTTGGCAAAACATTGAGTTGGCACTCGCAACCAATTTCCATCGCGCTTGTTACCTGTAAAAAACAACAATGCATTGCCGTTTTCAACCAATGCGCCACCAGAATAAACACCGTGAGAATCGTAATCTTGGTCCGGGTGTAGGCCTATGCCGTGGTCTTCGAAATGAACGAAGTCTTTGGTTGAAAGGTGGTACCAATACTTCATGCCATGGACAGGACCAACCGGCGTCCACTGATAAAATAAGTGGTGCTCTCCATTAAAGAAACACAAGCCATTTGGGTCATTGAGCAGGCCAAACTTAGGCGCAACATGGTAGCTTGGATAGCCAGAGTCTTGTTTGCGAAGCTCTACCATCGCATCAATACTCTCTTGAGAAATATCTTCTATACGACGATATCTTTGCTCTACTGTCCAGTTCGAGTTCAAACTCATACACTCTCCTCTACGGCATTCGTATTTGAAGAGTTTTTTTGAATAAACTGAGTTAGAGCTTCTTGCGTTGGAAGTGCGGTCATTGCGCCTTTTTGCGTTGTCGCCAGTGCACCACAACCATTCGCCCACTGAATTGCAGAGTCGACGACTTGTTGATTGTTCCACTCATCATGTTGAGAAAGCTTTGCAAGCAAGCCGCCAACAAAAGCATCGCCTGCCCCTGTAGTATCCACTGGCGTCACTGAACTACCTGACATCAACACACCTTGCTTTTCAAATACTCGCCAAACACCTTTCGCACCCTGTGTAACCAGAACAAGCGTGTTGTTAAGATCTGCAATATGAGCCAAACCTTGCTCCATCGAAGTTGAACCGGTTAAGAAATCCAACTCTTCTTCAGAGAATTTAACCACATCCGCCAACTCAACCGCTTTCATTACCACAGGCTTGATTTCAGATGGATCTTGCCACACTTCATCGCGAAGGTTTGGATCGAAGCTGATGTAACCACCAGCTGCTTTCATGCGTCGGATGGCTTCAAAGGTACTGCTTCGACTTGGCTCATTAGCCAGAGAGATTGAACAGACGTGTAGCCATTCGTTTTTCTTAAATTCAGGAATGTCATCCACAGACATAAACTGGTCTGCACTTGGCTTCACCATAAACGTAAAACTGCGTTCGCCTTGGTCATCAAGGTCCACCACCACAGTTGACGTACGCTGCTCAGGATCTTTCACCAAACGTTCGGCATTCACACCTTCGTTTTGCAAAGTCACTTCCATAAATGTGCCAAACGGGTCGTTACCCACTCGGCCGAAAAAGGCGCTTTTGCCTAAAAGACGAGAAATCGCTACCGCGACATTAGCAGGAGCACCACCCGGACATTTCAACAATGTCTTATCTGTCTCCGGAATGAGGTCGACAACAGCGTCTCCAGTTACCCAAACTTGATTCATCTTTCTTACCTTAAAACTGAAAATCATGACAACCGAAAGCAAGGTGACACTTCACGCTGTCATGTAAAAATATAAAAAGGCTAGCTAAGCCAAATCACCTAGCTAGCACCCCAAAGCTTAGGAAATGAAGTGAAAAGGGGGACTTCACTTCTAGGGAGAAACGTTAAGCCGTTGCTTTAATGTTTTGTTTATTACGCTCGCGCAGGCCTAAAACAACGGTCAATGCAAAGGCAGTCACGAACGCGATAATCATGCCGACCACGTAGTAACCGATTTTTTCTGGTGATATTGAGATGATACCTGGAATACCAGCAGCACCGAGCGCTTGTGCTTTCACATTAAACATGGTGATGAATGCGCTTGAAACCGCAGCGGCACAAACCGCAGCAATGAATGGATAGCGAAGCTTCAAGTTCACACCGAACATTGCAGGCTCTGTAATACCAAGTAGTCCCGTCACACCAGAAGGAATAGCGATACTCTTCATTTTTGTATCGCGAGTCATGAAACCAACAGCCAGTGCCGCCGCCCCTTGTGACACGTTAGACATAGCCGCGATAGGGAAAATAAACGTACCACCCGTTACTGCAATGTCCGCTAATAATTGGGTTTCTATAGCGATAAAGCTATGGTGCATGCCTGTGATAACGAATGGCGCATAAATCAAGCCAAATACCGCACCACCAATAAAGCCCGCACTGTTGTATAGCCAGTTCAGACCGTCACCCAACAAGAAGCCGATATCACGAGTCAATGGACCAACAACTGTGAATGTGAGTAAGCCTGTCACAAAGATAGCCAGTAGCGGCGTTAGCAAGTTATCCAGAACTGAAGGCACGACTTTACGCAGGCCAAGTTCGATTTTCGCGAGAATAAACGCAGAAACGAGAACTGGCAGTACAGAACCTTGATAGCCAACCTTCTCTATCTCGAAGCCTAGAATGTTCCAAACCGGAATATTGCCTGCCACCGATGCGCCACCGAAGCCCCAACCGTTAAGAAGGTCTGGGTGAACCATCAACATACCTAAAGCCGCGCCAAGGTATGGGTTACCACCAAATTTCTTGCTCGCTGAGAATGCTAATAAAATAGGTAAGTACACAAAAGGTGCATTAGCAAATGTGTTGATCATGTTTGCTAGGTCGGTCAAACCCGGGTTAGCGTCAATTAAAGATTTACCATCAATGAACAAACCTTGAGCCGTCAACAGGTTGTAGATACCCATCAACAAACCACCAGCTACAATCGCAGGAATGATTGGTACAAAAATATCAGACAGGCCTTTAACCGCGCGCTGTATGATGTTTTGGTTTTCAGCTCCTGCAGACGCCACATCGTTAGTCGACATCTCAGTCATCTCAGTCAGCTTTGCCATCTCTGCATAAACTTGATTGACGATGCCTGAACCAAAGATGATTTGATATTGACCGGCTACTTTAAACTGGCCTTTGACCCCTTCTAGGTTATCAATCGCCTGTTCATCAATTTTATCTTGGTCTGCGACAGCAAGACGCAGACGAGTCGCACAATGTGCGAGTGCAGTGATATTGCTTTTACCACCTAATAGAGTGAGCAGCTCTTTTGCTATTTTTGGATAATTCATTACATACCCCATTGGATTATCATTTGAGCCTTTGAATTTTCGGGAACGTTTGCAAAACAAATTTTTGCCTAGAAATAACAAATGATCAAAGATAACTGCTCAATAGTGTGAGAATGATCTTTAAATTATCTCCCTAGGATGAGAAGAGAGGGTTAAAATCTCCTAATAAACAGGGGAATTTGATGACCAGTTTGCAAACAATCCCAAAACTAAAATGATAATGGATGATTTATAATGGCTAGTCTTCATGATGTCGCTCGTCTCGCTGGAGTTTCCAAGTCGACGGTTTCAAGAGTAATCAATGATGAGTATGGCGTAAAAGACGCGACCAAGATTAAAGTTCGCAAAGCGGTTGAAGAGTGTGGCTATCTCCCAAACCAAGTCGCTAAAGATCTAAAATCTCAGAAAACCAACCTGGTTGGCGTGATTGTTCCTAGGGTTTCTTCCCATGCTACCTCTCAAGGCGTCGACGGTTTAACCGCAGTATTAGAGCAAGCGGGCAAGCATGTTTTATTAGCGAGCACGCACCAAACACACCACAAAGAACTTGAATATATTCAGATATTTAACCAAAAGCGTGTTGAAGGCATCATCCTGTACGCGACCCACCTCGACAACCAATTGGTCAAAGCGATTCAAAGCTCTGCCGTGCCCGTGGTATTGGTTGGTCAAGACGGTTCAATGTTTAACATCCCAAGCATTGTGCACGACGATACTCGTGTAGGGTTTGAAGCAGGCAACCGCCTTATCTCGAAGGGTTGTAAATACATGGGGTTCATTGGCGTACAAGGCGATGATATTGCGGTTGATAAGATGAGATCGGAAGGCTTTGCTCAATCACTTCAATTCAACGATCTCACACTGCAGTTTCACGCCCGTGGCGACTTTACCATCGATTCTGGCTACAAGCTGGCGAAACAGTATCTCAAGGAACACACCAAGCTCGACGGCCTGTTCTGTGCCACTGACCGTATTGCAATCGGTGTGATCAGAGCGATTCAGGAAGCGGGGCTCGTTCCAGGAAAGGATATATTGGTGTTGGGTGTGGGTGACGATGAGCTCGCTTCAGTATGTACGCCAACGCTTTCTACGTTTAACTATGCGTTTGATAAAGCGGGAGAAAATGGAGCCAAGCTGCTACTCGACCGTATTGAGAAAAAAGGCTTTGAAATGAGTAAGATGGTGTTGACCTTCACCACCATTGACCGAGAGTCTTGCTAACGATTTACTTCAGAGTTCAAGTGCTCTCAAGATAAAAAAATGCCAACCTTCGAGTTGAAACGATAAGGTTGGCATTTAATGATGTGAATTTCACATCATTATTAACACTCTCTATCTAAACGATATATCAAGCAATTAGAACCAAGTTTCCATCTGCAGTGCAAATAGAACCTCACCACCCTCTCCCATTGTCGCTGCATCTGCGTCAGTGCTGATCGAGTAACCATTCAAGTCTTCACTCCAATCCACATAGCTCACAGCGAAACGCAGTTCTGGTCGGTCAAAAAAGCCAGTACTGGTTGAAAGCTTTAGTGTTGGTGCAACTGTCGCTTTGTAGAAACCGCCGTTCGCTTGCTCGGTCGCGTTGTCCAAATCCATGTACTGCAATGAACCTTCGTAAACCATCTCAAAGTTCTCTGTGAACTCTTGAGCTAATCGAACGTTTAAAGAAGCCCATGTGAACTCGTCATTCTTCTTCAGACGGTCTTGGCTATGCTCTGCCATTAATGCAGGTGCTAAACGCCAGTTGTCGCCAATGCGAGTCACACCGTAGCTAAACAGTCGAACAGCTTTTGCGTCATCCAGCAGATCACCATTTGAGCCGATGCCTTTTAGCTCTGCACCAAGGCCGCTACCCACTAACATACCCGTTTTAGAGAAGCCTTCGCTTACACCAAAGAAGTTGTCTCCATGGTACGCAAACATTGCGTGTACACCGCTTTCAGCTGCGCCAGTTAAACGACTATCGTTGTCTGCTGAGGTCATGCCGCTCAACATCACCTGCCACTGGCCAATACGGTTATTCATGGTTGCAATGTAGTTTTCTACATCGGTTGATGAGCTATCAATCTCACCAAAATCTCGGCCATAAATAGAGAAATTCGCTTTCCAGTTGTCGCTCATCTGAACGTCATAAACGCCCGCACCAGTGCCTGACAGGAAGACAATATCCGAATCGAAAAAGTGAATATCAAAGTTGTCGCGATCGAATCGTTTACCCGCCCAAAACGTTGCTTCAGAAAACGCTTCAGATTCAGAGAACATGCTCAGGCGGTTCAGTTCTGAATACACTTGTCGTACATTCAACTGGCTTTCACTGGCTGTCCATTCGTTATTTGTTTCAGTACTGTCGGCTAACATGATACGAAACAAGGCACTAGAGCCATCATCCGCAAAGCGCTTATGAATCAAGTTCGCTTCAACGTAATGATCATCTTCAACACCAAGACGTCCAATTGGAGCTCCAATGGCACCAGCTGCCGTCATGTAAGGTCCAGTGCCTGTCGCGCCATTGAGATCGTCGTTGATCAATAACCCAGAGCGAGCATAGCCGTGAAACTCAAACGAAGAAGCCTTTTCATTGGCCTCGGTGGAGACCTGCTCCGTTTGTGCAACTCTTTGTTCTAATTCATTAATGCGTTGCTCTAATGCTGCAACGTCTTCACTTGCTAATACCGATGTAGTCATTAGCCCCATTATTACAGCAACCGCTAAAGTGTGTAGTTTCATTCTGATGTTCTCACGTTAATTGTTTTGGATAAACTGCAAACGTTCCCAAAATAATTCGTAAGCGCATTTCAAGCTTATACTTTGATGTACAAGCTTAATATCGAAGAAGAAATAGAAATCACTTGTATTGATCTCTTCATACTTTGTATCTGGTTGGATGATAGATCGATACTTTCGGGAACGTTACCGAAAGTGCATAATTCTGATAACTTTGTCACAAGTGGAATTGATTAATGATCGAAAAACTGTGTCTCGCGCACATTGAAGCCTTTATCAAGGTCGTCGATAAGCTAGAGTCAATTACGCACAAAGCGTGATGAATCATACAATAACCGTCACCTTTAACTGATGAATAACTCGATTATCGAAAGTGAACACGGTTTTTTTCGATCTAATAAATGACGATCGAATCATAAAAGTGGAAGTTAGAAATGAATCCAGATACTTATGAAAGCGTCCAATTAAAAAAAGCCAAGTTGAACCTTAGTGATCAACTTAGCTTTAAATGGCTCAATGAATGCTTTCTAGCGCGTTTTCACGCCACAAAACTAGAGATTATTTGATTGGATAATGTCGCTTTAAAAAGCAATCACATGCGGTACATACTTCTCGGTATCAAAAATTGGAGCACTATGACCAACACCTTCCTCGATAAACAGCTGATTCTCAATGCCGTACTTGTCCAAAGTCTGTTTGAGGATCTGGCTTTGCGCTAAAGGCACTCGCTTATCCAGTGTTCCATGGAACTGAATGTAAGACGGAGCATTACTGTTTATATAACTGGTCGTTGAAGCTTGTGTCGCTAGCTCTGGCACTACACTTGGAATATCAATATTTGGAGTGAAAGTATGAATTCAACAGTCAGCCATCAAGATCTAAAGCTCAGCTGAAGAGAGACTAAGGTCGATGAAGTATTGAATGCGTTACTTCTTATTATTCTGCTCAACCAGCTTTTCATTCCACGCTTCGTTGCCGTCTCGCTTACTGACATCATACTCAGAACAGAACTGCGATATGGTCATGTTGTTATCGCCCGTCGCTAACTTTAATGCCAACTGAACTTGTTGAAGCTTGCTTTGAAGGCGAAGGTTTTGGCCTGCCTTTGGGCTTTTTTCTTTGGCGAACTTTAAAGCGGCGTGTTTACGCTCGGCAGCGCCAGCTCGGCGATCCGCTTCTGATAATAGATATTTTAGCTGCGCGACACTCTTGCCCTTCTTAAAGGCAGGCTCAAGCAACTCAACGCATTCATCAAATGATGGATTTATAACATACGGATCAATTTTGTGCGCTTGTTGACGCATCCACTCTAGCGCGAGCTTTTCATCTGACATTTTGCAATCTTTACCAATAAAACAGCCGTACATGGTATCGCTCAATAGCAAACCGCTGCAATAAAAAATTGAGTAACTTTTGCCTTTTTAATTAGAGCTTGTCGTTAAGTATCAATAACACCAAATCGAACCGCTGCCTTAGCCCCGCAACGAAGAGCCAAACTTGACGCTATTGATACCTCATTCGGCCTTTTTAACGCATCACAAACAGCTCTTCGTGATAATTTTGGTCAACATTGAACTTGTACGTATCGAGTTCTTTTTTAAGCGAGGTTGAGAACAACTCTGGCCCACAAAAATACAACTCATAAACGTTTAGATCACCACATTGACTCGCGATTCTCTCTGCATTTAATCGCGGAGAGTGCAAGGTATCTATTACGTTCAGCTTCACTCCGACTTGATGTGCAAGGTGCCATAATTCATCGACTAAATGCTCATCGACACCACGGGTACAGTAAAACAGTTCAATTCGAGGATGAGTTTTCTCTGTTTTGAGCGCTTCAAGCGTTGCAAAAAACGACGCTATTCCGACACCACCAGCAATCCAAATTTGTGGCTTATTTAGGCCAAACTCAAGTCGACCATAAGGCCCTTCCACCGTAACCGCATCGCCCGCCTTTACTCGCTCAACTAACCCATTAGTAAAATCACCCAACTCTTTAATCAAGAAACGTACTTCTGAATCTTCGCTACCTGACACAATAGTAAACGGATGAGGATCTTCATTACCAAAGCGTAAGTACGCAAACTGCCCTGCTTTGTGTCCTCGCCATGATGTACTTGGCTTTAGCACTAACTCCATCACTTCAGCTTTGGGAAAGTAGCGAGTGGAAACGACAGAAGCAGAGTGACGATTACGACGCCCTACAAAGCCCAATAAACTGTAAATCGCCGCAACAGACCCAACCAAAGCAAATGCCACTGTTAGGTAGTAAATTGGTTCGCCCCAATAGGCATGTTTGAGCAGTAATACTGAGTGAAAAGCGATCAATAGGTACGCGACCGACATAAAACGATGTGACAGTTTAAACGGTTTGTATTTCACTGCCGCCCACAACGACGCCACCAGTAAAACAAGTAATAAGTAAAAGCCCCACTCTCCAATGTTTTCAGCAAAGCCGTGGAGTCCATTGACCCATGCTTCCCAACCAGACAATGTTCTTGCAGGGCCTGAACCATCGTGTCGAACAGGCTTAGCCAACACTTCAGACATCACTAGCCACTTGGGAATCTGGTACCACAACCAGTGTGTCACACCCATTGCAACGCCGCCTATACCTAACCATTTGTGGACTCGATACGCTTTATCCATACCGTTGAGCCAATTCTCAACCATAGGCAAACGCATCGCCAAGATCATGGTGATGGACATTAACATCAGAGACAAAATACCCGAGTACTGAATCATGGCAGAGCGCCATTCAAATACGTTGTTTGAAGCGAAGAGTTGCGGTTCCATCGCAAACCAAAAGGCTGACATTGTGGCAATCATTGCCCAGATGATATTGCGGACTGATTTCATTTTTTAACACTCATAAAGACGACATCATTACTTTAGCTTGCGTGATGTAAAGCGACGTCAACATAGGTAAATCTATGCAAAGGATCTCGCCCGTTGTGCAGTAGCAGAGATAAAAGAGACAGGCTGCCCACGCCCAAACCAACCACTCTGCTGATCGATAAAGGATGCTTCTGCGTAAATATGAGTTGGTTAGTGAACAAGTCGTCGAAATAAAAGTGAGAAGAAGAGAAAATATGAAGGAAATGACCCTTTCAAGACAAGATATCCAAGCAATGGATCAACGTGAGCGCGCTCGTTTAATTAATTCCTTATCGGGGTTCAAAAGCGCTAACCTTATTGGCACTTGCGATAAACAAGGGCTAGAAAATCTTGCTGTGGTGAGCTCTGTGGTTCACCTAGGGTCAAATCCCCCCTTGTTTGGCTTCATCGTCCGACCTGCAGAAAGTCGCCGTCATACATTAGAGAACATCCTGGAAACTAAACATTTCACCATCAACAGCATCGGTGCGGGCTTTGTTCAAAAAGCCCATCAAACTTCCGCTCGTTATCCTAAATCAATCTCAGAGTTTAACGCGGTCGGTCTCACGTCCTATTACGATGATGTGTTCCCTGCTCCGTTTGTCTTGGAAAGTCCTCTGAAAATAGGCTTGGCTTTCAAAGAACAAATCACAATTGAAAGTAACCAAACTCAAATGTTGATTGGTGAAGTTGTTACAATTCACGCGCCAAAACGTGCCGTGATGCCGGACGGCTACCTAGATTTAGAAGCGTTAGATTTAGTCACTATTTCTGGGCTAGACAGCTATCATGTCACGCAGAGGCTACATCGTTTAAGCTATGCCAAGCCAAATAAGCCGCTGTTTCCACTGACCCACGAAGGTAGCCCAACCTCATGGGAAGCTTTCGAACACAATCTAACTCATTTTGTTCGGTAATTTACTCACAAAGGTGCTAACTTTCGTTCATAAATACTATTCATAACGGTGTGGTTTAAAGAATAAAGTTCAATGGTCAGCATCCGATAAGAATGCTCCACTTAATTCTCATCTAACATCTTTATTTCCACCGAACACCTTTATTTCCACCTAACCTCTTTCTCCAAGGACCCCTTTGAAGTTAACCCACTTTAAATACAAAACGCGCAAAGGCCCAGACTACCGACATGGCGATCAGGTGTCATTCATGGACATCAAACAGACCTTCGGTATGGGCAGCATTCGTGTGGGCGCTTGGGTAACGAAAGAAGAGAAAGAGCTAGCCGCGAATCTGATATTCGACTCGTTAGCCGACTTGGCTTACATCCTGGCTTTGCCACCAGAAGCAATTGGCCTTCGCGGCACATTAGGCTTAGCTTTCGGAAGTGGCGGAAGAAAAGGCGTACAAGCACACTACGCACCAAATCAAAGAGAGTTAGCCCTTGCTAAGAATGCAGGAGCTGGTGCGCTCGCCCACGAGTTCTGGCATGCATTTGACCACTACATCGCAGAGAAAGCATTTGAGATTGGCGATACCTCCGGCCCTCGTAAGCAAATCTTGTTCGCCAGTGACTGTTGGTTACACGATAGAAAGGTGCGACCTCACCCATTAAACGAGAGTTTGATGTCTGTGTTCGATGCCACACTACTCAGCGACAACAACCTAGATAAACACGACTACGTTGCACGCAGTGTTATTGCCGACAAAGCGACGTCTACCCGCTACTTCTCACTACCCACAGAAATGATGGCGCGTGCCTTTGAAGCTACGATTGAGTCCTGCTCAGATATCGAGAATTCTTACTTAGTCGATGGCACGACCAAACCGGATATGTTCCCTCTCTATCCAGACCTCACGCATCGCAAAGAGATTTATCAAGCGCTGCAAGGTTACTTCGCGCCGTTGGGCCGATCTTTAAGTAAATAGCATTTTGAGTCAGTAACACTCTGCAGATTTACAATGAGTGACATGTACCATAAGTTGATCATGTATAATCTCTGAGATAACATGTACAACAAGCGGAACATGTACAATAGTTAATTCATGAATGATTAACTATTCTGTGTATATTGAAAGATTAAACATATCCAAAAACAACAGGGTAAATAAGTGATGAATATTGTTTCTTTTACTGAGGCAAGAAATAGCCTTAAGTCTGTGCTCGATAGAGTGGTAGACGATTCTGATGTTACGGTAATAACCAGACGAGATTCAGAAGATGCAGTGGTCATGTCTCTTGATCATTTTAATTCAATGCAAGAAACCTTGTACCTTATGAGCTCGCCTAAAAACGCTGAAAGATTGGCTGAATCTATTGCTCAACTCGAAGCCGGAAATACAACCGTTCGAGAATTGAATAATGACGAATGATCGAAAGATTGTATTTACAGATAATGCTTGGGAAGATTACCTATACTGGCAAACCCAAGACAAGAAAACGCTCAAGAAACTAAATAAGTTGATTGAAGCCGCCAAAAGAACGCCCTTTGAAGGGATTGGAAAGCCGGAGCCACTAGTCGGCAACCTGTCTAGCTTTTGGTCAAGACGAATCGATGACAAGAATCGATTAGTGTATAAAGCAGATGACGATAACTTTTACATAATTGCTTGTCGTCACCACTATTAAAAGCAGTAAGCAGCACATAGAAAGGGCAGTAATGATCAGTTGGCCATCTTTGGTAAAGCTCGACGGTGATGATGAGCTTATTTACGTCGCGTCCGAGAACGATTTTCAGGCAGAATGCTCAGACATGATCTTGGGCGAAGAGGATTACCTCATCGATTCAGTTGGCGACAGCTATTCGCTTCAATCGAGTTCTAACCAACTGTCTCTAGCTAAACGAGCCAACCAGTATTCGGTTGAAAGCGTGACCAAACTGATTCGAAATCACGAGTTCCAAAAAGCAGAAGTGTGCCTGATGAAGATCCACTTCCTAACGATCGAAGAAGCGATTCAGTCTTTGGCTTTTGAGCCTCGCTAATACTGCTTAAGAGCTCGTATCAAAGCTAATTCCCAAGACAGATTAAACAAAAACAGCGCCAATTCAGGCGCTGTTTTTCGTTGTTGTCTTAGCTATCTCAAAGAAAGCTAATACATTAAGCGATAAAAATCTGTGCCAGTGCGTAGCCTAAGCAACATGCGCCTACTACACCGATTAAACCAACCGACATGAATGAATGGTTGAAGTACCACTTACCAATCTTGGTGGTGCCAGAGACATCGAAGTTCACCGTTGCGATATCTGATGGGTAGTTCGGGATGAAGAAGTAGCCGTAAACCGCTGGCATCAAGCCGATAAGCAGGGCTGGGTCTAGTCCTAATCCAAGCCCAACAGGCAGCATCATACGTGCAGTAGCGGCTTGCGAGTTCACCACAACCGATACAATGAATAGCGCTAGTGCAAACGTCCATGGGTAGTTGGTCACCATTTCCACGATGCCAGACTTGAACTGAGGCATTGCGTATTGGAAGTAGGTATCCGACATCCAAGCGATACCGAAGATAGCAATCGCCGCCACCATACCCGATTTGAATACCACGCCGTTTGGCACATCACGTGGGTCAGTTTTGGTCGCCAGCAAGATGATACCGCCGAAGCAGAGCATCATCATTTGGATGATCACCGACATCTTGATTGGCTTGTCTCCGTCAACGATGGTTCTGATTTCAGGCACCATCGCCACGATAACAATCACGACAATTGAAAGTAGGAAAATCAATACCGCATTACGAGCCGAAGTTGGAAGCACTTCATCCAAAGACGTCGCCGTGGTGCTTTCGATACGCTTTTTCCACTCAGGATCTTTTAGGCGCGCTTGATATTCAGGATCGTCATTCAGTTCTTTGCCGCGTTTCAAGCTGTACAAAGAAAGCAAAAACGTACCAAATAAGGTTGCAGGTACCGTCACCATCAAAATGGAAAGCAGAGTAATAGAATGTTGAATATCAGAAAGCTGCGCGAGGTAGTACACCACAGCGGCTGAAATTGGAGATGCGGTAATAGCTAGTTGAGACGCAACTGACGCTGCCGCCATTGGACGCTCAGGACGAATACCGTTCTTCAGTGCAACATCGCCAATGATCGGCATGATGGAGTAAACCGCGTGGCCAGTACCCAATAAGAAAGTCATCGAGTAAGTCACGAACGGAGCTATCAGGGTAACGCGTTTCGGGTTCTTTCTAAGCACCCTTTCCGCCACTTGCAGCATGTATTTCAAACCACCTGCCGCTTCGAGAATCGAAGCACAAGTAACAACGGCGAGGATGATCAGCATCACGGTGACAGGTGGAGACGTTGGTGGCATCTTGAAGACAAACACCTCAATAACCAAACCAATACCAGAAACAACACCTAAGCCAATACCGCCATACCGAGATCCGATATAAAGGACGACTAATAAAAATAGAAACTCAAAATACAACATAAGCAACCCTGCTAAAAATGTGGACTAATGTTATTTTCTCCCTAAGCTCAGCCATTTACTTATTGCTTGGTCACACTATGATTGCAGGCTCCCGGTAATTGTTTTTTATAAGATTATGGTCACGTAAACAGACCTGTAAGTTTATGAAATGTAATAAGAAGCCAGACGCACAAGCTAGATTTGTTATGTGGAATAATCATAATTGTTTCTGTTAGATCTGGATGGCCTATAAAACACAAGGCTCATAACTGAACGATATTATTTCAACCACAACCAATCACATTTAAGGTCATGCAGAAGCATATTGCCGAGCCGATTGGATATATTCTTACTGAACGTTGACTCGCCTATCACTAGACACTATGTCAAAATACCCGCCCTCACGATGACAACACATTAAGAACCACGGATATGAATTTTCAAGCTGCTATTTTTGATATGGATGGGCTGCTGCTCGACACCGAGCGACTTTGTATGCAGGTTTTTGAAGAAGCATGTCACGCGCAAGGTGTTCCGTTTTTGCAAGATGTCTACCTAGGCATCATTGGTTGTAACGCAAAAACCATCGAACAGATTTTTCGAAATGGTTACGGTGAAGGGTTAGATTACCCAGCGCTGAATAATGAATGGCGCACCCGCTACAGTGCAATTGTTAAAAACCAAGCAATCCCAGTAAAAGATGGCGTGATTGAACTACTTGAATGGCTAAAATCGAATGACATTCCAATCGCGGTGGCGACCTCCACTCAGCTTGATATCGCGAAGAAGAAGCTTGAGCTGGCTGGCCTAGATTCTTACTTCACTTCATTAAGCACAGGCTGCGAAGTGACTCACGGCAAGCCTCACCCAGAGATTTACTTGCTGGCGGCTGAACGCCTAGGTGTTGCGCCTGAAACCTGCCTAGCGTTCGAAGATTCGAACAACGGAATTCGCGCTTCTGTGGCAGCCAACATGATCAGCTTCCAGATCCCTGATTTAGTAGAGCCATGTGACGAAGTGAAAGCGCTTGGTCACACGATCAGCCCGTCACTGCATCATGTATTGGCGCAGCTTCAACAAGCCACTGCATAAGCTCTGATTACCGTTAATAGCGCTTTAATCAACACAGAATAACCTTTCTATTAAGCCGACTCACTGAGTCGGTTTTTTTTGTGGGTATTCCTTTTATAAAAGATAAAAAATCGCGCTAGAAACTGTTAAAGTCGATATGAAACGACACTGATCGATAAGCAACATTGATAACGTCTAAAAATGGAGAAAGAGACGCGTGATTGAAAAACTTGAAAGCCAACTGCTTGATTTTGCACAACAAGAAATGATACAAGATGCGGCGCATGATATCAGCCACATCAAGCGAGTAGTCAAAACTGCTAAGGCTTTATGTACTCAAGAAAAAGCTAAGCTTGAGGTCGTTCTGCCTGCTGCTTACCTTCATGATTGTTTCACCTTTCCCAAGAATCACCCAGACAGAGCCAAAAGCTCGCAAATGGCAGCAGACAAGGCGATCTCTTTCCTCAAATCTATCGAGTATCCCGCGTCCTATCTTGATGAGATCCATCATGCGATTGTCACGCATAGTTACAGCGCTAACATCACACCAGAAACCTTGGAAGCTCAAATCGTCCAAGATGCTGATCGCCTAGATTCTCTCGGTGCAATTGGTATTGCTCGTTGCCTATACGTCGGCCAAAGCTTTAACGCTGAACTCTATAACCACCAAGATCCGTTCGCGAAGCAACGTGAGTTGGATGACAAGCACTACAGCGTCGACCATTTCTACGTGAAGCTGTTCAAGCTCGCTGAAACCATGAATACAGAATCCGCCAAGTTAGAAGCCAACAAGCGCACCGACTACATGCGCGGTTTTCTAGAACAGTTGGGCGCAGAAGTTTAACGGATTAAAAAAGAGACACGCGATAAGGGAGAGAGAAGGATATGGAAATAAACCGCTTTAAAGCCTCCGATGCCAATGAGATCGTCACTTGGTTCACATCACTCGAAGACTATGTACTGTGGGGCGGACGAACCTTTGGTTGGCCGTTAGAAGCCGCCTCCATCATCGAACGCTCTCAAGAGCCACATGTCGAGTTATATACCTTCTCTGAAACTCATTCATTACCTGAACCGAACTCAGACACCAAAAGTAATGACTTACTTGGCTTTATGGAATTTCAGCGTATGTCAGACAATGAACTTCGCTTCTGCCGAGTCGCGATTCACCCAAGCCAACGTGGTAAAGGGCTTGGGCAATCCATGATAGAAAGTGCATTAGAAGCGGCGAAAGAAATGCCAGATGTCACCACCATCACCTTAGCGGTATTTAAGCAAAACCACGGCGCAAAACGCTGCTACGACAAAGCAGGCTTTCAGGTGGTCGACAAAGAGCCGAGCGTGAAAGAGTTCAATGGTAAAACATGGCCCTTGTATCAAATGGAATTGAAACTCTCTTAATTGGCTTTCATTTGATTTGAAGACAATGGCTTAAGCTCCTTTTCATATAGAAATTAGTCCCCATATCATAAAGAATCGCTTTAGTTTGGAACCTCCAATGACCCAAGAGAAATTCGACACCATTTACCAACGTGCAGCTCACCGCAAAGGCGGAGCGGCCGAACTCGAAAAAATTGTTCGAGCGCCCCTTTCACAAGCCGAGCTATCACAAATCACCGACGATCGTTGGCTAGCCGCCTTTACCGAAAAGGTATTCCAATGTGGCATTTCATGGAATGTGGTGAGAAAAAAATGGCCGCAATTCGAAGAAGTGTTCTTTGAATTCGACATCGAAAAAATGCTAATGCTGCCGAACGAGATGTGGGAACAGAAAGCGCAAGACCCACGCATTATTCGTCACCTGACTAAGGTAATGACTATCCCTGCCAATGCCACCATGATTCACAACGCCAAGCGTGAAGCGGATTCCTTCTCACAAATGGTTGCCGACTGGCCATCAGAACGAATTACAGAACTTTGGGATTATCTGAAGAAACACGGTAAGCGATTAGGTGGTAACACAGGTGCTTACACCTTGCGCCAAATGGGAAAAGACACGTTTATCTTATCTTCTGACGTTGAAGCGCACCTGCGCAGCACAGATGTGATTGATAGCGGTCGTAACACCAAGCGAGCACAACTGGCAGCGGGTAAAGCCTTCAACGAATGGCAGCAACAGTCAGGTCGTAGCCTGAGCGAAATCAGCCAGATCGTGGCGTACAGCTGCGGCGATAATCGCGTCTAGTTTTAGGGCGAATGACTTAAAGCTCAAGATTGCACACAGTTCCCTGCAAACTAAATGTTATAAGTCATTAACAAATAAGCGTGCATCGCACTTTCATCCAGTGGCATTGTATAGATAAATGTATACAATATAGAGTAATACTCATGAATTATTCTCGACCAACCCAACTCGACTAAACAAGGGCCCTTATCTCTATGACAGCTCTCAAAAACTCTGTCTCCAAAGGTGTAAAAACGAAAGTAACAGGCCAGACTCAAGACGATGTTGTTTACTGCCACATCTTCGACGCGATACTAGAACAAAGGCTGCCACCAGCCACCAAATTAAGCGAAGAAGCGTTAGCAGAAATCTTTAGCGTTAGCCGCACCATTATCCGCCGTGCCTTACTGCGTCTTTCTTTAGAACAAGTTGTGGTGATCCGTCCTAACCGAGGAGCCGTGATTGCTGCGCCAACGGTTGACGAAGCCAAACAAATCTTTAAAGCACGTGAAGTGATGGAAATTGCTATCACTGAGCTGGCGGTGAAAAACGCAACCAAAGCTCAAATAGAAGAATGCAGAAAATTAGTCGCGAAAGAGAACTGTGCCTTCGACCAAGGCGATTACGGCTCTGGCCTACGTTTGTCTGGTGAGTTCCACATCAAATTGGCTGAAATGGCAGAGAACGCGCCACTGCTGGCTTTCCAACGCAGCTTGGTATCGCAAACTTCACTGCTGATCGCTCAGTACGAAACGGGCAACCACTCGAACTGTTCTCTAGACGAACACTCAGGCTTACTGGATGCGATAGAGTCAGGCAATGAACAACAAGCCGTAGAGTTGATGCAAGAACACCTAAGCCATATTCGTTCGAAGCTCAACCTAGACAGCAGCACAGCTTCTAGTGATCTGCATGTCGTGTTCTCAGATCTGCTTAAGAGTAAGTCATAGACGATTCAACAAACGATTGATAACCATCTGTTAACAACTTTTTGTTAACAGCTTTTCGTTAACAAAATTGGAGAGAAGTAAGCCCCTGCGTTTGCTTCTCTTTTTTATGCCCTCTCACCTAAAAATAAAGACGACGATCGGCTCACATCCATCTAAAACACTGTCTATTCTAGCCTCAACAACGATCTTAGCCTCTACAGAATCACTCCCAACAGTGCCATAAATCTTGTCTTTATCTTGTATACATAGCTATCCATTCATTCACACCATAAAACTGTTCAATCTCAATCCAAACCCTTATAAAACAGACGACTATGACCAAAATTAAATTGTATACAATTCACTACAAGCCATCTTTGTTACATTTTTGTAAATAAATAGTTGACCGCAGGGTCAGGATGGATAATTATTGACCTAGAAGTCAAAAAGAATACACATGGAAATATGTCGATTTACAAGGAGGTCTCTTGATTACTTTTTTGCTCAATCAGGAAATAAGACGCGAAGATAATCTGTCGCCAAATATGACAGTGCTCAACTACCTTCGTACCAAGGTTAATAAAACCGGTACCAAAGAAGGTTGTGGGTCGGGTGACTGTGGTGCATGTACGGTAGTTCTGGGTGAGGTGGTTGATGGACAGCTGCAATACCGCTCGGTGAACTCTTGCCTTACGTTCGTTTCAGCGCTGCATGGCAAGCAACTGATCACAGTAGAAGATCTGCAAAATCGAGATCGCTCATTGCACCCAGTGCAAAAAGCGGTGGTTGATTTTCACGGTTCACAGTGTGGTTACTGCACGCCGGGCTTCATCATGTCGATGTTTGCGCTAGGCAAAAACAAACCCGATGCGAGCAAAGAAGACGTCATGGAATCACTGGCGGGTAACCTATGTCGTTGTACAGGCTACCGACCAATTGTTGATGCTGCGATGTCACTTTCAACAGACCAACCTTTGATCGACCAATTTGCTGAACTTGAACGCAACACCATCAAGAAGCTAGAAAGCATTCAAGACACTGAGGCCAACTTACGCCTTGGTCACCTCACCGCTTTTTCCCCAAAAAGCACCGATGAGTTGGCCAAGCTTTTTCAAGCCCACCCGAACGCTAAGCTGGTTGCTGGCGGTACGGATTTAGCGCTGGAAGTGACGCAATTCCATCGTGAGATTGAAACACTGATCAGCGTGAACCTTGTTGAAGACATGAAGGTATGTGAAGAGACCGACACCGATCTAATCATTGGTGCCAACCTGCCTATCAGTGATTCTTACTCACTATTGAAAAAACACTACCCAGATTTTGGTGAACTGCTGCATCGCTTTGCTTCACTGCAAGTGCGTAACCAAGGCACCATCGGCGGTAATGTAGCGAATGCTTCGCCTATCGGTGACACCCCTCCTCTGCTGATTGCCCTTAACGCAAAGATCAAACTTCGTTGCGGTGACGAGTCACGCACCATGCCGATTGAAGATTACTTCATCAGCTACAAAGTGACGGCGCAAAAAGAGAGTGAGTTCATTGAACAGATCATCATTCCTAAGCCAACTAACGACAGCTTCCGAGCTTACAAACTGTCTAAACGTTTAGACGATGATATCTCTGCGGTATGTGGTGCGTTTGATATTCAAATCGAAGACGGCAAGGTTTCTTACGCTCGTATCGCTTTCGGTGGTATGGCTGCAACACCTAAGCGCGCGGCGCGTTGTGAAAATACGTTATTAGGCAAACCGTGGACAGACGCTAATATTAAGTTAGCAATGCAGGAACTGTATAACGACTTTGAGCCACTATCTGATTTCCGTGCCAGCCAAGAATACCGTTCATTGTCGGCAGCAAATATGTTGCGTCGTTACTTCATTGAACAGCAGAACAAAAACAACCAAATCGAAACAAGGGTAACGTCTTATGTCTAAATCAAATTCCTCTGTTCACAAGAGCAATGCGATGACCCACGAAGAGATGGTTACCATTGCAAAACAAGACCTAAAAACTGGCGTAGGTAAAAGCGTTAAACACGACAGTGCAGCCAAGCAAGTCACGGGCGAAGCGGTATACATTGATGACCGCCTAGAGTTCCCAAATCAGCTGCATGTATACGCACGCCTGAGCACGCAAGCGCACGCTAACATCACCAAAATAGACCTGTCTCCATGTTACGAATTCGAAGGTGTGGCAATTGCTATTCAAGCGAAAGACGTACCGGGTGAACTGGATATCGGCGCCATCCTACCGGGTGACCCACTGCTTGCTGATGGCAAAGTAGAATACTACGGTCAACCTGTGATTGCCGTGGCAGCTAACGATTTAGAAACTGCACGTAAAGCCGCACACGCTGCAATCATTGAATATGAAGAACTGCCTGCGATTCTTGATGTAAAAGAAGCGCTAGAGAAAGAACACTTCGTAACAGAAAGCCACACTCAACAACGTGGTGACTCGAAAGCCGCACTGGCAAAAGCGAAACACGTGATCTCTGGTGACCTAGAGATCGGCGGCCAAGAGCACTTCTATCTAGAAACTCAAATCAGTAGTGTAATGCCAACCGAAGACGGCGGCATGATCGTCTACACCTCTACACAGAACCCGACCGAAGTTCAAAAGCTGGTTGCGGAAGTGATTGGCGTGCCGATGCACAAAGTCGTGATTGATATGCGTCGTATGGGTGGTGGTTTCGGTGGTAAAGAGACTCAAGCAGCCTCTCCAGCCTGTATGGCTGCGGTGATTGCCCACCTTACAGGCCGACCGACCAAAATGCGTCTGCTGCGTAATGAAGACATGCAGCAAACCGGTAAACGCCACCCGTTCTACAATCAATATACGGTCGGTTTTGACGACAATGGTGTGATTCAAGGTGCCGATATTACCGTTGCAGGTAACTGTGGTTACTCGCCAGACTTATCAAGTTCTATCGTCGACCGAGCGATGTTCCACTCAGACAACGCCTACTACCTAGGTGATGCAACTGTGGTTGGTCATCGATGCAAAACCAATACCGCATCGAACACCGCTTACCGTGGCTTTGGTGGCCCGCAAGGCATGATGACCATCGAGCACATCATGGACGAGATTGCGCGTTACCTGAAAAAAGATCCTTTGGAAGTACGTAAGGCGAACTACTACGGCGAAGAAGGCCGTAATGTGACCCATTACTACCAAACCGTTGAAGACAACTTTTTACCTGAGATAACCGAACAGCTTGAACGCAGCAGTGACTATCACGCACGTCGTAAAGAAATCGCTGAGTTCAACAGGCAAAGCCCTATCTTGAAGAAAGGCCTTGCTATCACACCAGTGAAATTCGGCATCTCGTTTACTGCGACTTTCTTGAACCAAGCAGGTGCACTCATCCATATCTACACCGATGGCAGTATTCATTTGAATCACGGTGGTACGGAAATGGGGCAAGGCTTGAACATCAAAGTGGCACAAATCGTTGCACAGGAGTTCCAAGTCGATGTCGAACGTATCCAGATCACCGCTACAAACACAGACAAAGTTCCGAACACATCACCAACCGCAGCCTCATCGGGCGCCGACCTCAACGGTAAGGCCGCGCAAAACGCCGCAATAACCATTAAGCAGCGCCTGATCGACTTCGCTTCTTCGCACTTCAAAGTGTGGCCTGAAGAAGTGGTGTTTAAAAACGGCATGGTGCAGATCCGCGATGAGATCATGACCTTCAACTCATTTGTTGAACTGGCTTGGTTCAACCAAATCTCGCTATCAAGCACTGGCTTCTATCGCACTCCGAAGATCTATTACGATCACGAGAAGGCGCGTGGTCGTCCGTTCTACTACTACGCCTATGGTGCTTCTTGTTCAGAAGTCATCATCGATACCCTGACTGGCGAGAACAAGATTCTGCGTGTCGATATTCTGCATGACGTAGGCGCTTCATTGAACCCGGCGATTGATATCGGCCAAGTCGAAGGTGGCTTTGTACAAGGTGTCGGTTGGTTAACAACGGAAGAGTTGGTGTGGAACCAGCAAGGCCGCTTAATGACCAACGGCCCTGCAAGCTACAAAATCCCTGCGATTGCTGATATGCCAATTGATTTCAGAACGCACCTTTTGGAAAACCGCAGCAACCCAGAAGACACAGTATTCAACTCGAAAGCCGTGGGTGAGCCACCTTTCATGTTGGGTATGTCGGTATGGAGTGCATTGAAAGATGCGATTAGCTACGTGGCCGTTGATGGAGCGATTCCTAAGCTCAACACACCAGCAACGCCAGAGCGTATTTTGATGGCGATTCAGGAAGTCTCTGAAACAGCCCCGACTTCGGTCGATGCTCAATCAGAAACGGCTTAGAGCTGACAGATATGGCATAGGGCGTAATAAACAGCTTAGGAAGCACAGAAGGGATTTAGGAGGACATATGTTTAAGGATAAATGGATTCACGAACTGGCAAAGCTGGAAGAGAGCTACGAACCATGTGTCATGGTGACAGTGCTTGAAGACAGAGGCTCAGTGCCACGTGATGCGGGCACCAAGATGCTTGTCACTCGTGACCGAATCATCGCTACGATTGGTGGTGGTCACCTTGAACATGTGGCCACTAAAATGGCTCGAGAGATGCTGATTGCCAGTGAAAAGTCACTCAAAGTGGAACGCTTCAACCTAGGCGCTCGCTTAGGCCAATGTTGTGGCGGAATGGCAACGTTAAGCTTTGAGCCGATTGGCACTCAACAGAATCATCTTGTGCTGTTTGGCGCAGGCCACGTTGCCAAAGCGCTGCTGCATATTGTCGCAACCCTGCCTTTCCGCGTGACCTGGATTGACGAACGTGAAGAAGTGTTCCCTGAAACGCTGCCACATAGTGTGAAGAAGCTTGTTTCAGATGATCCGGTTGGTGAAGTGAAACACATGCAACCAAACAGTTATTACCTTGTGATGACCCACAACCACCAGCTCGATTTTGACCTAACCAAAGCCATTATTGACCGTGAAGACAGCCGTTACTTTGGCATGATCGGCTCGCTTACCAAGCGTAAGAAGTTCGACTTCCGCTTAGAGCAGCGCGGCTACAGCCAAGAACAAATCGAAACCATGCTTTGCCCGATTGGCATTAGCGCCGTGAATGGCAAACATCCTGCCGAAATTGCGGTATCGGTTGCGGGTGAACTGATCGCACACTATCAAGGCCAAGCGCTTGAACAAAAGCGCCCAACCAAACAATATCGAAATCAGGGTTTGACCGATCAACACAGTCAACCAAGCGACGTAGGCGAACCACCATTGGAAGAGAAGATCGCCTAACACAAGTCGCAAAGCTTCAGTGGCCATAACGTCGCTGAAGTCATTAAAAGGAAGTAAACATGACAACGCAACGCAAAGCTTATCGCGCCAGTATTTTACACAGCGTCGCCGACCCAAAAGACGTCGGCATCGATGAGTCTTACGACTATTTTGAAGACGGTGTTTTAGTGGTTGAGAACGGCCATGTCGTCGACTTGGGCCATGTCGACGAGGTATTGGCTCGCCAACCTAAAACACTCGAAGTCAAAGAATACAAAGACAAGCTGATCACCTCTGGCTTTATTGATACGCACATCCACTACCCTCAAACAGGGATGATCGCGTCTTACGGTGAGCAACTTCTTGATTGGTTAGAGAACTACACCTTCCCAGAAGAAAAGCGCTTCAAAAACCCAGTCTACGCACACAAAGTGGCGAAGCTATTCCTAGACGAACTAGCAAGCAACGGCACAACCACGGCACTCGTGTTCGGCACGGTACACAAAGAGTCGGTTAACGTTTTCTTTGAAGAAGCTGAGAAGCGCAACCTACGTATGATTGCGGGTAAGGTTTTGATGGATCGCAATGCGCCTGATTACCTCACCGACACGCCAGAATCTGGCTACGCCGACTCCAAAGAACTGATTGAGAAATGGCACAACCGCAGCCGTTTGCTTTATGCCGTGACACCTCGTTTCGCGCCAACCAGTACACCAGAACAATTGGCTACCGTTGGTAAATTGCTAGAAGAGTACCCAGATGTGTATATGCACACGCACCTTTCTGAAAACGAGAAAGAGATTGAATGGGTAAAAGAACTGTTCCCAGAGCGCGACAGCTATTTGGATGTGTATGACCACTATGGCCTACTGCACAAACGTTCGGTTTTCGCCCATGGCATTCACTTGTCTGATTGCGAATGTAAACGCCTTGCTGATACTGAATCTGCCATCGCCTTTTGCCCAACTTCGAACTTATTCTTAGGCTCTGGCCTATTCCGATTACCAGAGATGGAAGAACACGGCATTCGTGTTGGTATGGGGACTGATGTCGGCGCAGGCACCAGCTTCTCGATTCTGCAAACCATGAGCGAAGCGTACAAAATCATGCAACTTCAACAAGAGAAACTTCACCCTGCTAAATCGCTGTTCTTGGCAACTTTAGGTGGCGCACGTTCTCTGCATTTAGAAGATAAAATCGGTAACTTAGAAGTAGGCAAAGAAGCGGATTTCGTGGTGTTGGATCTACACGCAACTCAGCTGATGCGCTTTAGAATGGAACAAACCACCAAGCTTGAAGAAAAACTTTTTGTATTGATGAGCTTAGGTGACGACAGAACCGTTAGCGAGACTTACATCTACGGCGAAAAAGCTTATGACGTGAATTTCAAAGATTACAAAAAGCTCGTTAGTTAGGCTTAAAACCGAGTAACAATCGCTAGACAGCGACAAGCCGTCGTTAATTAAAAATCCGTCCAGATTTATCTAGCCTTTAAAGACCAGTTGCTGATGCCACTGGTCTTTTTTGTGCTTCATTCAAAGAAATATAAATTAACCGCTCACAGACAACGATCTTCGGTGACGCCAAGTCATTATATTGATAGGTTAATGTTTATACATCTCGACTTTATGCTTCGTTTGGCGTCTCTCTAAAACATTCGTTTCTCAGCTAAATGGAAGCACCCAATCTAGAAAGGAATTCTATGTTCGAACAGGTCGTCAGCATTCTGTTTCCCGTTTTTGCTTTAGCCAGTGCTGGCTTTGCGGTTGGTCGTTGGCTCAAGCCCGATTTCAAACCGATCAATCGGATCAACATGGATGTGTGTATTCCTGCGCTAGTGTTTGCCTCGCTGACCACCATGCCCCTCGACACCGAGCAATTGCCACTCATCACCGCCTCTTTGGTCGCGGTGTTGGTGCCTGCTTTATTGATGATACCAATCTGTAAGATCTTTAAGCTCAACTTCAAAGCTTGGGCTCCGCCACACATGTTCCGCAACAGTGGCAACCTTGCGATTCCTCTATTCACGTATACCTTTGGCGAAAGCGCGTTAGCCCCTGCGGTACTGCTGTTTGTGGTATCGGCTTGCGTGCACATTAGTGTTGGCTTGGCGCTGTTGAGTGAAGGTAATCCGATCAAGCAGATCCTCAAGATGCCGATATTCTTAGCCGCAGCATTAGCGATGACGCTCAACCTGTCTGGCATTGCAGTATGGAATCCAATCTACGAAGCCACATCGCTACTCGGCCAAGCAGCCGTGCCCATCATGCTGTTGTCGTTGGGTTCGCAAATGGTCAACTTGAAGCTCAGCGGACTCAAAGTTGGCTTGCTGTGTACGGCTCAATCTCTGTTTACTGGTGCCATCGCCTTCGCCATCATCTACTTCTTTATCCCGCTGCCAACGCTGCACCTACAAATGATGGTGCTGTTCACCATGCTGCCACCTGCCGTGATGAACTACCTGTTTGCAGAACGTTTCAATGTCGAGCCACCCAAGGTCGCGTCTATGGTGTTGTTCGGCAACTTCCTGAGCGTGGTCACCTTGCCGATCTTGTTGTCATTCGCGCTGTCTATGTCATCTTAAAGAACCGCGAACCTTCAGGTTTACGACCTTTAAAACTTAGCCAATCAATAAAAAGGGAGCGCAACTTAGCAAAGTTGACGCTCCCTTTTCAGACTATATTTTCTATTTATCTCAAGCTGTGCCTCTCTCCGCAAGCACCTCTTTAAATGCGAACATGCCATTTAACGCCGCTGGGAATCCCGCATACACCGACATCTGCAATATCACTTCTTTGATCTCTTCCTCGCTACATCCAACATTGAGTGCCGCATTCAAATGCACCTTAAGCTGAGGGGCACAATTGCCGAGTGCGGTAAGGGCAGCGACGGTCGCGATCTCTCGCGATTTCAAATCCAAACCGGGGCGTGAATAGATGTCACCAAAGGGATACTCGATAGTATATTTGGCAAGATCAGGGCAGATGTCTTGCAGGCTTTCAATAACCTGTTGCCCTGCTTCTCCGTCGATATGATTAAGTCTTTCTAAGCCGATGTCGAAACGTGATTGATTCATAGGTTTGTTCCTTTTTATGATTTACAGGAACACCTTACAAGTTAGAGTCGACTCTAAGTCAACGGACTTTTCCATCTCGATACAAACTAATTTTTTCTTCCAATGCTGCCATGTGCTTTTGTTGTTCTTCGATATGGGAACGCAAATTCTGTTGATGTTGTTCGAGCAACACTTGGCGCTGCGAAGTCGATTCTGGCCCTAACTCCCTTAGCTTTGCGTATTCTAGAATCTCATCCAGTGGCATTGCGGTGTCTTTTAAGCGCTTCACGAACTCAATCCAGGTAACGTCCTTCGATGTATAGACTCGATGACCGCTACTGTTCCGCTGAACATTTTTCAACAAGCCGATTTTTTCATAGTAGCGAAGCGTGTGAGCCGACAAACCCACCAACTGAGAAAACTCACTCACATTCATTACTTCACCTTTTCTATCTGGGTATAGGAACTCAAACTATGCGCACTTATCTAATTTGAGCTCTGCGGTGACTTTCGTCAAACGCAACGCAATCGCGAAACACACTAAGTAAGGACTCACGTACCAAAAGATACTTTCTAGTGGCTGTTTCACCTGCGCTTCTCTGGTTTTTATGTATTGGTTTTTCTGCTTCTCATACTGACTCAGCATACCATCCACCCACACTGCATCGCTTTCAACCAGCGACACGCTAGGCGCAGGAACCGTAAAATCCGATGCGTTGGGTAACAAGGTGAAATCGACATCTTTGAACGTGATCGCCGTATTCAAATACCACAAACACGCTTCGTGGTGCTGAGCGTGATTATCTAAAGATGGTTGACCGGTGCAGGTATCACTTCGCAGCTTATCCAAAGAAAACTGCTGAACCGATTCTAAAATCGCCACCGCTCTGGTTTGTTCGGTTTCAACCCAGTCACCCGCTACTTTCGCACGAATCTCAGACACTGCACCCAGCATCCCGATACCCGCCAAGAACGGCCATAAATAATCCATAAGCTTCCATTTTCGTCGGCTCAAGTTGAACCCACACCAAATCGGAAGATGAAAAAGGAGCGTTAGCCCAAGCGATAGCAAAACGAAATTCAAGGAGCTAGAGAGCATGAGTTCGCTATCAAAGAAGTTCTTCATAATGAGAGACTTGCCTGTGTAACAAAGAGAAATTTGATACTAGGTTCGATATTTGAAAAGAGTGTAAGAGGAAAGTAAAAACAGCACCAACAATTGGCGTTGGCGCTGTTTATTTGAGCACATAGCTACCGATGGCAGGACTTAACCAATCGTTACTCAGCGATTGCTGAGTTGTTCACGATACACAAGGAGCTAAAGGCTCTTATGCGGCAGACTTTAGATAGATACCGACTTCTCTTAGCTGCGCTTTAATATCTAGCATTTGCACGTGAGACAACACTAATTGGATCAAATTAAATACTGCCACCGCAAACATCAAACCTGCGACGTAGCCAGACCATACTTGTTGGTCTGCCTGATACAGAGTATTGAACGAAAGAGCGAAGAAAATGAGGCTGGAAAAACCAGCAGCATATTCATTGCAGTTGTAGACGTATGAACGCGTAACGTAATCGTATTTAATCTTAACCTTTCCAGCGGCTCTGCCTAGTTTAAGATTAAGAACATTCCCGCTCACTTCATATTCCAGCCCGTTAATCGAAGCAATATCCTGAACTTTCTCAAGCATGTCTTTTTTGTCCGTATTATTTTGAATACTATCCATGGTCACACTCTATTCCGCTGCCTAAAAACTATTAAATACACCAATTGCCAAAAGAAGGAGTGCGAGACTAATAGCTCCGATATAAGAGATTCTGGTTCGCTCTTTTTCAGTTGGAATCAATGGGGGGAAGCGCCCTAATGTGAATACTTTACAGACTATCCAGCCAGCTCCGTAACCAATGAACTCAATCAAGATCGACTGAAACAGATACCTAAAGAATGAGCTCAATGCCCTAAAATACGCGACAATTAAGTCTTCCATTTTTTGTCCTAACTAAAGTCAATTTGGACTAAAAATGCCATGGGTAGATGTTCATATCAAGAACCTTATACAGGACTGCGTACGCAATGAATCAATTTAAACGTAAGTACTTACTATCGACATACAATGATTCACAGAGTCTTCTTTCTCACCAACAGGCGCAACATAGTGAATTGCAGCTTCGGCATGTTCTTGGTCTGCGAGCTTACAGATAACCCATGCAGCTAAGTATTTGGACGACAAGCAGCCACCCGCTGTAGCAATGTTACCTTCCGCATAAAACGGCTGGTCCAACACGGTCACACCGGATTCAATTACCCATGGCTTCGTTGTTAAATCAGTACAGGCTGGAACTTGATTCAACACCCCCAATACCGACATTAACAGAGTCCCTGAGCATTGACCGCCAATCAATTGTGTTTGTGGATTAAGGTTTAATCTTGAGAGTAATTTATCATCTTGGGCAATATCGCGGGTCAACATGCCACTACCAAACAACACCGCATCAGCAGTATTCGCGAACTCTAAAGGCTGTTGAGATTTAATTGTGACTCCATTCATTGAAGTCACTGATTCTGTAGGGCTAGTAATCTGCACATTCCAACCAAACTCTTTCATTCGATTCAAAATACCCGATGCGATGAAAGAATCTAGCTCGTTAAATCCATCAAATGTTAGTACGGCAATATCCATATTTGTCTTTTCCTTAAACCCTATTTAATAGCTCAGACACTGTGATTAAAACTACATACAACTCATTTTTGATTATATCTAACTCACTTTTCGAACCGAATCGCTGAGTAATCTATTGACCTACGATGCTTTAATTGGAGATGACCGTACACCTCAAACCACTCAAGAGATAACACATGCTTTTCACCACCTTCCAAATGTAGTTCGCAACGATACCGTTCAAAACTCGTGTCATTGACCAAACTTTGCCACTTAGTCAAATATCTTTCACGGCCATCACGAACAATTGAATCGGATAACTCACGATTCAACATGTGCTTTTGAGAAATCGCGTATACGAAACCGTCGATAATTTCTGAGAGTTCTAGCTTAATATCATGTGATAATTTTTTCTTTGGGACACCAGCTTTAACTAGGTCATCGTAATCGTAAAAAATACTGAAATGAGCAGTGCGACTTGATGTTTCGTGATCGTAGCGAACACCAGTAGTAAAAGTTCTTACAGGTAAAGCGCTATGTTGGCTATGTCCTCTCAAGTCGCAGCCAACTACGTAATGAATATTTGAGTCGTAAATATCCTGACGTTGTGATTCGACAGCAACTCTAGCAGCTTCGTCATTCGTAATCTCAAATGCAAAACATCGCTTCTTCCGTTCATTAAAATGCCAATCAAGATATAACTTACTTAAGTTGAATAAGTTAAAAGCCAAACTATTCAAAGAGCTACGAATTTCATGGTTTAGTACATAGTCAGCAAACGGGGTTGAAATAGACCTTAAATTCCAATAATTAACTTTATTTTTGAAGTCCCAATATGCTTCAATTATTTGGTCATAAATAATTTCTAGATCTAAAGCTTTGACTAGCAAAGAACGTATCTCTTGATAATTCTCCGCATCAGAATCTGATACGTCAAAAACTCGGTGCTCTGCTGTTTCAGTATTAAATACAACGATATTTTTCATAACTCTCTCAACTGATCTTGAACATCAACACTCTGCCCGACTAGACAGGAACAACCAACAGCACACTTTAATTCACATATGCACCTAGAGTCACTAACTAAATGATAATTCAGCATTACCTTTGTCCAAAAACAAAAAGCCCCGGTTATAAGAACCGGGGAAACAGGGTGGGATGAGTTTGGCGCGTGCCCGTAAACCAAACTCTCCCCAAGCCTCACCTAAGACTCATGCTCTCAGGTAAAGGATTCACATCATTATTGAAGCGTCGCGCCTTGCTCAACCCAAGTGCCGATGAGTGCGCGTTCTTCGTCGGTCATTTGAGTCATGTTACCGAGTGGCATCACCTTGGTTGTTACGGTTTGAGCAACAATCCTTGGTACATTGGCTTTAATCTCTTCTGGGGTATCAAACATCACACCGGCTGGCGCAGCAGCAAAAGCGGCGTGGCTTGGGGTTGATGAGTGACACACAGAACAGCGCTCTTGAATGACTTTGTTGATGGTTTCAAAGCTGACGCCTGCGCTAGCAGTTTGCATTGCGTGGTCTGCAGGTGCTGCCTGAGAACTAGTCGTAGTTGAAGCAGTACCGTTTTCAGCAAGCTCTTTTGTCTCCGATTCAGTCGCGCTTACTTGCACTTCTTGAACCACTGGCGCTTGCACAACCGGAGTCATCTGCTTTTTCGCGTAAGGCGAGGTAACAAACGCAAGCGTGATCATACCTAATGCCGCTACAGGTACAGTCCATGCAAACTTTTGGCTACCATGACGTGTGTTGAAGTAGTGACGCACCAAGATACTGAAGATCGCTAGCCCAGCAAGAATCAGCCAGTTGTATTCCGAGCCATAAGTACTTGGGAAGTGGTTACTGATCATGATGAACAGCACTGGCAGTGTCATGTAGTTGTTGTGACGAGAACGCAGTAAGCCTTTCGCTGGCAGTGCCGGATCCGGTTCGCGCTTCTCTTCTATCGCTTTCACTAAGTTACGCTGTGCTGGCATGATAACGCGGAATACGTTACCCACCATGATGGTACCAATGATTGCGCCAACGTGAATATAAGCACCACGGCCACTGAACACTTGAGTTAGGGCGTACGTCGCAGCGACGAGCAGCACAAACAGCACAACGCCAAGCAACACGGGTGTTTTACCTAATGGTGAGTCACACAGTAAGTCGTAAATAAACCAACCGGCAACGAATGAACCAATACCAATCGCGATTGCGGTTGTTGAATCAAGGCCAGAGCCCGGTGCAATCAGGTAAATCTCAGCGTTGAGGTAGTAAACCACACCCAGTAGACACACACCGGTGATCCACGTGAAGTAAGCTTCCCATTTGAACCAGTGCAGGTGCTCTGGCATCTCTGGTGGCGCAAGTTTGTACTTCTCTAGGTGATAAATACCACCGCCGTGAATTGCCCATAAGTCGCCTGAAAGGCCCGTTTTAGGGTTAACTCGGTTAAGGTTATTCTCTAACCAAACAAAGTAAAATGATGCGCCTATCCACGCAACACCAACAATCATGTGAGCCCAGCGTATTGCTAAGTTCAACCACTCTGTAATATGCGGATCCATAATAAACTCCTGTATCACAACGCTTTAGCTAAGCGTTGCTCTTCCTTATTGTCGTCCGTTGGCAGATCGTCCAAATGTAATGCCACTCGATCGTTGTCGAAATAAACTTCATCACAGTTGTGCCCTTCGCCGCCTCTATCGACGATCAAGAACTGGTCTTGCTCAGTAAGCGCGAGAACTGGGTGATGCCACACCCCTTTGTGATAGTTCACTCCTTGACGGCCGTTGCTCAAGAAAGCTCGGCTATTGGCTAATGTTGGATCGTCGCCTTTTGGCGCAACAACAATTAAATAGGGTTGACCAAGTAATGGAATGAATGCCTGAGAGCCAAGTGGATGACGCTCTAACATTTTGATGGTCAGTGGGTAGCTCAACGGTGTGGCTTGGAAGATGCTGATGATGGCTTCTCCGTCTTGGTCTTGCACATCCGTTGTCGCTAGCTTGTGGTAGCGACGTGTTGATCCACTGTTGATCATGAAGAAATCACTATTATCGGACTCGATAACATCGCCAAACTCTGCAAAAGCCTGCTTGGTTAACGGTTCGATGGATAAACGACGTATTCCATTACTCATATCTGATTTCCTTACCTATTTCGCTTTCGTACCAAACAGACGCAAACGGCTGATACCACCATCTGGGAATATGTTTGCACGTACGTGGGTAATCGCACCAAGGTCGTTTACCTCAGAAATGAATTCGTGAATTTCGTGCGCTTGCAGCTTTTGTGCAGGCAACAGTTCACGCCAGAATAGGCTTTGTGTTTCTACTTGGTCGTCGGTACCACCTTTCACGTAAGCAGCTTGAATTGAGCAGCTGTCAGGATAGTTACCTTTGAAGTGGGCCGTATCAACAACGATACGTTCGATGTTACCTGGGTGGCCTAATGCCACAATTACCCAGTCGTTACCCGGTGTACGACGACGCGCTGTTTCCCAACCGTCACCCATGTTTTCACCGCGGCCAGGGCCTAAGATGTTGGCTTTGTTGCCGTAGTGCTCATCGCTACATGCCAATGCTCGGCCACCGTGTTCAACCGATGCTAGGTCAACTTGTTGCTGAGAATCTATTGCTTCCCAATCCACACTTGGTCGGCCATAAACACGTAGGCGAGCGACACCGCCGTCTGGATAGATGTTCAAACGTAGGTGCGTAAATACTTGGTCGCTTTCAATCGCTTCAAGATGATGATGATCACCTTGTAGTGCCATTGAAGGCAGAATTTCTTGCCACTCTGTTGAGTCAGTTGGCTCACCTTGTGGTGAATAACACGCGTCAATTGATGCCGAAGGTGGGAAGTTACCTGTGAAGAATGAGGTATCAATATCAACGCCAGCAATGGTGCCAGCTAGGCCAAGGCGAACGACACAGTAGTCGTAACCTTCACCACGTTTACGTCTGCTTTCCCAACCGTCCATCCACTTGCCGTTATCGTCGTATAAGTCGTCTTTCCACTCTGGTGCTACGTGGCTGAGTAGACGGCTTTTATCCGCGAAAAAATCGTCTGTTGCGAAGATAGCTTCTGCGCCGAGTTTTTCGTCTGCAAGGTTTATGTATTGTTCAAATGTTTGGGTCATGTCCGTGTAATCCTATCCAATTAATCAAGTAATAATAAAATGAGAACTTAGTGGCTTATTCGCTTATAAAGCGTGCTCTTAGCGCACTAAGACTGGGCTGAGATAGCTGTTAACTCCGTTAACTTACATATCCCAGAGACGAAACATCGCGATCTTGTTGATCTCTTGAATCGCCGTAGCAAACTCAGTTTCACTATCATTTCCTAATCGCATCTCGAACGACTCAAGAATTTGGTAACGATTGGCTCCCTTCACCGCCATGATAAAAGGGAAATTGAAGCGACTTTTGTAGCTGTTGTTGTAAGAAGTGAATTTTTCAAATTCTTCGGCGTTGCACTGGTCGATGCCCGCCCCCGCTTGTTCTTTGGTCGACGACTCGGTGAGTTCGCCGTTTACTGCTGCTCGACCGGCTAAATCCGGGTGAGCGTTGATCAAAGCCAACTGCTTGCCTTGGTCTGCACTTAACAAGGTCGATGCCATTTTCAGATGAAGATTCTCGATATGATCGTCTTCGGCATTCAAACCTTGGTCATACACCACTTCTGCAACCCATGGGCTGTGTTCGTAGACATCAGCAAAGTGAGCGACAAAGGTATCGCGGTCCATGGTTGTTGGTTGGCATGATCGAAATTCAGTCACGTAAGCCTCCTTGCTTCACTGCTACTTTTGCTGTTGATGATTAGCGTTATTTGGTTGATATGGATGATGTTGGTGCCAGTGGTTGGCGATATCGATTCGACGACATAACCACACGCTGTCGTGCTGTTTTACGTAATCTAAGAAACGTCTCAATGCAGCAATACGACCGGGGCGACCAATCAGACGACAATGCAGCCCAACCGACATCATTTTCGGTGCGGTTTCGCCTTCCATATAAAGGGTGTCAAACGTGTCTTTCAGATATTGGAAGAACTGCTCACCAGAGTTAAAGCCTTGCGCCGTTGAAAAACGCATGTCGTTCACATCAAGTGTGTAAGGGATCACCAATTGCGGATGACCAGTCTCGGTGTGCCAATACGGCAGGTCATCATCATAGGCATCTGAGTCGTAAAGAAAGCCGCCTTCTTCTGCGACTAAGCGACGCGTATTTGGACCTGTTCGACCTGTGTACCAACCTTGTGGGCGTTGACCCGTCACTTGTTGGATGATCTCAATCGCTTTGGTCATGTGGTCGCGCTCTTCAGACTCATCAATGTATTGATAGTCTATCCAGCGATAACCGTGGCTACAGATTTCGTGACCCGCTTCGACCATGGCTTTGGCAACGTCTGGGTGACGCTCAATCGCCATTGCAACCGCAAAGACGGTCAGTGGGATTTCATATTCATCGAACAAGCGAAGAACACGCCACACACCCGCACGGCTACCATATTCATAGATGGATTCCATGCTCATGTGACGTTCGCCTTTAATCGGCTGTGCTGACGGGATCTCTGAAAGAAAAGCTTCAGACTCGTCGTCTCCATGTAACAAACAACGCTCACCGCCCTCTTCATAGTTCAATACAAAAGAAACCGCGACGCGCGCATTACCTGGCCATTGAGGGTTTGGAGGGTTAGCTCCGTAACCGATCAAATTTCTTGAATAATCCTTATTCATCCAAGTACTCCTAACATAAGTGGTTGGCTTAGTCGCTCTTTAAGTAAGTCACCAAATGATTCAACCAAGTGGATTCTCGATAAACAGAGCAACCTTACCCCTGTACATTTATTGTATACAATTATTTATCTCAATGTAAAGATTTTGTTATTCAAGTTAAATTTACGCACCATTACCATTTAAAAACAACAGCTTAATAAAGTCAAAGTTCACCAAAAAACGATAATCAAGATCTATAAAGTCAGAAAAAACGACACAATAGTTAACATTTTTCCAACAATTAGCTTTACTAATTGTGTACAGTTCGTACATAGTTAGTGATAACAAAGTGACCAGTTGCATTCTTTGCAAGGTCGAAACAGACAGATAAACCACGGAACAGAGGAGCGCCAAAAGCGCTATTAAAGGACTATGGGAAGATTAACAACACACGTATTAGACACAACTCACGGCTTACCGGGTGCAGAGATCAAGGTAGAGCTTTATAAGGTCAATGAAGACTCAACAGAAAAGCTGGCGACGGTAATCACTAACTCCGATGGCCGAACCGATGCGCCGATTCTGGCAGGGAATGATTTCCGACCGGGGAAATATCAATTGGTGTTTTACGTAGCCGATTACTACAGAAGTAAAGGCGTGGAATTGGATGGCGTGCCTTTCCTAGACGATGTTGTTATTCGCTTTGGTCTAGATGATCCAGAAGCGCATTATCACGTTCCTCTTCTCGTCTCGCCTTACAGTTTCTCAACCTATCGGGGCAGTTAGTCTCGTGACCTAGAACTTCTAACTAGGCTCACCGAAAAATATTAAGCAGATTAGTGCGTGCATCTAAAATGATGCGCGCTCATTAAACACGCTCATATAAAAATACTAACAACGTTATTAGTTAGAAGTTGATGACTAATCAACTGATAGCTAAAGAAATAGCGGCTAGGAAAAAACCTTAAAACTTAATATTGAAATCTCGCTGTATTCAATAAATGGATCACAACATAAAAGGACTTGCTGACATGAGTGAGAGTAAAACAGAAATACTCAACCAAGATGCGAATAACGGAATTTTAGAGAAACTCTTTAAAATTAAGGCACACGGAAGCAGTGTGAAAAATGAGTTGGTCGGCGGTGTCACCACCTTCGCAACCATGGCTTACATCATCTTCGTTAACCCACAAATCATGGCCGCATCGGGTATGGATGCAGGAGCGGTATTCGTCGCAACCTGTATTGGTGCAGCTATCGGTTGTTTGTTAATGGGGTTATTTGCGAACTGGCCTGTCGGACTTGCGCCGGGCATGGGCTTGAATGCCTTCTTCTCGTTCACGGTAGTAAGCGAAATGGGCTACAGCTGGGAAGTGGCACTGGGTGCGGTGTTTATCTCAGGTATCTTGTTTGTCGGGATGAGTTTCTACAAAGTCCGCCAATGGATCATTGAAAGTATCCCTGTGAGTTTACGTTACTCCATGACTGCGGGCGTTGGTTTGTTCTTAGGTCTAATTGGTCTTAAAACAGCAGGTATCGTCGTCGAAAACCCAGCAACACTGGTATCACTAGGTGACTTCACTAAACCTGAAGCGCTACTGGCCGCTATCGCTTTCCTTATCATCGCTGTTCTTAGTGAGCGTAAAGTATTTGGTGCGGTGTTAATCGGTATTTTGAGTGTAACGCTCGTCGGCATGATGCTTGGCTTAGTGCATTACAACGGCTTCTTCGCGGCGCCACCAAGCTTAGCACCTACGTTCCTAAAAATGGACATTATGGGCGCTCTCGATGTTTCAATGATCAGCGTTATCTTGGCTTTCCTTTTTGTAAACATGTTCGATACCGCGGGTACTTTGATGGGCGTGGCTGAGCGTGCAAACCTAACTAATCCTGAAACAGGCAAGATCGAAGGCCTAAGCAAAGCGCTGAAAGCCGACAGTATCTCAAGTGTGGCAGGTGCGTGTGTGGGTTGTCCGCCAGTAACCAGTTACGTAGAAAGTGCAGCGGGCGTTGCAGCAGGCGCACGAACAGGCCTATCTGCGATTGTGGTTGGTGTGTTGTTCTTAGCGGCAATTTTCCTATCTCCACTTGCTGGCATGATCCCCGCTTACGCAACCTCTGGCGCGTTGATTTACGTAGCGTTCGTGATGATGAGCAGCATGCAGCACGTTGATTGGAAAGACTTCACCAACGGTGCTCCCGCAGCCATTACAGCGTTAATGATGCCTCTGACCTTCTCTATCGCGAATGGTATCGCACTGGGTTTCATTACCTACACAGTGCTGAAACTGGCGACAGGTAAAACAAAAGACGTCTCGATTTCGATGTACTTCTTAGCGGCTATTTTTGTCGCGAAGCTCGTGTTCATCGGTTAATCACCCAACGTAACTATCGCTTGGCTTGTTCGCAGGCCGAGCTATCAAGACACATGCTAAAACAACATTTTTAAGAAAAAGCTAATTGTGCTAATCAGCGGAACACACAAATATCCGCTCGGTTAGTGCACCTTTTTTATGACCCTACGCAGTTTGTAGAAGTCATTATTTGACCGCCAATCGCCTGTAAACGGAAACACAGGCAGAGGAATATCAAATGAAACTTCTGTACACCCTAAATGAAAGACCGCCTCACGGCTTAACCTTCCTACTCGCATTACAGCACATGCTCGCCTCGATTGGTGGCATCGTCGCTGTTCCCCTTATTGTCGGCGCGTCAATTGGCTTGCCTAACACCGAGATAGTTTCATTGATCAATGCTGCGCTGCTGGCGTCAGGTATTGTGACTGTCGCTCAATGTCTTGGCTTTGGTCCTATTGGTATTCGGCTGCCCGTTGTGATGGGTTCGAGCTTTGCCTTTTTGGGCGTCGCCATTTCAATCGGCAACGAAGGCGGTGTCGCCGCGATCATGGGCTCAGCGCTTATCGGCTCGTTCGTGGTGATTGGTGCCAGCTTCTATATGGACAAGGTTCGGAAACTGTTCCCAACCGTGGTAAGTGGTGTAGTGGTTACCTTAATCGGCTTAACCATTTTACCGGTTGCCATGAACTGGGTCGGAGACTCTCCTGCCAACACAGAACAATTCGCCACGCTGCCAAAGCTGTTTCTAGCACTGATCTCTTTGGGGATTGTGGTTGGCGTATCGGTTTACTGTAAAGGCGCGGTTGCCGCTTCGGCCATCGTGATTGGTTTAGCGGGCGGTTACATTGTGGCGCTATCACTCGGCATGGTCGACCTTGAGCAAATCAGCTCTGCCGCTTGGGTTGGTGGTCCTGAGCCCTTCAAATATGGCTTTACCTTTTCTGCGAGTGCCATCATCAGTATGAGCTTGGTGTACATCGTGGTTATCGCCGAAGCAACGGGGGACTTCATGGCATTAGGCAACAACTGCCAAACCCAAGTCAGCGGTAAAGACTTAAAACGTGGTCTTCTAGGCGATGGCCTTGGCAGTACCTTATCTTCAATTTTAACGGCAATGCCACTGGCATCATTCAGTCAAAACGTCGGTATTGTGGGTATCACAGGTGTAGCGAGTCGTTATGTAGTGGCTGCAACCGGTGGTTTGTTGATTTTAGGTGGTTTATTCCCGAAATTAGCCGCTATTGCCGTCACGATCCCGAAACCTGTTCTAGGTGGTGTGGGTTTTGTGATGTTCGGTATGATTGCCTACGCGGGTATCCGCATGTTGATCAAGGCCGCAGACACCAAGCGAAATGCCTTGGTAATCTGTGTAGGTTTGGCGTCTGGTTTGGCCGTCACTTTCGAACCAAGATTACTGCAACACTTGCCGCACGATTTGGCGAACTTTCTTCACTCTGGCATCACTACCGGTACTATCATGACGGTGCTATTGAACCTTGTTTTACCAAAGTCTTCACGAGCAGAAGAGCAAGAAGCACTGGCCGAAAGCCAAGCGCAAGTTGAGCTAGAAATGAAAGAACAGGCTGAAGAAGAACGACACTCAGACGAGCAATTAGAGATTCAACAAGCAAGTACAGAAGCAGACGTTCAAGCGGCTTCAGAAAACCCTGAGCCCAAAGCGAACTAACTAGCTAACTCTCGAACTAATTAAGTCTGAAACTAACTAAGTCTCAAATTAACTGAGTCTAGAACTAACTGGTTCACTGACTAACGTAAACCGATTTTCACAGAATCAGGGAATGATTAGAACATTGAACGTTTTAACGCCCTGATTCTAATTTATCTTTCACTACAAATACCAATAAAGACCCTCTTCCCTGAAAAGGCTGAGATGGCTAAGGACTACTATGAATGGAAACCATCTGGATTAAGAATCCTCTCGCAATCTACACTGGCTCACTAGCTGATGCAGAAGGCGGAATTGTCATTAAAGGTAATACAATCATTGAGCTGGTTGGCAAACACAAAGAGCCAACCTTGCCCGTAGATTACAGCGTCGACGCCTCTCGTCATGTTGTAACACCAGGGCTTATCAATGCGCACCACCACTTCTATCAAACCCTAACGCGTGCCTACCCCGGCGCACTGAATAAAGAGCTCTTCCATTGGCTACAAAGCCTCTACCCTGTGTGGGCCAACCTCGACTCTGAGATGATGAGCCTTGCCACAGAGTTAGCTCTGGTTGAATTAATGATGTCAGGCTGTACCACAGCGTCAGATCATCATTACTTGCTGCCAAACGGACTAGAACACGCCATCGATTTACAAGTTGAGGCCGCAGAGAAACTAGGTGTAAGAGCGATATTCACTCGCGGTTCTATGAGCCTAGGGGAAGATGACGGTGGGCTACCTCCACGACACACCATTCAAACCGAACAGACCATTATTGATGACAGCCAACGCTTGATTCGCGATTACCACCAGCGCGATGAAGGGGCGATGATTCAAATCGCACTCGCGCCTTGTTCGCCGTTCTCGGTCACCACCGATCTAATGAAAGAGACCGCCAAGATCAGTGAGCGTGAGAACGTGATGATGCACACTCACCTATGCGAAACGCTCGATGAAGAGGACTTCTGTATCGAGAAGTTCGGTCTACGCCCTGTCGATTACCTAGAAGATGTGGGCTGGCTGAATGAACGCACTTGGCTTGCACACGGCATTCACTTCAACCCAGAAGAGATCAAACGATTGGGTAAAGCAGGCATTGGCATCAGCCACTGCCCTACTTCCAACATGATGCTGGCTTCTGGTATTTGTAAGAACAACGACCTTGAAGCCGCTGGCGTTAAAGTCGGGCTAGGTGTTGATGGTTCGGCCTCCAATGACGGTTCGAACATGATTGCCGAAGTACGTATGGCGATGTATCTACAACGCCTGCAGTATGGTTCTGCCAATGTTTCACACTTTGACGCACTGCGCTGGGCAACGTCAGGCTCAGCACGCGCAATGGGTAGAACGGATATCGGTACACTAGAAGTCGGAAAACAAGCCGACATCGCGATGTTCAAACTCGATGATATTCGTTTCTCTGGCAGCCACGATCCACTGGCTGCACTACTACTTTGTGGCGCTCAACAAGCGGATAAGGTGATGGTAGCCGGAAAATGGCGAGTTAATGATGGGGCTGTAATTGGCGTAGACATGGAACAATTGATGCACCGCCACCATGCCGCAGCGATGAAGCTCGGTAAGCTGGCGATGAATAACAACTAACTAAGACACTTGCCCATCAAACACTGCAAGCAGAAGTGAGTGGTTTTGATGGGCAAACACCCAGAACATCCTAAAGATTCGAAAATATCGCAAACATTCTAAAACCCCATGAACATAATGTCCTCTCAACCTACGTATCCATCTATTTCCTTAAATAATTCCAGCCTTAATAAATCCAAAACAATGTTATTAATTAAAGAGAATCTAATTTAACTTCATCTAATATAAATTCCACTAATAAAACACTCGCTAATAAAAAGCCACTAACAGAAACTTCCCTTAATATAAAACTTGAACATTATCTGGCACAGATCAAATTTAAAACGCTCGTTCTATTTATATATTCATCAAATTAATCAACAGATTTAGTAATAATGGAAATTATGAGGATAATTATACTTTTATCACTTATCGCATTTATGAATAGAATAAAAACCTCTCGAGGCCTTTCCATACCTAGCCTGACAAAAGACACAAGAGTAGTGACTTAAATATCATTAAATTCAATAGATCAACAATCAATCAATATGAATTCAAATGTGTGATCTAAATAGAACTTTTCATTATAAATCTACTATAGATTGACCAAATATTATAAAAACAAAAAACACATTAAAGGAGTCAATTTTAAAAACAAAAAAATAATTACAAAAATAACAATATAAAACTATTCAATAACCCTTCATAAATATTTAAATAATGCCATCGGATGGTAGGGGGATTATTGTCTTTGTAAAAAGCTAATAACAAATCTAACAGGGCTAAACGATGAAAAAAATCACTAAAACACTCGTACTATCTTCGATTTCAATTGGGCTACTTTCTTCTTTTGCTTTCACTTCTCAAGCAGCGCCAGTTCAAATTAACCAAGCGTCAGCTGAACAAAACATACCTCAAGTCACCTACGATACGATAATCGGTGAGAATGGCGTCTTTATTGATTTAGATACCGACAACTTTATTCTCAAACAGCAAGAGTGGTATCAGATCCAAGCCTATGTCGAAGGTGCTTTAGCACTGCCTGTGACAGAAGCCAGTATGAAGTCGACTTTAAGTATTCCTAACGACATTCCTTTCTCTAATTTTCAAGCACTGGTCGAGCAATACTCAAACATTCACGATACTGCCTTTTATTGGAAAAAAGACCTTTACCCAAGCATCGTTGGCCTTTCATTAAGCTTGGCCAATTACGCACAAATTAAAGACTACATGCTCACCCCTTTGAGCGATGCTTTGAATGAAATGTTGACCAAAGCATTCTCGCCCCTGCCGGAAGATATTGAAGCAGTAGAACGCAACAGAAAAATGGCGATTGCTTACCTAAAAAGCCTGCAGAACTTTTCCATGAAATACCAACAAGAAGTGTCTGACGTTGGCGGAAGTCTATTGGAATTTTCAGCCACACTGGACACGCAAAAATTGCAGCTAGATGTGTTGGAAGGTACCCATAACGGTTATCTAAGCGATGATGGCAGTGCGCTTCAGCAACGAGTGAATGACATCAATGCACGTATCACTCAGCTCAACAAAGATTACACTCACTACGTTACGGTCGCCTCTACCGCAGTGACTTATGCTTGGTTCCCTCTGGTTGCAGGGCCAATTATGGGCGTCTACGGCGATAAAGCAGAAAAAGCACGCAAACTTCGTAACGAATTACAAAACGAAGTAAAAGAGCTTCAAGAGCAGTTAACTTACACGCAAAAAATATATAACTCTTATCATCGCTCTTCGGAGAGTATCGAGATAATTTCTCAGCAAATTGAAAATGCGATTCCACATATTAATAAGCTGAAACTGAATTGGCAGAAAATGAATGCCGACTTCACTTCACTGCTCGTTGCACTAGAACAAGCTCAAGATAATGCCGATATCATGAGAGACGATACCATGCTTGGTGCGATAGGCGCTCTTGCGAATACAACAGTTGCAGAAAGTAACTGGAGTAATATTAGTGAGAAAGCAAAAGCGTTCGCAAACAATGCATATATCCAAAAAATGGATTAGTCCCTATACCTATCGAAAAGTAGCGCGACAGATAAAATCGACGCTATATACAGAAACGCTATACACAGCAACGAAACTGCTAAAAATATAACAAGATAGCCAAATTACCTTCCGAATAAGAAGCCGCACCTTAAGCAAATTAAGGTGGCGGCTTCTGCTACCCAAAATTTGGTGACTACTAATTTCGACAGGACATAAATATGAGACTTCTACCTATTATTATTTCTCTTTCATTTTCTCCACAGGCTTTTTCTAGCGACTGGCTTGAACTGAACAATTTACCCAATTCAACCGAATACCCAACCTGGGTTCAATCTGCCTATTCCGATGTTGGCGTCCTATCGCGTTCAACATCCGATTTACACATCAACCTAAGTGACTGGATTGCTGAGCAAAACCTCTATGTCACTAAGCCTTCAAAAGTTGTCATTTTTGCAGATACGATTGAGGTTCCAGAGAACTTCAACTTGCTCGTAAATAATCAAAATATCCTGATTTTTGCACGCAAAATCGTTGGTCAAGGCACGCCGACATTTGTGCTCGGACAACAAGGCTCTGCTGCCTCAATTTCTGTGATTGCGGGCGAGATAGAGACACCGATTAATGTGCTCGCTTTCCAAAGCGATGGCAGCATTACACGAGACGCTCTAACAGGGAAAATCGGTGATGGCGAATCCGTTGTCTTAGCAGGAGAGCACTACCGAAGAACCACCATCGACTCAAACATTACCGGACAAATGAAACTGGCTACCGAACCTTTTACAGACATTATTAACCGCTCTTTTGATATGGCTGCTAGCTTGTTCGATACCAACCCAGAGCTTAGCCTCGACCTCATCAACTGGGTTGAACAGAGCTTACGTTACTCAGGTTCAGTGGTAGAAGAGGATCCAATCCTTTCAGACCTTTACTTGCAAACCGTCGCGTTCAAACAATTCATTAGCTTCAGTACCAAAGAGAGCCACTATGTACCTTATCTCGATAAGGTGTTGTACCAAGATAAATACGAAGCGTATCTGAAGGCGATGGTCGCGTATCAAGCTCAGTGGGACATTATTCAAGACAGAAGCACCGTCATTGAAGACAAAATAGAAGCCGCTAAGTTAGCACTCGCTAACATTGAAGACGTTCTTAGAGCACAAACTTCAATCATCACACAAACCCAGTCCAACATAGACAAGATAGGCGATAGCCTGACCGAAGTAGATAGCCAATACAAAGCTCAGGAGTTAGTGACCCTTGATGCGAGAACGACTTATCTAGTTGGCGTAGAGAATTGGAAAACCCAGCAGCAGCTCAACGCAGCTTTGGCGATTTTCAAAGCAATCGCCGAGATTGGCAGTGCGGTAAGTGGCGTGTTCACAGGCAACCTTTCTGGGGTGAATGACCTAACCGAGCAATTGGCTAAAACCCCAGAAGCATTAGAAAAAGCGAAAAACCTCGTCACCAATATCAAGTCTGTCACGGGCATTATTGATAGCGTCACCAAAACGATTTCTGGTATCTCTCAGCTCACCGCGGATATTAAATCAACCATCAAGTTCCAGAAGATATCCGAAGCGATGGATGGCTTTAACTTCAATATCCCAACCATCAATGAAAGCAATCTAGCGTGGGATCTGATGATCACCGAGATCCGCAGCAACTTAAGATATGCCGATAGCTTAGGAATTAAAGGGACAAGACAGTACTTACTAGAGCTAGAGAAACAGGTGCTTCTGGGTAAGGCAATTAACATCACCCAGCTTAACTTTGCTCAGGAACAAGCAAAGCTGGTCGACTTACTGTTAACCAATAACGTAACCATCAATCAACAGCAAAGACTGAATGATGCAATTGGGGGTTACCAGGTAGACACCGACAGCTTCGATTCGATTGAACGTGAACTGTCGAGAGTATTGATGCACTTCAAACGTCCGATGTACGTTGCTTTATCTAACTATGTTCAGGCATACGAATATTGGGCATTGAAGCCAAGCGAGATCACGCCTTCTCTCAACAAAAGCTACTTGGACTACCAATTTGATTTGGCGTCCATCGAAAGTGAGTATGTGAATGCTCTGTCTTCTTTCCAACCCGCGCCACAAGATTTCACCATCGATAACTACACCATTTCCAGCCCAGAACAACTCGAAAGCTTTGCAACAACCGGACAGATCAACTTCTCTATTCCATTAGAGCAAGTCCAACTCTGTTCGTTTGACCGCGTTAGGCTATCCACGGTACGAGTGTTCTTAGAGGGTGAAAACTTACCTTATGGCAAGCAACTCAACCTGCGTGTCTCCAGTTCAGGCAACTATGCCGATCGATACGAAAATCAAGATTACCAGTTCAGCTCTAACCCCGTGTCACGCGCGTTCTACTATCGCATTGATGATCCAACCACCAACGACATCAGCATCATTACAGATGGCGCCGTAGCGAATAAGTTCGAATACGCGTACTTCCAGCCCACCCCATTCACTTCATGGAATGTCACGCTTAACAACTTTGATAAAACCGAGCAAGCGAACAACCAGTATCTAAAAGATATCGAACAGATTCGCGTCGAATTCTTAGGTAGCGGTATTCCTAACGGCAACAGTTGCTCTAATTAGCTAAGTGCTATTTAGTTAACCGAAGCGTTGCTTTAATCCAAAGGACCTAGGTTAAGGGGATAAGCCAGCAACAAAAAGGCCGACATTACGTCGGCCTTGTTCATTCTTTTCGATTTTAAGAACTAGGTTTACGTCCTAATCCATCAAACTCTTCGATTTAATCGCCTTCTTAGAAAGTTCTTTGGCAAACTCAGTAATGTCAGCTTCAAACTCATCGACGCTTTGGCGGATATCATCCAGTTGAACGGTTTGCATTACGCGGTTTTCCATCACGATTTGGCCGTTAACGATAGTGGTGTCGATGTTGCTTGGGTTCGCTTGGTAAACCAATGTCGCGTATGGGTCGTAACTTGGCATCATGTTCGCTGATTGTGTTTCTACAATCACGATGTCCGCTTTTTTACCCACTTCCAGAGAACCAATTTGGTCTTCCATGTGTAGGGCTTTTGCACCACCTAATGTTGCCATTTCAATCACTTGCTCAGGGATCATAATGGTGCGGTCTGAATGCTTTAAGCGCTGCATGTTAGCTGCGTAACTTAGAGTACGCATGATATCGACTTGATTGGAGCTCATTGGCCCGTCGGTTCCTAAGCCAATGCGCATATCGGCACGATACATCTCCCAAGCAGGCGCAATGCCTGTCGCCCCTTTGGCGTTCGCCATTGGGTTGTATGAGATACCCGCGTCAGCTTGCTTGAGAAGCTTTTGGTCATTTTCTGAAAGGTGGATGCCGTGAGCAATCACTACACGCTCATCAAGCACACCGATTTCATCCATGTATTCAACTGGCGATGTCGCTTTGGTTTCGTCTTTGATGCGCTTTTCTTCATTCGGGAATTCAGCAACGTGAATCAGCACCGGCACATCGTATTGAGTAGACAGCTTGTTGATTTCTTGCAGCTTATCTTTACTCACGGTGTACACCGCGTGTGGTGCATAAGCAGGTGTGATTAACTCGTCGTTTTTGTACTGCTCAATAAAGCCTTTGGCATACTCAATCCCACCGTAAGGTTCTTTAGCATCGACCACTGGAAACTTAATCACGGTTTCGCCGAGCACGGCGCGTAAGCCGACTTCTTTGGTCGCTTTTGCCATTTCGTCCATGTGGTAATACATATCGGCGTAAGTGGTTACACCGCTTTGTGCCAATTCAATAGAGCCAAGCTTGGTTGCGTTGTAAATCAGTTCACGGCTTAGCTTTTCGGCTTCTAGAGGAAAGAAGTAAGCGAACAAGCGGTTCGAGATGCCCTCTTCTCCTAAGCCACGAAACGCAATCATAGGTAAATGATTGTGCGCGTTCACCATGCCTGGCATAACGATCCCATCTTGAGCATCAATCACCTTTTCGGCGCGGTATTGAGTCATTAAATCCTCGTTACCGACTGCGATGATCTGGTCGTTTTTCACCACTACCACACCGTCTTCAATCACATCCATTTCAGAGTTGATAGTCAGGACTTGTCCATTAGTGATGATCAGATCGGCGTTGTATGTTTGCGTCGCGACCGTTGAACCGCAACCTGCAAGAAGAACTGCGCTGATGGTGCATGCCAAGCTTTTAAGCGTCATTGCTAAACCTTAATGTTGTGCGTGTAATATTGTTAGCGGCTTCATCTATAAGTTTCCAGCTTTTCGCTTTTCGCTTTTCGCTTTTCGCTTTTCAGAAGAGTAAGTGCCGCCAATTTTCGCGATACTATAACCTGTCATTTAAATAAAATGGCATACCTAATCGAACAGAATTCAAGATAAATGAGTTATTGCACAACGGGTCACAAAACCGCGCGTCATGACTCACTGTTGTTAGCTCGAGAAAAGAACAACGCATACATTGCAGGAATCACCAAGAGCACAACGGGCAAAGAGAACAACAAACCATAGCCCAAAGTTAGCGACATTGGCCCCATAAACACGTCTGTTCCACCTAATCCATAAGCCAGAGGAAGCAAGCCAGCAACCGTGGTCAGTGATGTCATCACAATCGGGCGAAGGCGACTGACCGCAGCTTGCATCACTGCGTCTATCGCATCTAAACCTTCGATTCTTAGCTCGTTGATTCGATTAATCAACACTAGTGAGTTGTTGACCACCACGCCTGTCATGCCTAGAACACCAATCAAACCAAACAAAGACATCGGCTGCATGTGAACCACGAGTGCCATTAATGAGGCCATAATCGCAAATGGGATAACCGCCATTATCAGCAGCGGTTGCAACAATGAGTTGAACATCACCGCCAATACAAAGTAGATCGCCACCATTGCCGCGGGGAACACCACCATAAAGCCACTCATGGTCTCATTGGTACTTTCCGCTTCGCCACCAACGCTAATGGTCACGCTCGATGGATATTGACCTGTAAGCTCTGTGATTAGCTCATCGGCTAATGCTATTGAACTAATACTCTCGTCAGATAAAGCCGCTGATACCGTCACTTCACGCTCTCCGTTATAGTGCTTAATCAGACGAGGGATTTCTATCTGTTCAACCGTTGCTAGTCGGCTGAGCGGTAGTTGTTGCCCTTCTGCCGTGTAGATTTTAGTCGTTTTCAATTTCTCGATGTCGCGAAATTGCTCGTCCAGAACAACACGGATATCGACTTCTTGATCACCAAGCCAAGTGGAGGTCACGCTATTACCGTCAAAGCCGACTCGCAGCGCATTCGATAAGTCACTCACCGTTAAGTTGTATTTCGCCAACCAGTGATACTGAGGAACAATATTCAGCTGAGGATCTTTCAGTGCCTCACTGTGATTAATGCTGGTCACGCCTTTGTAATCTTCTAGCCAAGTCATCACCAAATCCACGGTTTGATTACGTTCACTCTCGGTTCCGCCAAGTACACGTACCTCAACAGGGGCGCCGGGAGGAGGACCACCAGCATCAATCGAGAACTTGATGAACATGCCATCAGACACCACTTTCAACTCTTCATTAAGCCCCGTGATAATCTGCTCTGCAGAACGGCTGCGCTGGTCAAAGTTCGTTAGGTTGATGATGCCCTGCGATACCGGTGATGAGTAAACCAATTCGTAGCTAACCAGTTCCGTTTCCGGCAGGGATTCAATCGCTTTCTCTATCGACTGATGGGCTTCTCGCACCTTGCTTAGCGGCGTGCCTGCCTTCACTTCGGTGTAGATCTCAATGTATTAACCCGCTTCTGTCGGGAAGATATCCACTTTCAACGAAGACACCAAAAAGCCAAAAACAGAGAAGCCAACCAACGCCAATACAATCACTGACTTCTTGTAGTTCAGAGCGAGATTGAGCAGCGAACGGTAGTGGTTCGCTATCCATTCAAATCGATCCTTTTCTTGTGTCTTTGAGTTGCTCTCTTTCGCCAACGATAAATGCGCTGGCAGCGTTAAGGTACATTCAATGAATGAGAACACGAGCGCAGCAATAACGGTAATTGGAATCACCGCAACCGCCTTGCCCATGGTGCCCGGAATAAACATCATTGGGATAAATACCAAAGCCGTTGTCACAAGGCTTGCCATCAACGGCTTAATCACCTTTAACGTACCCGACACCGCAGCATCAACACCTTTTTTACCCGCTTCCTTCTCTTGGAAAATACTCTCAGCAATGATCACTGAATCATCAACGATAATACCGATCACCAACAACAATGCAGCCAATGTGATGCTGTCTAAATTAAGCCCAATAATCGGCAAAACGATCATCACACCGAACACACAAAACGGGATAGAAACCGATACCCAAAAGGCGACGCGTCGTTGCAGAATCATACTCAAAATCAACAGAACCAACACCAGACCTATCGCACCATTGGTGGCCACGATAGCGAATTTCTCACCCATGTCTTTGCCAAGGTCGAGGCTGGTCTGGAAAATAAATTGATCGCCAATGCGTTCGCTTTCTTTGCCCAACAAGGCCTTAATGCTGTCGATGGTGGTAATGACATCCGCACTGCCACTGTTTGTGATTGAGAAAATCACCGCGGGTTTCCCACTCAGAACGGGATCTTCGGTTGCTCGCGCAAAGGTATCAATCACCGTTGCTACATCAGACACACGCACGACCTGACCTGAATCTAACGCCTTAATTACGATATCAGAAACATCACTGGTCGACGCCACTTTGGTCATCGTGACGATCTTCTGCTCTTGGCTCCATGACTCTACAAAGCCACCCGATTGAGACAGGTTATGCTGCTCTATCGCGGTGCTCACATCATCAAAAGCAACTTGGTAACGGCGTGCTTTCTCAGGGTCAACTTCGACCCAAAACTCTCGTTCGTTAAATCCAGAAAGCTTGATAGAACCTACGCCACCAAGGTTGTTGATTCTCTTTTCTAGCTGATACGCGTAGTGCTGTAATGACTCAAGATCGGTGTTGCTGTCTGATAAACTCACACCAAAATGGTACACATCCAAAGAGGAGGTTTTCTGTTGAGTCACAACCGGTGGCGAATCAATATCTTTTGGTAAGTTTCCGACTCGATCGATGGCTTGTTGAATATCTCGCAAGATCACCGCCGCGTCTTCACCGGGCAAATATTCGACCTCAATAAAAGAACGCCCTTCTGAGGATTCAGACGAAAAGTAGGCAATGCCATCCACAGAGCGAAGTTCTTTCTCTATCGGATTCGTGATATTCAGTTCAATATCTTGAGCCGTCGCGCCGGGATAGATGGTTTCGATCTCCGCCGTGTCCATCGCGACATCAGGGTACTCTTGCAACTTGAGTTGCATTAACGACATAGCCCCCGTCAGCAACACCATTACTGTAATGATGCGAGCTAAAAACTGACGATTCGCGAAGTATGATAAAAAGTTCATCTCTACTGCCCTTTACCTTGGTTCGAGTTCGATTCAGTTTGAGCAGTTGTTATATTTGTCACCGAAAGATCTGTTGAGGCGTAAACCGACATCCCCGGCTTAAATTGATGCCCTTGGTTGGTGATCTCGACCAATACTGGGTAGGTTAAATTTTGCATCTCAACACCAATACGCTGCACATTCGCTTCCATTTTGATCTCTAGGTTAGTTTCAGACCACACCACGACTTCCTGACCAACGATGAAGTGCTTTAAGTCATACTCACTCGCCATAAATGACAGAGTGACTTTATCGATATTGACCACTTCATAAAGCAAATCGCCTTCACTCACCCAAGCTCCAGATTGCGCGGGTTTGTTAGAGATGTAGCCCGAGATAAGAGATTCAATTTGAGTGTTTTCGAGATCCACTAGAGATTGTTGGTAATCGATTTGAGCGACGGAAACTGAAGCTTTAGCACTGAGAAACTCGGCACGTGCTGTATCTAACTCCCCCATTGAAAGGCTGTTCTTTTTGATGAGAGCTTGATAGCGGTTATATGTAGCCTTTCGTAATGCTAGATCAGCCTGCGCAAGGGTAAGATTGGCCTTGGCCTTGGCCTTATCCACGCTAAACTTAAAATCATCGGCTTTAATCTGAGCCAGTATTTGTTCTTGGTTTACGGCGTCACCCACTTCAAGGTTATTCATCTCCACGACACCGGGCACCTCAGCCACAACACTGTGTCTGTTTAACCCTTGAACGTGACCGATCAGCTCTGTTGCTTGAGCTAGTGGTACTTGAGTCGTTGAGACACCGAGAAGTGCTGCCAGCGCGATAATTTTAGTTTTCATAATTCAACCTTCACCTATTGATGTGAACTATTGTTGAACTGGCTTTGTCGAATTAAAGTCGAAGTCGATTCGACATTGAAAAAGAATCTGATGAAGCTCCATTTTTTAATCAACGCTATCAATTAGACATAAATTCGACATAATTTTAGGTAGGCTACATTTTTTCTGGGAGTCGCTGTTTTGATGGGAACAGACGTTTTAATGAGAGCAGATATTTTAGTGGAGCAAGTCGATGCTTGAACGCAGCCGTATTCTAGTCATTGAAGACAATATCGAACTACAAGGCATTATTGCCGACTTCTTAGAGGTTAAAGAGGCAATCGCAGATTTTGCTTCTGATGGCGAACAAGGTCTTAATCTAGCCATGCACAATGACTTCGACGCGATTGTTCTCGATGTCATGTTGCCCAAGCTTAACAGCATGCAAGTGGCAGCTAAATTGCGCCAAAATGGCATAACGACACCGATTTTGATGCTAACCGCGTTAAATGGCCAAGAAGACCTATTAAGCAGCTTCGATTCCGGCGCCGATGACTTTGTCACTAAGCCGTTTAAATTTCCAGAACTGGAAGCTCGTCTTTGCGCGCTGATCAAACGCAATAAAGGCTTGGTTGCTCAAAAGATCTTAAGCTATGGCGAGGTAACGATTGATGAGAAAACCCACACCGCCTCCAGAGACAAACAACCCCTCACCCTAACACCAATCTTGTTCCAAGTTCTAAGAGAGTTAGTGAAAGCTCAAGGCGGCGTCGTATCTCGTGAAAGCTTGATATACATGCTTTGGGGCGATGACATTCCAGACAAAGATGTACTCCGTAGCCATATCTATTTGTTAAGAAACGTCCTCGATAAGCCATTCAAGTTTCCTATGTTGAAGACGATTCCTAAGCACGGTTTTCAATTGATTTTATCTGCAAGCGAGCCGCAATAAACATGAAAATTCGAACCAAGCTAGGCAACTCCATCGAGGATGTCAGGATCCGCACCATGCGTACCTTTGCTGTCATCGCACTGGTTTCTTCATGCGTGGTATTTTTTGTGTTCTCGCTTCGTTTAGTTTGGCAGGAAGAAGCTCAAATCGAGAGCCACCTGAAATCATTTAAAGGTGTGGCAGAACAATTCTACAAACGCCTTTCACCCGAAGGTAGCCTAAAGCTCTCAGACAACGTGACGGCTTATTATGGTGAAGGCGACTTTACCGACCAACTAAAAAAACTACCGCCCATGGCACTGGATACAGTGGATCGCCAACGTTTTGAAATAAGACTCTCTGAAAATGACTTTCTTATTCCCGGCGTGGTCGTCTATCACTTTTCCTTCGAAGACCAAGGCAAAAACATTCCGACTTACATCGCCATCAGCTCCTTTGACATGGACTTGTGGGACGACAGTTGGGGCGTATTGATGGCAACCTCAACCTTGCTGATGCTTGGGTTGATCATTGTGTTACGCATTACCCTCAAGCGGGTGTTTGACCAACTGATGGCACCAATTGAAAACCTCAGCACCCAACTCAGCAAACATGAGTCCGATAATTTCCACGTCCCGACCAACACCGTTGATGAGCTGCAGATGCTCACTTCGCACCTCAATAGCTACTCAAAGATGAAAGACCGCCTCGCAAAACAAGAGATGATGTTCGCAAAGTACGCGAGCCATGAATTGAAAACACCGATCGCGATTGTGACTGGCGCTGCCGAACTGCAAGCAATGAAGCCTAGCGACCTAGCATTTCAAACCAAACAACGTAATCGTATTCTCGGCGCAGCCAACGGCATGAGCGCCACCGTTGAAATACTGCTGAACATTGTTAAACAAGAGAACTCTTCCACCGAAAAGACACTAACGGCTATCGATGAAGCCGCTATCGATTTATCGAAGTACCGCACGATGTTAGCTCCAGGTGTTGAGCTGCTGTTAAACATTGAGCCAGATACTACGCTTAACATGCCTTTGCCAATCGTCAATATGGTACTTAAGAACTACATTGAAAACGCGATTCGATTTACCACGCAAGGTAAAATCACGGTAATCATCCACTCTAATACCATTTCAGTTTCTGATACTGGTGCAGGGCTGAGTGATGATAAAAAAACAGAACACGGCCTTGGTTTAATCATCGTCAATCGTATCGGAGACAGTTATGGCTGGACATCAACACTGATAGATAACGCGCATTCAGACTCAATACCAGACACTTGTGGTTGTACCGCCATTTTTTCTCGAAGCGACACATAAAGGTCACCCTTCCATAAAGCAACACAGACAAAAAAGGACATCGAATGATGTCCTTTTTTGTATTAATTTGAGGTCAAATAACTAAGCTTTTCCTTTCACACCACACCCTTTAATCACTAGCTGCGTGATGAATTCAGCGGCATCTTCATAGTCTTTATCATCGAGCTTATCTTTCTGCATCACGCTGCAAATCTGCCAGCCAAAATCGGCGTAGGTTTGAGTCGCCGCCCATATGGTAAACATCAGGTGGTGTGCAGGAACATCGTCCATTAGACCTTGTGCCGACCATGTTGAGAACTTATCAAGAATCATCTGGGATTGCTTATACAGCTCGTCACCAATCTCTTTTGGTAGCACTTTCGCGTCAGACATCACTTCATTGGCAAACACTTTAGAGGCATGTGGATGGTCGCGAGAAATGATCAGTTTGGTTTGAATATATTGGGACAAGGCTTCAACAGGATCGCTGAGCTCTTCAATTGGACGAGATGCTTCAAGTAAAGGCTGAGTGACGGTTTCAAGCACGGCATTGTAGAGCTTATCTTTAGAGCTGAAATAGTAGAAGACGTTGGGTTTGGGAATGTCGGCCGCTTTTGCGATGTCAGCCATTTTTGTTGCGGCATAACCATGAGTAGCGAATTGTTCACACGCGACTCCGATGATTAAATCTTGATTCTTTTGTCTGATCCTAGACATATTGCATCCTTTACAGCTCGTTACTAAAATCATAGTAATCAACGTGCTTCATTAGTCCAGAAGATAATCTCAGAACTCAAGGTCACCGCATTGATAACAATAAAATGGCCGCTCTATTTGTTAAGAAGCGACCATTCCATACCGTGTTTTTGAACTGTTCAAGTTAAAGAATCAATATCGCGCGGAAGTCATTCACATTGGTCAGCGTTGGCCCCGTGGTTAGAAGCACATCGACTTGCTTGAAAAAATCGTAGCTGTTGTTCGCATCGAGATAGTCTTGCGCTTTAAGCGACAGGCTCGAACCTAGTTGCCATGTTTGAGGCGCGATCCATGCTCCCGCATTGTCTTCAACACCATCAATCCCGTCGGTATCAGCAGCCAATGCAAATATGTTGTCTTGGCCTTTAAGCTCGTTATACAAGCTCAACAAGAACTCACAGTTACGCCCACCGCGACCATTCCCTTTAACGGTTACCGTGGTTTCCCCGCCGGAAAGTATCACGCAAGGCGTCTCAAATGGGTGCTTGTTATTAGCCACTTGTTTGGCCAGCGCAGCATGCACTTTCGCGACATCTCGCGCTTCTCCCTCTATACAATCACTCAACACATAAGCAGGAATGCCCAAACCTTCAGCTTCTGCAGCAGCGGATTCCAATGCCGACATTGGTGTGGCGATAATATGGTGCTCCGCGTTCTTCCAACAGGCATCATCTGGCTTAATGGTCTCTGACTCTGGATTATTTAGCCATTCAAATGCCGAGCGTGGTGTTTCTATTTGATAACGTTCTAAAATGGCCATCGCATCAAAACGCGTGGTGGTGTCGGGTACGGTCGGGCCCGATGCAATCACACTAATGTCATCACCCGGCACATCAGAAATCGCCAGTGACACTACCCTTGCAGGATACGCCGCTTTGGCGAGTCGACCGCCTTTTATCGAAGATAGATGTTTGCGAACACAATTCATCTCATCAATGGCGGCGCCTGATTTAAGCAACGCCTTATTGATTTGTTGCTTCTCTGCCAAGCTGATGTCGCCACCGGGCAGACTTAGCAAAGCGGAACCTCCACCCGACAATAGACAAATAACCGTGTCGTCAGCGCTCAAGCCACTCACCAATTGCAGCATGCGCTGGCTCACTTCTAAGCCCATCGCATCTGGCACGGGGTGCGCTGCTTCAATCACCTCAATGTGTTCGCAAGGGGCGGTGTGCTCATAACGAGTCACCACCAAGCCTTCAAGGTCACGCAGTGCAAGGTCTTGTTGTTTCTTTGCCTGCCAAACCGCTTCCAGCTCGGCGGCCATCGACGCGGCTGCTTTACCTGCTCCTATCACCACAGTACGCCCAGCTTGGTTGGCTGAGCGGTAAAAAATGTCTTTAGGAAGAAAAGGTTCTATGTGATTTGTAGGTAGCGCCTGATTAACAGCACTTGAGAAAAGGGATTGCAGAAATTGCTTAGCATCAATGTCCATCAGCCACTCCTTAGTTGACGGAGAAAAAAAGAACCCCGATACAAGGCCAAAGGGTGCCTGCTAAGATCAAGTTGGAAAGGAACAACTTCAACCTCTGCCTCGTATCAGGAACGCGTATAAAAGGAGACGAAACTACGCGATTTATAAACAAACTGTTGGGCTACGAATCGATAGCAGCCCTAATTAATTAACGGATAACCGGTTGATTGATTAACCACTAAACGGACAAACCGTTATCTAGATTAACGAATCGAGTGGTCAGAACGTTTCTCAATCGCTTGGATAAGCGCAGAATGGTCCCAACCTTCACCGCCCATTTCGGCACACTCGCCAAACAACTCCTGAGCATTAGCCGTATTCGGCAGTGCGACACCCAATTCTTGAGCGCCCGTTAGCGCTAAGTTCAGGTCTTTCTGGTGAAGTGAGATTCTAAAGCCAGGGTCAAAGGTGCCTTCAACCATGCGCTCACCATGCACTTCCAAGATCTTAGAGTTAGCAAAACCGCCCAATAGCGCCTGACGTACGCGTGCTGGATCAGCACCTGCTTTCGAAGCAAATACTAACGCCTCAGACACGGCTTCGATATTCAGAGCAACGATGATTTGGTTTGCGACCTTACAGGTTTGACCCGCACCGTTGTCGCCTACTAGCGTGATGTTCCTACCCATGATTTCGAACAGAGGTCGTGCTTTATCAAAGGCGTCTTGCTCACCGCCCACCATGATAGTCAGCGCTGCATTAATAGCGCCTACTTCGCCACCTGATACCGGTGCATCAAGGTATGAAGCACCACCTTCATTGATTCGCGCTGCAATTGCTTTGGTCGCGATTGGCGAGATCGAACTCATGTCGATAACCAGTTTTCCAGCTGCACCGCCCGCAGTTAGACCTTTCTCGACGCCGTTGTCACCAAACAGGACATCTTCAACTTGTGGTGTATTCGGCACCATTAAGATAACGATATCTGCTGCTTCAGCCGCTTCAGCTGGTGAATGACAGACCGTTGCGCCCGCTGCCACAAGATCGGCAGGTGCTGCATTAAAGTGGTCCGACAGAATCAAATCGTGACCTGCTTTTTGAAGGTTACTCGCCATAGGTTTACCCATGATGCCAGTTCCGATAAATGCAATTTTAGACATGTTGTTCTCCTTAACGTTTGAGGGTTACCAGACGCAATTAACGGTACTGGTGCAGCCAACCAAGGCCTTCTGTCGTCGTTGTTTTTGGCTTGTATTCGCAGCCAACCCAGCCTTGATAACCAAGCTCATCAAGATAATTGAGCACGAATGGGTAATTGATTTCTCCGGTACCCGGTTCGTGTCGGCCTGGATTATCCGCCAGTTGCACGTGTGCGATTTGGCCAATATTTTGTTGCATGGTCGGCGTAAGATCGCCTTCCATAATTTGCATGTGATAAATATCGTATTGGATAGAAAGGTTATCGCTCCCCACCTCTTTAATGATCGCTTTGGCTTGCTCAGTCGTGTTTAAGAAGAAGCCCGGAATATCACGGGTATTGATCGCTTCTATCACTAAGCTAATGCCTTCTGCTGCTAGCGCGTTCGCCGCGTAATGCAGGTTAATCACAAACGCCGATTGCGCATCTTGTTGGGTCACACCTTGCGGAACAATCCCGGCCAAGCAATTCACTTGAGTACAACCGAGCGCTTTTGCGTAAGCGATAGCTTTAGGTACACCCGCTTGAAACTCTTCAACTCGTGCAGGGTCGACCGCGATACCACGGTCGCCAGCGTCCCAATCACCCGCGGGCAAATTAAATAGCACTTGCTCTAGGTTATTAGCGTCGAGCTTTGCTTTGATCGCCTGAGCATCAAAGGCGTAAGGGAAAAGATATTCCACACCTTGAAAGCCCGCTTCTGCGGCGGCTTCAAAGCGGTCCATAAAATCAACTTCCGTGAATAACATTGACAAGTTTGCTGTAAATTTTGCCATGACTCTGTCCTTATTCTTTATTTTTGAAAATCTGGTTATTTGTAGTAAAGCCTCGCTCTATTGGAGGCTTTTCCGTAGAGCTAAACCTCAACTCTACGGATACACATGACTTAATGATTACTTGTACGCTAGCGCCGTTGGAGCATCGCCGCGGCTTTCGGCAAGCGGTTCAAATTCGTTAATAGCATTGATCTCAACGCCCATCGCAATGTTGGTCACTCGCTCAAGAATCAACTCAACAACAACCGGTACCTTATGCTTGTTCATCAGCTCTTTAGCTTGCTCAAACGCAGCGGCAATTTGGTCTGGTTCACGAACTCGAATTGCCTTACAGCCTAGGCCTTCAACAACGGCAACATGGTCAACACCGTAGCCTTCAAGCTCTGGCGCATTCTGGTTATCAAACGCCAGTTGTACACAATAGTCGATATCAAATTGGCGCTGTGCTTGGCGAATCAATCCTAAGTACGAGTTGTTCACTAACACATGAATGTATGGCAAGTTAAATTGCGCGCCAACGGCCAGTTCTTCGATCATGAATTGGAAATCATAATCACCAGAGATAGCAACGATATCGCGATTTGGATCAGCAGCTCGTACGCCTAATGCGGCTGGCGTTGTCCAACCCAATGGGCCAGCTTGACCACAGTTGATCCAGTTACGCGGCTTATAAACATGCAGGAACTGAGCCGCAGCGATTTGCGACAAACCAATGGTGCTCACATAGCAAGTGTCACGGCCAAATGCCTTGTTCATCTCTTCATAAACACGCATCGGTTTCATTGGTGCTTCATCGAAATTGGTTTTACGCAGCATGGTCGATTTGCGTTCCTGACACTCGCTTGCCCAAGCATTTCGGTTCGGCAATTTTCCAGCATCACGCCACTCTTGCGCCACTTCAACCATTAGCTCTAGCGCTGCTTTCGCATCAGAGACAATGCCTAAATCTGGGCAGAACACGCGACCGATTTGGGTCGGTTCAATGTCAACATGTACAAACTTACGGCCTTCGGTGTAAACATCGACAGAGCCGGTATGACGGTTTGCCCATCGGTTACCGACACCAAACACAAAGTCAGAGTTGAGCATGGTTTCGTTGCCGTAACGGTGAGACGTTTGTAGCCCTACCATGCCTGCCATTAACTCATGATCATCTGGAATAGAGCCCCAACCCATTAAGGTTGGAATCACAGGAACACCAGTGATCTCGGCAAACTGTTGCAACAATTCGGACGCGCCAGCATTAATCACGCCACCACCCGATACAATCAGCGGTTTTTCCGATTGAGACATCATGGTTAATGCTTTCTCAACCTGCGCGCGGGTTGCTTGTGGCTTATAAGGTTCTAGCGGTTCATAGGTATCGATATCAAATTCAATTTCAGCCAGCTGAACATCAATCGGTAGATCAATCAGGATTGGACCCGGGCGACCCGAACGCATTAAATGAAAGGCTTTTTGGAATGCGCGTGGCACTTGTGCAGGTTCCAGCACCGTAGTCGCCCACTTAGTCACTGGTTTAGCGATAGATTCAATGTCGACCGCTTGGAAATCTTCTTTATGAAGACGAGCACGTGGCGCTTGGCCTGTGATGCATAGAATTGGAATCGAATCTGCAGTCGCAGAATAAAGACCCGTGATCATGTCCGTTCCCGCAGGACCAGAAGTACCAATACACACACCTATATTGCCTCGATTAGTGCGCGTGTACCCTTCAGCCATATGGGATGCACCCTCTACGTGACGAGCTAAGACGTGGTCGATTCCTCCGAGCTTTTTCATAGCCGCATACATAGGGTTAATTGCTGCGCCGGGAACACCAAATGCGATGTCTACACCTTCACGTTTAAGCACCTCTACCGCTGCTTCAATCGCTTTCATAATTGCCATTCGAACCTCCAGTTCAGATTGTATACAATTAAACTAACTTTTGTGTACTATGAACCATCCTAGCTATTTATCAACCCCAAAATGAAACAATTTTGTTACATCGCACAGCCGCTTTGAGTAAGCACTAACCCTGAAAAGCTTACAATTCATTGCTTTACATAAAATATCTTTACGTAAAAATAAATTGCAAAAAGATCAAATGATAAATAAATGTTAAATACCGTTTGCTTATTTACAATTCCTACAATATAAATATCCTTAAAAAGAGCATTTTGTATACAAAATGGCATCGTATTGTTTAAAGGAGACAACAATGATGAATGACGTAAAAGAGAGAGAAGAAGTACAATGTATGCAGGTACTTGGGAAGATGGACAACTCCGAGTACAAAGAGATCTTGTCTAAAGATGCATTAAAATTCTTAGAAGCTCTCGTGAATAAGTTTGGAGATCGCCGTCATACCCTGCTAAGTGACCGCGACGTAAAACAAGCTCAATATGACGAGGGTGAGTTACCCAATTTCAGAAAGGACACCATTTCCATTCGCCAGAATAAAGAATGGAAAGTGGCAACACCGCCGCCAGAGCTGCTTGATCGCCGCGTAGAGATCACCGGGCCTATCGAACGAAAAATGGTGATCAACGCGCTAAACTCAGGCGCGAAAGTCTTCATGTGCTGCTTTGAAGATGCGTCTTCCCCGACTTGGGCCAATATGGTCGAAGGGCAAATCAACCTAAGAGACGCCAACCTTGGCACCATTAGTTACTTCGATGAGAAGAAGCAGAAGCGTTACCAATTAAACGACGATCCTGCACTGCTGATCGCACGCCCACGAGGCATTCACTTGCCAGAGCAGTCCATTCAATTCAACAATCAGCCTATCGGCGGTTGCTTGATGGACTTCGCTTTGTACTTTTTCCATAACTATCAGTCACGTGCAAAACAAGGCTTAGGTGTTTACTACTACATTCCCAAGCTTGAGAGCATGGAAGAAGCACAGTGGTGGGACGATATTTTCAGCTTCACCGAAAACTATTTCCACGTACCCAAAGGCACCATTCGTGCGACCGTGTTGATTGAAACTCTGCCAGCCGTATTCCAAATGGAAGAGATCTTATACGCCATGCGTGATCATATCGTAGCGATGAACTGTGGCCGTTGGGATTACATCTTCAGCTACATCAAAACGCTGAAAAACCATAAAGACCGCATCTTGCCAGACCGCCACGGGATCGGCATGGATCAAGAATTCCTCAACGCCTATAGCCAACTGTTGGTGCGCACTTGTCACGCTCGTGGCGCATTAGCAATGGGTGGGATGTCAGCCTTTATTCCAGCAAAAGACCCGCAAGAAATGGCACGTGTAACCGCCAAGGTTATCGAAGATAAACAAAGAGAATCTCAGAACGGACATGATGGCACATGGGTCGCACACCCTGCACTGGTTGATTTGGCAATGTCGATCTTTGATAAGCACTTAGATGGCAAAGTAAACCAAATGGATTTCCAAAGCCCAGAGCATGTGATCAATGCAGACTCGTTGCTAAAGCCTTGTGAGGGCAGTCGCGACGAAGTAGGAGTACGTAAGAATATACGCATCGCGCTGTATTACATCGAAGCTTGGATTCAAGGCTACGGCTGTGTGCCTATCTACGGCCTCATGGAAGATGCCGCGACTGCTGAGATCTCAAGAGCCAATATCTGGCAGTGGATCCACCACGGGGTAACACTCGATGATGGCCAAACCTTTACCAAATCACTATTCCACTCTTGGCTTTACCAAGAGCTAGACACGATAAAACATGAAGTCGGAGACTCGCGCTATTCAGCAGGTCGATTTGAAGAGACAGCTGATCTTTTCTATCAACTTTCTACAGCCGAAGAGTTCGCCGCCTTCCTAACTTTACCCAGCTATGGGCTATTACAAGAGTCCAGTTAGGACTCTTGTACCGAGCTGAACCAGTCGATGATATTCACAACAAGAGTAATGATTGGCTGGCTGAGCTTGGTACGTATGCCCCTTGAAAAACTAGGAGATAACATGGGAAGTTTGACTCTACAACAAGCGTTAACCATCATCGATGGAACCTTAAAAGCAGGAAACAAGATCCACACAGAACCTTTGACGGTCGCCGTCTTAGACAGCGGTGGCAAGCTCATTTCTCTGCAACGTCAAGACGGCTCTAGCATGATGCGACCAGACATCGCGATCGCTAAAGCGTGGGGGGCACTCGCACTGGGTTGTTCCTCTAGAAAACTCGCCCAAGATGCTGACAACCGACCAGCATTCATCTCCGCCGTAAACGTGCTCGCACACGGAAACATGGTGCCAGTTCCAGGGGGGCTACTGATTCGAGATAAGGATAAAACGGTACTTGGTGCGATTGGGGTCAGCGGTGACATCTCAGACATCGACGAAAGTTGCGCCATCAACGGCATTGGTTGTGCAGAACTGTTCAGTGACGAGATGCTGCAAGCTTAACTCGCCAATTCGCTGTACTTGAAGTTCTTAAACAAGCACAAAAAAACCGAAGCGATTAAGCTTCGGTTTTTTATTGAATCTAAAGGAAGATCAGAAAAACTACTCGTACGCGCTCAACCATGTTTTCAGAAGTTGGTTGGTGTTCTTCTTCTGACTCGCAGACAATGATTTAACCAGTTTTTTCTGCATTTCGACATGTTCAGTCATCATTTGGTCAATCAGAATAAGACCATCTTTAGTTAACTGGACACTCACGCTGCGTCTGTCTTCTTTGCTGTGTTCACGACTGATCAGCCCTTTGGCTTCTAGCTTATCAAGGCGATTGGTCATCGCGCCAGATGTCAGCATCATGGATCCAATCAGTTCAGATGGCGTCAGTCGGTAAGGCTTCCCAGAACGTCGCAACGTCGCCAGCACATCAAACTCACCCAGCTTCATGTCGTATTTTTTATGAAGCTCGGCAACTTGCGTCTCCATATACTTGGCAATACGCATAATCCGACCCATCATTGCCATAGGCTCAGTATCTAGTTCGGGCTTTTCCTTTGCCCATTGCTCTACTACGCGGTCGATAGCATCCATTTGCAATCTCGCTCCGTTGTTAGTCTGATTACTTCAAACTAGTTTAACATAAAGATACTTTACAACCACTAGTTCTCAGTATACAGTTCACACAATAGTTATCTTAACGTAAAGATATTTTAAATGAACATATTATTAGCAATGATCCCCGCGTTCTTTTGGGGAACAACCTATGCAGTGACGCAATTTACGCTACAGGAGTGGCCACCATTATTATTGGGTGCTTTGCGTGCGTTACCTGCTGGTTTGTTATTGCTAGCAGTAAAACCAACACTGCCTAAAAAAGGCGAGTGGCAAATCATTTTCACACTGGGCCTTATCAATATCGCGACCTTCTTTGGCTTGATCTTCGTGATGGCGCTAACGCTGCCTTCGGCAATCTCTGGCGTGGGCATGATCTCCGTGCCGGTGTTCGCGATGATCTTCCACTGGGTAGTGAAAAAACAGCGCCCGCATCTGATTCAAGCCCTTTCGGGTATTGGCTTGATCACCTTAGCGTGGATACTGTTTAACCCAAGCCAAATTGCTCTGAACCCAATCGGTTTAGGCGCAATGTTTGCCGCAATAATGTGTATTGTCATCGGCAGCAGCATTACCAAGTCACTGGGTAACCGCATGCACTGGTGGAAGGTATTAACATGGCAACTGATTCTGGGCGGTACGATTTTGTCTGTCGCGTCTGGCGTTCATGCATTCATCGATCCGCAGCCTTATATTAATGCCGTGACTCATTTCGATACTCGTAATGCTATGGGACTCGTATGGGTTATTGGGCTAAACACAGCGCTGGGTTACGGCATGTATGTATGGTTGCTACAGCGTATGTCGGTGGTTGATTTCACCTTCGGTGGCATCGCAAACCCAGTAGCTGGCATCGTGACCGGTATGGTGTTGATGGGTGAATCATTCACTGCAGTACAATACTCACTAATGACCGGCATGATAGTGATGTCACTGCTACCACAACTTATCCTTGCGGTAAGACAATCCAAACAAGTCAAGCCTGTTACGCAGTAGACGCAGCCTCTTAAACGTATTGTTCAAAAACGCGCCTCATTGAGGGCGCGTTTTTTGTTGCTACGCTAACAGCAATAACCCAACAGCCATACTCGTTGAGTTGACCATTCCTTAAGTTAAATTAAACCTCACAAAGAACAATGACTTTACTTTAATTATCTAAATCGAATTTATTTTCTATAAAATAATCATACTAGAGATTTAATTTCCACAAAAAACTCAAATTAGAGATAAAAAGACAAAACTTTTCTCCGACTACCTTTCTATACTGTGCCACGTCATTAAGGCGCTACAAGCCTATGATTTAAAATAATTATTAATGAGTAGTCACCATGAATTCGAAGTCGCTAACTATTTTGCTTTTTGTCTCTGTTTGCTTAATTTGGGGAACCACTTGGTTCGCTATGGAAGTAGCATTGCATTCTATCCCACCTATTTTTGCTACTGCGTTGCGCTTTTTACTTGCAGCACCTCTGCTTGCAGTATTGGCGAAAGTCTTCAACCAACCACTGCTGTTCCCTAAAGGTAAGCGCCAATGGCTGCTTATTGTTGCGTTGATGTATTTCGCGATTCCGTTTACGTTGATGATCTATGGCGAGCAATACATCTCTTCAGGTTTAGCGTCGATCATCTTCGCCAACATGCCTGTGGCTGTGATGTTGATGTCTGGCTTATTCTTAGGTCTACGACTAGCGAAGCACCAGATATTCGGGTTGATCGCTGCTGTTGTGAGCCTATGTCTAATCCTTGGTAATGAAATGCAGATGGGTGGCGATGACTACCTAATTGGCACGGTTTGCTTAGGCCTTGCTGTTGCGATTCACGCAGTGATGTATGTGCTGGTTCAAAAGCACTGCAAAGGTATTGAAGTACTGACCTACAACGCCGTACCAAGCTTAATTGCAGCTCTATTCTTATTTGCTGTATCAGCTATAGGTGAAAACGTGAATATTGAATCTTTCACTTGGGACTCAATCTCTGCTGTGGTTTACCTAGGCTTTGTGGCGAGTGTTGGCGGCATTGTGGCTTACTTTAAATTAGGTCAGGTTTCGACACCTTTCCAAGCGTCTATCTGCTTCCTAATCTTCCCAGTGGTTGCGCTACTGATCTCTTGCTACATCAATGGTGAGGTTCTACCTGAACAGTCACTTGTAATGATGATTCCTCTACTTTGCGGCATCTTACTGACCAAAGCACCAAAGGGAATCTTCAAGCTGCGTACCGAATTAAAAACCGTAAGAAACTGATCCGCGTGAAACCTATTTTGCGGATTAGATATACATATCCCACATAAACAAAAAGCTCCAATATCACTATTGGAGCTTTTTGCTTATTTCATAATATCGAGACCAACATTAACGCCAGCTAAACATTCGCACTTCATTACCTTCTTCAGGTGTCTTAGGAATGTTTAAAGACAACGCCAAAGAAACCGCCGCCATCGCAGCACCAATATAGAAAACCGTTGCAGGAGAAGACAACCAAATCACACCAAACACCACTGGAATAACGACCGCTGCAATATGATTGATGGTGAAAGAGACACCAGCAGTTGATGCCATGTCTGCCGGGTCTGCGATTTTCTGGAAGTAAGTTTTGATCGCCAGCGCCAATGCAAAGAACAGGTGATCGATCACGTAAAGTGCCGCCGCCCATTCCGCGCTTTGCACCAAACCATAACCGACAAACACACCAATCAAGCCAACATACTCGAAGATCAACGCTTTACGCTCGCCAACCACACCGATAAATCGACCAATGCGCTTCGCAAACAAGAAGTTAAATAGGTAATTAACCAAGAACAACAATGTGACGTCGGCAGCCGAGTAACCAAACTTCTCTACCATCAAGAAGCCTGCAAACACAGTGAAGATTTGTCTTCTCGCACCGCTCATAAACGTTAGCGCGTAGTAGAGCCAGTAACGCTTTCGCAGCACCAACTTCTTATTCTGTGGCGTTTTGGTCTGAAACTCAGGGAAGCCAAAGGTCATCACCAAAACCAGAATAAAACCAATGCCGCCAGTAATGCCGTACACCCAAGCAAAGTCGAGCTTGAGCTGTTCTAGCATCACCCAGATAGATCCGTAAGTGATTAAGGATGCCAACGCGCCAACGGAGATCATTTTACCCAGCATCTCGGGCGCTTCTTCTTTACTCAACCATTGCAGTGACAGAGACTGCTTCAGCGTTTCAAAATAGTGAAAACCCGTCGACATCAAAACCGTAGTCAGCAACAAGCCTGTGAGTGAAGGGAATAAACCGGTTATCGCCGTGCCCACGGTCAGCATCGCCAGCGATATCAACATAAAGCGTTGCTCTCGAATGAAGGCTAAAACAAACACCACGGTAAACGCTAAGAAGCCTGGGATCTCACGCACACTTTGCAACAAACCAATATCGGCGCCATCAAAGTTCGCTTTCTCAATCACGAAGTTATTAAGCAGAGCCATCCAGCTCGAAAACGCGATAGGGACAACAATCGAAATCAGTAATAAGAAGTTTTGCGGCGTTTTCCAGCTCGCGGTTCTATCGAACATTGACGGACTCCTGTTCGTCTAATTGAGTGAGCACTCGTAAGGTTAACTGCTCAGTATAAGGGTTGATCTTCCAGTGCTCTGGGCTCCAACCTTTTACGAAGCGTTGGAAATCGGACCATGCCACGTAAAACATTGGTCGCCATGCGGCTTCGACTTCATCAAATGAAAGCTGTGGTTGATAGTGCGCTAATGCTTCTTTCAAGTGCTGGAAGTAAGCACCTAGTACTTCTGATTCAAGCTCTGCGCAATCTTGTGGCCTAATCGCGCTGCTCATGAACAAGGCGACATCTTTCATCGCACAGCCGTGACCCACATATTGGAAATCGACCGCAGCCGCGCGTTCGCTTTCAGAATCAAAACAAAAATTGGCGAGCTTAGCATCACCATGGACTAAGGTTTGATATGGACATTCTTTTAATAAACGGTCGATGTGCTTGGCTTGATTCTTCAATGGTAAATCAGCCAAGGCATTGAGCTCATCAGGACGTGTATCTAGATGCCAGTAAGTACCGACTTGCCACAATGATGACAACTGCTCTTGATTGATATTGATATGCTTTGCGTGAAAGTTAGCGAGCCATTTAAGGCAAGCATCGCGTTGTTTTTGCTCTTCTCGTGTGTAACTAGGTGCCTGATAGTCAGAAGCAGCAAGAACATCAAAATGAGAGGTTAACGGAAAACCTATATCCGCTAAGTCTTGCATCACAATCAGCCACTCATTCTCTTCTAGTTCACATTGCAGCCCAACAGGTACAGGGCAGCGCTCATCCCATTGTTGGGTGAATGACTGATACCAAGCTGTTTCCACTTGGTAAGAGTGTACCTTTCGTTGGTGAGAGAGTTTGGTATTCCAACCCTTTGGGTGTTCAGCTTTATCTGGCAACGCGACATGTTTAACAATCACACTCTTGAGTTCCGCACTGCTTTCTTGAGAAAAGACTAAGCGAACTAACTCGCCATATCCACCCCATAGGCGTTGAATCACTTGGACATCAAACCCTTCATGACAACCCAGCGAGGTCGCTATTTTTTGATAAAGCTCATTTTGATAAAACTCTTGTTGATAAAGCTCTGGCTGATTTTGACTTGAACCCGCTTCAGGTTGAGCTCGATTATTCGACGATATTGATTGAGACATATTACTCGTTGTTATGCTTTATCGGATAGAAGGTGTGACCACTGTGGCTGCCTATTCATGTAGTGAACCACATAGCTACAAACCGGCACAATTTTGAAGCCCGCTTGTTCAATTTCAGGCAATACCGACTCCATCATCGCCTTACCAAAGCCCTTGCCTTGCAGTTCATCAGGGATTCGAGTTGAGGTGATATGCAGTACATCGCCATCCTTTTTATACTTAACTACCGCAAACTGATCTGGTTCTAACTCAACCGTGATCTGGTTCACATCTTGATCCCATTTAACTGCCTGCATTCTCAACTCCTGCAAATAATGGATACGACAAACAATTAAAGTTTGAAGTATGAATTCCTTGTAATAGACTAACGCAAGTGCATATAAATAAAACTAAGTACTTACAATCAAAGAAAATATTATTATAGCGTGTGGTTATAAATAAAATTCAAACCAATTAAAAGCACTCTATAAATTGCGTTAGTACACCTACTAAATCTAGCACGTAACAACCCCTTGTTAGCAAGTTATCAATATCTAACAGACGCATGTTGGCGCATGGAGAACATATAATGAACGCACCCCTGAAGAAGCCTTTGGAGCATAATCAGGCACTTCAAGACCCTCGTAATCGCACCGTTTCCACTATCAATAGCACTGATGCACTGGCCATGATTGAGCACGGCAGTGAGCTGACATTAAATGTCTCGACTCCCGTTGGCACGAAGTTTCTCGCCACCACCAGGTTTATCGGAACGCACAGTGATAACTGTATTGTGGTTGAGGTTCCCGAGGTATCCAATGAAGATCTGAACTTTTTCTTTCAAGAAGGTTTTTGGATGACCGCTCGTGCGTATTCTCTACGAGGTGAAGGCGCGCTTATCCACTTTAGAAGCCAAATTCACCATAAGATTGGTGAACCCTTCCCTATTCTTGTACTTTCAACACCAAGCACGATGCAAGTGACTCAGCTGCGTAAAGAAACACGCTATGAAGTGAATCTGGCTTCAAGAATCATCTTCAACGACCAGCGAGCAAACTGTGAGATAAGAGACTTATCGAAAAGTGGTTGTCGTTTCGTTACCTCACCAACCTCTCGTGCGATTCAGATTGCCGATCGCGTGTCTATTGAGATAACCCCTGAGAACTACAACGGACCACTGATTCCGCCATTGCGAGGCATCGTCTGCAATCTACAGAAATCGACACACTACGCTCGATACGGTGTCGAATTTGATGATATTGGCCGAGCTAACGCCAAACACTTGTTGGCAAAACTGAAGTTCGATGGCACCAAGCTTTGCTTACGAAATGGGTAACGCCTTTTAACACGCGACTTTCACCGAATACAGCAAGCTGACCAATTACAATTAGTTCACTGGCAAACTAAACCTCAACCATCAAAAAAGCCATCGACTCTAGAATCGATGGCTTTTGCGTTTTAGCTGTTTATCTGTTTGTTTATCTATCTATTTAGCTTAGCTATTAAACTGTGTATCTAGATATTCAAACTATTTGCGCAGTGCGTTCAGTTTAGCTTGGGCGATACCAAATATAGTATCAATTGGATAACTACCCTCATCACTCGCCTCACCTGCGGCTTTGCCTGTGAACAGTTCAATCGCTTCTGTTACATGGTCAATCGCCCAGATATTAAACTCGCCCTTTTCAACCGCTTTCACAATATCGCTACGCAGCATCAGGTTGTGAACATTTGAACGCGGGATGATCACCCCTTGTTCGTTTGAACGCCCTTTGATTTCACACACATCAAAGAAACCTTCAATTTTCTCGTTCACACCACCAATTGGCTGAGACTCACCAAACTGGTTCATCGAGCCTGTAATTGCGATATCTTGACGGTTTGGTTGCTTAGAGAACGCTGATACAACCGCACAGAACTCGGCCATACTCGCACTGTCACCATCGACGCCACCATACGATTGCTCGAAGGTGATGTTAGTGGTGAGCGGGACTTTGGCTGTCTTACCAAATACGGAAGAAAGGTAAGCCGACAAGATCATCACGCCTTTTGAGTGAATACTGCCACCTAGGTCTACGTTTCTTTCAATATCAATCACTTCACCATCACCGTAAGCGGTGGTTGCCGTGATTCGGTTCGGCGCACCAAACATATGATCCGTCGTGCTGAGTACAGACAGCGCATTCACTTGCCCAACCGCTTGACCATCAACATGGATTAGCGTTGTGCCGTTAGTGAAGGTTTCCATCACGCTGTCTTGCAGTCGTCCGACACGCATCTGTTGGTTAGATAACGCTTGGTCAACGTGCGTTGCACGAATCAGGTTCGATTTTGAGCCTCTCGCCACGTAGTTTGATTCACGAAGCAGATTAGCAATGTGAGCAGAGTGCAGAGACAATTTACCTTGGTCACCCGCCTGACGAGAGCTGTGCTCAATGATGCGAGCGATCGCTTTACGGTCACAATGCAGCATGTTGTTGTCGTGCACGATACTCGAAATAAAGCGCGCGTAGTGCATTTCAGAATCGGGAGTACGCTTCATCTCATCTTCAAAATCGGCCGTCACACGGAACAATTCACCAAACTCTGCATCGTAGTGTTGCAGCAGTTGGTAAGTTCGGTAGTCGCCAAACAGGATGATCTTGACGTCCAATGGAATCGGCTCTGGATCAAGCGATACCGCGCCCGTTAAGGTCACCTCTTTCTCTAATGAAGTGAAGCTCAATTGACGTGAACGCAGCGCTCGTTTCAAGCCTTCCCAAACGTACGGCTGCTCAAGTACCTTCACCGCATCCATCAGCAATACGCCACCGTTAGCTCTGTGTAAGCTACCTGCACGAATCAATGAGAAGTCTGTAAAGACAGTGCCCTTGAACGTTGCCGTTTCTACATAGCCAAACAGAGAGTGATAATTTGGATTCTCTTCCACCACGATCGGCAGAGTCTCCTCCTTTTGGCTCACAATCACGTTAACCTTGTAGCGACGCGGCATTTTCTTATCCAAAGAAGCGGTTGCAACTTCGGCTTGCTCAGTGCTCTCTTCTAAGAAGATGTCAGCGTTGTCGACAATGTCTTTACGCAGTGCCGTTAGGTACTTTTTAATGTCTGGATATTGGCTGTAATCCTTCTTCAATTGCTTGATGAAGTGCGTGATCACGTCTCGCGCCGTATCATCATTCAGTTTTTGAATTTTCTCAGTGTACGTTTCTTCAAGTTCCGTCAACTCACGAGAAATGGTTCGCAGACCGACTTCCAATCCATCAATGGTTTTATCGAACTGGTCTTGCTCTTCTGGCGAAAGCAGATCGAAGCTCTCTTCGGTATGAAGATCATCCCCATTCATGGCCACAAACTGGTAATCACCCTGAGTGGTGATCGTCAGGTTAATGCCCTTGTCTTTCGCTTCTTGGCTAATGCTTTCTAACGCGGCTTGTTGCTTAGCTGCTAATTGGTTTTTAAGCCTATCAGCACGGCTAAAGTACATCTCGTTATCAAACGCTAGAGGCATACCTTTCAGCAATTTACGCATTAGCTTTTCAATATCTTGCTTTAAGCTGCTGCCAACGCCACGAGGTAATTTCAGTACCTTAGGTGTACGAATATCTTCAAAGTTCGCGATATAACACCAATCAAAAAGCTCCTGCACTTCTTGAGGGTGACGGTTCAGATAGCGCAAGATCATGGTGCGTTTACCCAGACCATTTCGCCCTATCGCATAAATGTTGTAACCCTTTTCCTTGATTGACATCGCGAACTCAACGGCTTTTTGTGCCCGTTCCTGCCCGACGATTTCGTCAATTGGAGCCAGTTCTTTGGTCGACTTACATGGTAGCTTATCTAAATCCGCTACCTGATACAGCTGTTCTGTATTGAGTCTTTGCATCGCCATCGCCGCCTCCTTAGTCCTTCATTACTTGGGTGTAGATAAAATCAGTGTAGATGTAATTTCCTACAAATTTAGTGACTTACGCTACACAGCTGTTCAACTGAACAAATAACACACAATTTAAGCCATTTTTAGGAATAGCTCGTCATTTAATTCACCAACTTAACATGTGAATGATTTTAATTTGCAATTGATAATAAATATCATTAACATTTTCTGATATTATAAATTGAGGATGTGGATATGGAAATTGAACGATGCTGGATGCACTACCTAAAAGCTGAACAGTTAATGGAACAAGGTCACTGGCCAGAAGCACAACGCCTTTATGGTGATGTTCTAACCTCACTTCCTCATCACATCCAAGATGCAGCATACCAAAGCGATATCAAGCCTTGCCAATTTGCCTGCTTGCTTGCCGGGTTAAGAGACGCGAGCGTCGCTCAATCAGAGATACTCAACCGATTAGGTCAGCACCAACAAGCCTTCGATACCTTGAATCAATCTTACGCTCTGATGCAATTTATCTCTCTGGAGAACACTGAGCTGATTCAACGTACCTTTGGATTATTGGAAAAGCAGAGCGAAGGTTTGCTCAATCACCTGATCGCTTTTTGCAGCGCTCAGCGCAGTTCGCATTGGATGCTCGAACTAGAACAAATTCAACGTGCTCATCACCATTTTGGGCAACTTAAAACAACGTCAGAAGTTCAATCTTCACCTAATGTCTTAAATTGATAAGGATATATCATGTCGGACCGGGCTCTTCTTAAAGTCAATAACCTCTCCGTTAGCTTCAAAACCAACGATGGAATCGTTGATGCGGTGAAAAAGGTTAACTTTACCCTTAAATCCAGCGAAACCTTGGCCATTGTTGGTGAATCAGGTTCAGGTAAATCAGTCTCTTCTAACGCACTCATGCGTTTGCTCCCTGATAACGCCATCATTGATGCTCAATCTGAAATAGAATTTGAGGGGCAATCAATACTTGGCAAGACTGAACGAGAAATGCAGTCGATTCGTGGCGACAGAATCGGCATGATCTTTCAAGAGCCGATGACATCTTTGAACCCATACCTGCGCGTCGGCATTCAAGTGGCAGAAGCTATTATGTGGCATCGTAAAGTGTCAAAGTCTCAAGCCAAACAGCGAGTGATTGAGCTGTTTAATCTTGTGCACTTGCCAATGCCAGAAAAGTCGTACACCAAGTACCCTCACGAATTTTCGGGTGGTCAGCTGCAACGCATCATGATCGCAATGGCGCTGATTAATGAACCGGATATCCTGATTGCTGACGAGCCTACAACTGCATTAGATGTAACGGTTCAAGCTGAAGTGCTTGCTCTTATCAAAGAGATCCAAGGCAAGATGGGAATGGCAATTTTGTTCATCACCCATGACTTAGGTGTGGTGAAACACTTTGCAGACCGCGTGCTAGTGATGTGTAAAGGTGAGCTCGTAGAAGAAGGGATGACTCAATCTTTGTTCGATAGTCCTAAACATGATTACACAAGAATGCTCATTAACTCGATTCCGAAAGGCGCTAAGGTTCCTGTTGAGGCGACAGCCCCAGAACTATTGTGTGCTGACGACATCCGAGTTCAGTTCTTGGTGAAATCACACTTTATCAAGAGTAAAAGCCAGTACTTCGAAGCCGTAAAAGGCATTTCGTTGAATCTTAAGCAAGGCGAAACGCTAGGCATTGTTGGTGAATCTGGTTCAGGTAAATCAACCCTTGGACGTGCATTAATCGGCTTGCTGCCGAGTACCGGACGTATTGTTTACAAAGGCCAAGACGTTAGCTTATTAAATGATAAAGAGCGTCACAAGCTCAAGAAAGATGTCCAAATGGTGTTCCAAGATCCTTATGGTTCTTTATCACCACGCATGACAGTTGGGGAAATCATCACCGAAGGCTTAACGGTGCATCAACCTCATCTATCCAAGCAAGAACGTTTAGAAAGAGCGCGCAAAGCATTGATTGAAGTTCGCTTAGAGCCGAATTCAATAAACCGTTATCCACATGAGTTCTCTGGCGGGCAAAGACAACGTATCGCGATTGCTCGCGCACTGATTCTAGAGCCCTCTTTCATTTTGCTGGATGAACCGACTTCAGCACTCGATCGCTCAGTACAACTGACCGTGATTGACCTGCTGAAAGACATTCAAGCCAAGCACAATATCGGCTTCCTGTTCATCAGCCACGATCTCTCGGTAGTGAAAGCACTGTCGGATCGCGTACTGGTGATGCAGAAGGGCGAAGTAATGGAAGAAGGGTCTGCAGAAGAGATTTTCAATGCGCCGAAAAACAACTACACCAAGAAATTAATCGCTGCGTCATTCGACTTAGAAGATAAATCGAAAAAAAATGCCGCATAAAGGGAACTAATCAACATTAACAGCGTCTTATAATTACATTCTGAATAATCTCCTAATGGATTGAAATCTAGAATGGATATAGCAAAACTGGTTTGGCCGCCAAAAGAGAAATGTCGCATGGATGCGACATTTTTCGTTTCTGGCGTATATGAAAAATCAACTCAGTGATTCGCGCCAGTGATTATGAAGGTTTGCTAAAATTAACGGACTTTAAACAGAGTTCGCTGGTAGTCGTCGTAGTCGAAGAGCGGCTTAGTTCAACTCGTTTTTGGACAACAATAAGAACAAGTAGACGGATGAGTGCAGAGTACCAGGTTCTCTATTGTTACTGTCTCGATGAAACCTGTCTCACCCGCTTAGTGGTCGACTCGACAGTATCCAGTGTTGTTCACACCCTATCCGATACTTTCAAGCCATCGAAAAATAGCTCACCTGATTCTAATACAAGAGAGCAATTAAGCCTCAATATCTAAAGCCCTCAAATAACACCATTCTTATGCTTTCATTTAAATTATAATTATTAGAACTCAAGCTAAACAGCTTAGAGCAGAACTTCACGCTCAGATAGCACCACTTACACAATCAAGATGCAGATAATTCGAGAATTTCGTATAGATTTTGGTAAGGAAAAGAGAACTCCTGCCTTTGTATATTGATAGATTAAGTCCCTGATTTAAAATTAAGTGCAGGTTCGCGACGTGCGTTTAAAATTTTGAATACCTGGTAGCAGTAGGCCTGCAATAACAATCGCAATGCCGATCAATTGTAACGGAGTGACTGCCTGTCCGAGCATAAATGAAGTCAGCACAGAGAAAATCGGTACAAAGTTAAAGAACAGTGCAGCATTCGCCGAGCCGAGGTGACGCACACCATTTAACCACAGTAAATAACCGGCAACCGTACCAAACACTCCGATATACACCACTTCTGACACTCCCAACGCGCTACTATTCCAAAGCTCAGTGAACGGAAGTACTTCTGGCGATGCCAGACACATCGCACCAATCACCGCCGCTCCGCTTAGCATACCGACAAAAGTATAAGAAATAACAGGTATCCAGCGACTGATACCCTGACTGAAGTAAGTGTACAAACTCCAAGCCAACATGCCGCAAAAGATGAGTTTATCACCGTGGTTGATCTGCATTGAGAGCAGTTCTTTCGGATGCCCATTGGTGATTACGATCAGTACGCCGGTCAAGCTAACTAGCAGACTAAAACACTGGGCGAAAGACGGCAGCGTTCGAAGAGCAATACACGTAATCAGCGAAGTCATCAGTGGGCTGAGCGCCATGATTAATGAGCCATTTGTCGCACTGGTGTAAGCTAATCCGGTAAATAAGCAAAGATTGAGCCCACCCACGCCCACAACGCTAACGGCGATGACCCAGCACCATTGCCGCGAACTCAAGTAAAGCTTGGGCATCCGCGCCGCTTTGAGGTATATCGCCAGACACGAAGCCGCAATTATAAAACGCCAGAACACTAGTGTCAGCGCGTGCACTTCGTTTAATGCGAGCTTACCAATAGGAAAACAACTGCCCCAAAAGAAAGTACAGATGATGAGAAGAACAGCGGCTTTAAAAGTTGAATCAGATTTCATCGTCACTCCGAATGACTTGTCAAAATGTGTTCCCTAGTGTATTGATTTCAATAGTTAGATAAACAAGCAAAAATAAGACGGTAAATGCCATTTATGAAACCTAATTGTTCGTTAGACGATCTGCGTTGTTTTTGTGCTGTAGCACGTTCAGGCAGTTTTAAAGACGCAGCCCTATCTTTGGGTATGCCGCTCTCAACCTTAAGCCGCCGCATCCGTCAGTTAGAGGCCGATTTGCAACTTCGCCTGCTCAACCGCGACGCACACCGTATTGTCCTGACCAGTACTGGCGAGCAATACTTTCAACGTTCAGCCTTATTATTTGATGAACTTGATAATATCGACGAAGACCTGCATCGAGATAAACATCAACCACAGGGAAAAATTCGTATATCCGCGCCAATCAACGCAGGTTCGCAATTTCTGCGCACGATTTTTTATGATTTCCTACTTCAGTATCCGGATATTAAGCTGGATCTGAACCTATCAAATTCATTGATTGATATCGAAGCCGAAGGAATGGATGTGGTTTTTCGTGTCGGAAACGTAGTAGTCGATAACTGGATTGCTCGGCAGTTAAAACACATTCACTTCATCTTGTGCTCTCATCCTGATTACGATATTTCGACAATAACCACACCTGACAAATTATGCGATCATCCAACCATCATTTGCAATCCGATGACACCATGGCAACTGATACACAAAGAGAGTGGCGAAGAATTTAACTATCACTCGCAAAAAAACGTCAGACTGGAATTGGATGAAATTGTGATGCTAACTCACGCTATAAAGACGGGTTTGGGGATTGGGTATGTACCGGATTATTTTGCGTTGCCAATGATCGCTCAGGGTGAAATGAGCCATGTATTGCCCAACTGGCGTAGCAAAGAACGCACACTGTTTATGCTCTATCGCGATCGGGATCATCTGCCGATGCGGGTACGCCTATTTATCGAATTTGTCATGCAGCGCTTTGAAGCGAATTAACCCCATTAGGTCAATTTTTTCACACATTCATTGCTAAACTTGGTAATGAAAAGTGGCTTGAATAAAATTTAAATAGTCACGTCATTTAAACAACTGTGGGGCAAGAACTGTCAGACAGATTGTCATGAATGAGCTACAAAATGAATGAGCTACAAAGGCTAACTCATAATTGGACAAAAACGCGTTAGAACTTTCACTCCAGCGCGTTTTTTCTAATGAAAAAAAGTATCTTTAATTAAACATTTGTACATATAAATATTTAGGAAAATTGTTCTCTAAGCTCATTCTTAATAACTTCGACTTGAGCCTTTTTTCCTTGAGAAATCATACTTCCTTCGAGAGATGAGTCAAAAAAAACGATAACATTTGTCTCCTCATCTTCTGAATATTCCCCATTTGAAATGGCTTCTTGCTGCGCCTCAATCAATTCTTGAGCACCAGAAAAAGCTGATTGCCTATCTGCTCCCTCAACAACGCGTATTGCAGCTTCATTAATAGATTCTTCAAAGAGTGCTTCTTCGTGTGCGTTTTCCGCAATTTCGACACCCCAGTTAGAGCCAATTCCCATGTCAGGTTCTCCTTAATTGATTAATATATATGTCACACTTTAAACTATATCTATGACTTTCACTTTTTATGACGATAGAGTGACGAGTCATCATTTACAATTTGACTAAATTGATACTACTGCTGGTATTTTTTTGGATGTACCATCACACCTAATACCTTTATTACGTCCACTGCCCACAATCATCATTCCTTTACAAGATAAAAATGCTCTCCACTTTTTTCCTTCAGGCGGTTTTTTAGGGCTTACATAAAGGTTTTCACACTTTTCACATTTCAAGATATCGTCATTGACAGATTGTTCTCTAAGAATTGAAACCACTCGCTCTAAATTTTCATCTAGAGATGACGCACTTTTAAAATCATATTCTGTACCCACACAGTCAAATAGACTTACATGAATGTACTCATATGAATCCTTATCAAGGTTGTTTCTAAAAACATTTCCCACGAAAGCGCAAAAAGCAGATATCTGCCAGCCATTACCGAGAGTCAACTTGTAACTATCACCAACATTAGCTGAATCGCCCAATTCAAAACCATGTTTTTCTAGAATATTTTGTACTTCTTGCTTGGAATGCATATTTCCTCCAGAATTAATCATGACGCCGCATCAAGGTGATGTGAGCAACGCTACCACCACACCCAAACATTGCGCCTTAAACACTATACCCAACCTTGAACTAGGATTGCCAAGCCTTGGGAATCACTCTTAAATGCTTTTTCATGTTAGATCAGAGACGGTCAAAGATAGAGCCAGAAGAAGGTGTAAATATCTTATGGTACAGACGAGTTGCATAGTCATCTGTAGTGCCAGCGATATAGTCACTAATAACACGCAAGTTGTTATTTTGTTCGACATACATTTGATAGTATTTTTTAGGTAATAGTCTCTTAGGATTATTAGAAATGACATCGAACAACTGTACAATCATTTGTTGTCCTTTGTACTCTAGGGTTTGCACTTCTGGTGTGAAAATTACATTGTTTTGAACAAACTCTTGAAGAATATCTAATTCTTCACGAGCTTTGCTAAGCAGTTCACCTTGGAAATCTAACAATTTATGAGTGAATTGACCTAAAGAGTTCACCTCTGTATTGTTAATGAAGTGATTAACCAATTGACTAACAGCTCGTTTTCTCGTTTTGTTCTCGCCAGAGAACAACAAACTAGTCAGTGTTTCAATATTATCTGCTAATGGATAAGTGTTTAGTGAATCTGTCAATTTATCAACAACCTCTCGACGCCACACTGATTCCTCAACTAAGCGTAATGCAATTGCATCTTCCAAATCATGTACACCGTAAGCGATGTCATCAGCTAACTCCATAATGCTAGAATCAAAAGATTTATATTGAGGCTTTGCGTGCTTACCTTCTTGTGATTTTGCAGACATAAAATGATCACGGTCATTAGTGAAAGGCTTCAAAATCCAATTCACTTGATCTTTATCGCAATCGTAGACACATTTAGGTGGCTTAAATGAGTCTAAGTTGATCCCGTCTGTATTTGCATACAAACTCTTATTCACAACATCATTATGAAATGCCGGGTATTTAATTAAACCAAGTAAGGTACGTCTAGTAAGGTTGAGACCTTCTTCATCCGAATATTCACCCAATTTTGTACAAATACGTAGCGTTTGTGCGTTTCCTTCGAATCCTGCACTGTTACGCATAGAGTAATTTAGCGCAACTTCTCCACCGTGACCAAAAGGTGGGTGACCAATGTCATGCGCTAACCCTATAGACTCAATCAAATTTTGTTCAGGAATAAGGTCGAAAATTTCCTTATAGTCACTTACTGGATATTTCGTCTTTAGGAACTCCGCAATACCACTACCGATTTGTGCAACCTCAAGCGAGTGTGTTAAACGGGTACGATAGAAATCGCTCTCACCAAGGCCAAGAACTTGTGTTTTGCCCTGCAAGCGACGAAATGAAGCAGAATGAATAATTCGAGCACGATCCCGAGAGTATTCATTTCGTTTAAAGCCACTGTCTGCTGCTTCTTTAAAACGTTTTTCCCACATAATTAAAACCTTATATTCATCTGGATATAGGATTTATATGGGGGCAGTTTCATTACAATCAAGGTAGTAGATACTCTACTGGCCGATTAATAATGCTTGAGCAATCTTTGATTATAAAAGTATTGAAGTACAATAACGCTAACAAACTTTGGGGCGTGCGACGTGAAGTCGTATGAAGCGCTGTTCACCGCTCAACGAGTGAACCATCTGTATCACCAGATGAACCTAGGAGGCTAAATAAAGTAGCGACTCTGACAATGTAATGAAGATTGGTCACAGACCAATCGGGATCTAAATCGTGAGACGACGATCCTCCTGAAAGCGTAATGGGTTCAGGTCTTGCCTTTTGATTACCATTAGCTCAAGTTTGTTCAAAACAAAGCTTTCTCTTATGGGAAAAGTTGATGCTGGCACGTTTTGGGGCAGAAGTGTTTTAGCTTACATGCCCCATATTGTGTGCCCCATATTGAACAATGTGAACGCGCAAATATAAGCAGTGAGATCGATAGCTTTACTGAGCGGCATTTCTGCACCATGGTTCGCATTGACATCAATACGAATCATCACAGGCACACCACCTGATGCTTTTCTTGAAATTAACGATACAATGATTTGGTCGACTCTCTGACGATTAAATCAATGGGTGGTAGTCGAGCTTCATGCCGCTCGCCAGATAACAAGTTCAAGATCGACTGAGCACACACCTCACCAATCTCTTCAATCGGCTGTCTCAGCGTCGTCAGGGCTGGCGTGAAATACTTAGACGTAGGCAAGTCATCAAAGCCAATCACAGACACATCTTCTGGCACTTTATAACCGTGGTCAGACAGCGCCTTAATCGCACCGTAAGCCGTTTGGTCATTAGCAGCAAACAAGGCGGAGAAGTGAACCTTAGATTCAATCAACTCTACCGTTTTCTCGTAGCCAGACTCACTGCTGAAATCACCCTGTTTAACGAGTTTTGGCATCACTTTAATACCCGCCTCTTGAAGTGCTTTCTTATAGCCTTCAAAGCGATTTCCCGAATCAGGTTGACTTGAAAGCCCCTTAATATGAGCAATATTCACATGCCCTTGTTGCAGTAAATGTAAGGTTGCCATGTAGCCGCCCAACACGTTATCAATGTTGATGGAGCGGACGTTATTCTCAACAAAATCGTAGCCAACCATCACGATAGGAATGTCTTGTGCATACTTGGCAATTTCTTCCTGAGTAATGCTTCCTGTCACGATGATCATGCCATCCACGTTACTTTTTGCGAGATACTCCAACGCGTGCATTTCTAACTTTTTCTGCCAATGCCCTGTCGCGATTACTAACGAATAACCTTGAGCGATCAGTGTTTTCTCCATGTCATTGAGAATACGACTGGTATAAGGGCTGTCAGGGTGTTGCACCAATACACCAATGGTGAGTGAACGTCGGTTGGTGTTTTCTTGCATTTGGAAGTTAGGTTTGTAGCCCGTGTCTTTAATGGCTTGCTCAATATTTTGGCTTTTATCGTCAGACACATAAGTGGTTCGATTAAGGAAGCGAGACACGGTGCTGGGAGAAACACCAGCCAGTCTTGCTACATCGTATACTGTTGTTTTTTTTGTTTTAGTGCGCATCTCGAATCCCTAATCAAGTGACATTTGGGGAGCCCAAAAGCCCCCCATCAGTTTCTACCTGCATACCACTGCTTTCGTTAAAACTCGTGTCATTAAGTTAATACATGTAGGCGAAGATCATCCCCGGTCTGAAGTAACGACCAGCCGTATATTTCAAGCCAGTACTCAGTAACCATTTGTGTAAGCCTGCCAGCTTTTCTAACGGAATTTCACCGCTCACCATTTTAACAAAACTATCAGTATCTTTCGTCAATGTTGGATTGATACGACCGTCAGACAGCACACAGTTTTGACATTTAAGTACACTTAGCCAGTTTTTCGCATCATTTTTCGTCAATTTAAATGCTTCTATAAGATCTTTCTCATGGACAGACACAGAGCAATTGAACCCTTCTGGCGCTGCAAATGGAATTTTTGAATAGTCATAGAGCGCGGTATACACGGTATCCATCAATGTTTCTGCTTGCTGGTTTTTACCTGCCAGACTCAACGCCGTTGCGACACTAAACTGCACACCAATCCACACATCTTGAGCCTGGAATGCTTCATGTGGTGAACCGTCGGCCAGCGTCATGTTCGAAACACCCAACTTGGGACTATTAATTTCGAAGTTATGCTTATAAACATAGTCCAATGCGCGTTGGATGTTCTGTTGTGGGAAAATTCCTTCTAAACCAATGAGCTTTAGGTAACTGTCGGCCAACAAGGCATCACCAAAACTGTTATCGGAATCAGGCACTAAATCTAAGTATTCTTGAGTAAAGGCTTGAGGCGCGGTCTCACTGAGCAAGCGTTTCTTAGAGACTCTTTGAGATACCTTACTGATGTTGATAGAGGTATCCGTTTCATTTAAATAGGCATTGAGCGTGTTCTTGTCAGCAATCGCGTCACCCGTCAAAGTCAGGCCTAAGGTTTCCAGTGCTTGGTAGCCTTCACCCGTTAAATGCTTGGCTTGAACTGGCGTCACGAAGAAGTGGTAGTAACCCTCTTTGTCATCCCACAAGCTTTGCTCAACCGTGGCTAACGCCTTTTTAGAACGCGTTAAGTAACCGCTAGCTAGCTCGCTTTCACCCATCAATTGTGCAAGTTCGCTCGCGGCTTGCAGGCCAGCAACCCACAGGCTCGCGCAATAAATAGAGATGCCGTGAGACGCAAGGTTATCAAAGGTATCGTCTGTGCCTCGGGTTAGTGGTAAATCGTCACCTTCAGCGATCAAATTCGATAAGAAATCGATGCTTTCAGTTACCGCTTGCCAGCACTCATTAACCACAGAGAGATCTTGGGTGTTTTGATAATGGCGGTACACCATCAGAATGTATTTCGGCGCTAAGTCCTTCCACTCTTTCACGTTGTGCCAACTGTAAGCATCGGGCTGAATGTCGAATGGGCTGCCTAAGTCGTGGATTACCGCACCTCGAATGGCACGCACACCTTGGTACTTGTCATCAATCAATTCGGCATTAGGCGTCGCTTCGTATTCCCAGTATCGGCGCTCGGTAAAGTCTTCCGCCAAAATGGCTTTCGAGAATTCTTTCATCACGCAGCCATCAAGCTCAGGCAGCAAATAAAGCAGCGAGAATGAGCCATAGAAGTACACATCAAGAGAGTTAAAGAATGGGTAGTCGACACACTCTTTAACCAAGAATTTATCTTCTTTATCCCATACCGTTGATTCCGCTAGGAAGGACAATGAGTTCATCGCCATCGTTGCATAACGAAGTGCCGATTCAGGCTGCGAGATCTTGTTTTGAGCTTGTTCTAGGAAAGTTGTTTGTTGTGCGACGATCTGCTGCTCAATGGTTTCGAGCTTAGGCAACATGTCTTCTAACATAGGTAATGCAGGCTTTACTTGCGGGTAGAATTGCGTGTAAGCCTTATCTGAGTGCCAACCATTAAGCATGACTTTGCTGTGTGCCATCACCTGTGCAAAACGCAGATCAACAGACTCACCCGCTTCCAATTCAACCTGAACCACCACCAATGCGCTCAACGCTTCACGCCCTGTGTAAATGCCGGTTTGGAATTCCGCGTTGGTACGGCCTGTTTTCAGTGCGAACTCTGTTTGCTGAGCAGTCTTAGAGGTATAAAGCGTTGGTTTGACAGAAATCGAAACCTTACCAGATTCAGTCAAATGGTTATCTGCTTGAACACCAAACACCACTTCGCCTTCAATATCGCTCTGATAAGACGATTGGCTAGACAATTGAACACCCGTAAAGCTGCCGCTTTCACCCTTTAAGTTAACCACTTCATGCTGCTGAGCAATCGGATTTTGAGACAAGGTACATGCCGAATCCTGAATACCATCACGGCCTTTTTGGTAGGTTGAGCCAATCAAGTTTTGAAGCGGCTGAGCAAGCGTAATCACGCGTGGTTGCGATGAATTATTGGTTAATTCGAAGTGATTCCAGTGCATCGGTAAAGAACATAGGCGTTTGTTCTCTTTAACGATCGGAGAGACTACCTTACGCTTTATATTAATATCGTCGAAGCTACTGTATTTATATTCAGCCAGTGGATATAAAGCTTGATATTCTATATCCCTGCCATTAACACTATCTATATCACTGCCACTGATACTATCCATATCATTATTATCACCCGCAGTGAGTGATAATAATCTCGTTGTATCATTTATTAATAAACCATTAAAGAAATCTAAGGCTACATATAATTGACAAATAGTTGAACCTGAATCTTCTGCAATCAACAATTGAGTCTTATTTGAAAATTCAACGTTCCATTTTGTAAAGTTAGTTTTATTTTCTTGGTAGAATCGACCATTTTTTAATGCTGTTTGAATGAGACTAATCGCATTCGACATTTCTCTACTTTCAATCTTTTTGCCATCAAACAAAGCAGGATAGAAGTTCAGGTGAACGCTTAGCTCTTGTTCATTAAGAACTTGCAGCGAGTCGATGGTTGGCACATTCATCACTGACGCATAAAAATCATTAAAATTAATAACTTGTTCTGAACAATCGACAAATATTCCCGGAATAAAGCTGAAGTTCGGCGTGTTGCCGTTTGGTGTGAGTGTAAATGTGTTACCAATTCCGCCGACTGCCATACCGGTATTTTCTGGCGTGGTCGAAATTGGCGTGTACCAAGGTTGAATAAATTCAACTGCATCACCTTTTTTACACAAGTGCTCTGAATTTCCTGAGTAGCTCGTATATGGAATTTTATTATTCATTTTAAAACCGCCATTGAATATTTTTTTCTTCTTGTTAATATCTTTTAAAAATGGAGACATCAACATGTTTAAAATTATAAATGAAAAATTTGGAAATATTGACTCTGTCACATTAATAAACCACCAACATGGTATAGAACTTCAAATAATCAATGGATTTGGTTCTGTTATTAATAAGTATATCGTAAATAACAGTCCATTCTCTTTTATTTGTGGTTATCAGAATTATGATGAACTGATCAACCAACATCCGTTCTTTTCCCGCAGTGCTAAATTATTCCCTTTTCCAAACCGTTTAAACTTAGGTCGTTACAGTTTCGATAACCAAAACCATCAACTCCCAGCTAATTTTCCTTGGTCTGATCACGCCGTACACGGCCTGCTCTACAACCAACCTTTTTCAATCACAAACAGCGTAGCCACTGAAGAATCTGCCAGTGTGACGTTGCAGTATCAAACGTCGTCTTTGCATCCTGCTTTCCCGTTTGCGTTCAACCTTGAAGTAACCTTAACTATCGACATCACGGGTAGACTCTCTTCCTCAACGACCGTCTCTAATCTGGGTGATTCAGCCTTCCCATTCGGTGATGCTTGGCACCCTTACTTTTCACTCGGCACTGAGCTAGCACAATGTGGACTCGCTATGTCGCCTTGCTCTGAGGTCATACACGAAAACGACCTACCCAATGGTGAAAAGCACGCTTTTGACCGTTTGTCTTTGGACGATTCACTCACCAATCAAAGCTTAAATCATTGCTTTGAATTTGATTCCAAGACAATCAATCAACTTGCGTTTACGCGCTCAGATTCGTCTGCCGCAATTCGCTACCAACAAGATGAAAGCTACCCATTCGTTCAGCTGTACACGCCAACTAGCGAGCAAAGTATTGCAATAGAACCAATGACTTGCCCCGCTGATGCCTTCAATAACCAGATTGGCTTATTGACGCTTAGCCCGAACCAATCTCAAACCTTTACTTGGCAATGCCAAGCCACCTATCAGCCAACATAAAGAAAGCAAAGTAAAGCAACTGCTGTATGCGAAATCAGCCCCCAGAGAACGCATTGCTAACGAAAGAGCCAAACTAGAAAACCAAACGAAAGAAGCAATAAAGGGCGCATAGCGCCCTTCTCTTTGTTAACCTAAAATCACCTCGATGGTGTGCTCACCAGAGGTAAACACTGGCGCTTTGTTACCTGAAATCAGGTCACCATTCACCTTCATCTCCACCACACCCTTACATACGTTATTCGGGTTCGTGACATGAATATGATACGTCGCACCACGGAACTGACGACGGACTTTGAATTCAGGCCACTCAGCAGGAATACATGGGTCCACCAGCAAGCCATCCACTTCAGGGCGAACACCCAGAATCCACTGCGTACCCGCCACGTAAGTCCAAGATGAAGTACCAGAAAGCCACGCATTACGTCCTAAACCGAACTGTTTGTGCTCGTCACCCAGAATGTTTTGTGGGTAGCAGTAAGGTTCAGATTCAAAGGTATCGATGTCATCATTTTTGGAAGCTGGGTTGATTTGACGGTAGTACTCGTAAGCACGCTCACCGTTGCCCATTTTCGCTTCTGCGATCATCACCCATGGGTTTGAATGCAAGAAGATACCGCCGTTCTCTTTCGCACCTGGTGGGTAAGTCGATACACCACCTAGCTGAGGATCAAAGCCGTTGTAACCCGGTGTTGAAAGCTTGATGCCATTGGTAGTGTTTAGTTTATTGTAAACCGAATCCAGCGCCTGAGTAGCACGCTCTTGAGTCGCGAAACCAGAGATCACAGGCCAGCTTTGACCGTTGGTGTAGATCTGACCTTGCTCGTTTTTATGAGAACCGATCGGCAAGCCTTGCTCATCAAAGTAGCGAACAAACCATTCGCCATCCCAGCCGCATTCATTGACTGTGCTCTGCATCTGTTGGTACTGATCTTTAAATTTAGCCGTCAGTTGCGCTTCACCACGCAGCTCACACAAGTCCAACATGTCGAGCAGTGCTTTGCCGTACATGTTCGCCACCATCATCGATTCAGCACCCGTTGGCAGGTTCACCGTGTCATTCCAGTCAGCAAAACCTAATAGCGGTAGACCGTGCTCACCGGTATTGGTGTAAGTAAACTCAATCGCGCGGCACAGGTGGCTCCAAACCGTTCCCGTTTCAACTGGGTTGCCCGCTTTGTCTTTTTGATAGAACGGGATCTCTTTATTCAAGAAGTCTGCATTGCCCGTTTCTTTCACATATTGCGTCACCGCGTAGATGATCCACAGGTGATCATCACCGTAGTAATCAGGGCGATCTTCCTCTTCACGAGAGTCACCCGCGTTCGCTTCCATGGTTGATGGGAAGAACTGGTGCATCGCAGAACCGTTAGTGTTCTGAACAGACAATAGACGCTCAATGAACTCGCGCGCCTCTTCTGGCATGTGAGTAATCACGCCCAACGTATCTTGCGAAGAGTCTCGGAATCCGATGCCACGCGCGCCATAGCCAAGCTGATACAGAGACAAGTAACGAGACCAGTTTTTGGTTGTGTGACACTGACGTGGGTTATGTACGTTAAGCATCGAGTTCATCGCAGGATCTGGCGTTTCAACCTGAACCGCTTGTAGGTAACCATCCCAATGTTCAGCCAGTTCAGCGAAAGCAGAATCGACAACTTGATGGTCACGATATTTAGCCAATAAAGGCAATGCTGCTTCTAGGCTCTGTTCTTGTGCGATTTGCACAATCGTACGTTCGGTCTGCTCTGGAGATAACCAACCTAGACGTAGGTTCAGTGCGCCAATGTTGTCGCCACGCAAACACTCGGTGTTGCCTAATTCATCATTGTTTAGTGCTTCTGGCGCTGCCCATGTACCGTAGCCCAAATTACCTAGGAACGATTGGCGATCACCATCAAAAGAAGTCGCAGTGCGATCCGCTGTCATCAGGTTCACCGCATAATCACGCTTCATGAAGGCGTACTGCTCAAGCACTGTATGACCCGATTCTTGTTGATGCGCTTTAAGCGTCATGGTTTGTGGAACCCAATCGGCATTTAATAGCTGCTTGAGTGCATCGAAGTGTGTGAATTCGTACACAGGTACCACATCAACATGCAGTGCTTTGTCTGAAATGTTGGTCACTTTGATGTCTTGTAGCAGTACTTGGTCAGCTTTTGGTACAAAGAAAGTCGCTTCACAACGCACACCAACGGCTTCTGCAATGATGGTGGTGTAAGACAAACCGGTGTGATTTTCAAACTTATCGAGCGGCTTCAGAGTGGGTGTGTAGAACGGTGAGAATACTTCTACATTGCCCGCTTCATCACGTACCTTGAGGTATAGGGTCGAGCCTTTGAAATCTGAGTTTGGCAGTTGAGCAATGTACTTGGTGATGCGGTTGAGTGCCGGATCGCCCTTACACAACAACACGCCACCGTTGCTATCAACAATGCCACCGAAATCTAATGTGCCGACATAGTTACACCATTTGATCGGCGTACACGGCGTGGTTGCTACGTATTCTTTGTTTTTATCGTCAAAATATCCGAATTTCATCATCACTATCCCTAGCCCCTCCCAAATCAGGAGGAGCCAAAACAATTTGTCGTAAGTTGGTTGGTGTCAGCTCAATGACTGACTTAGCCGTTTGAGTCAGGCTTCTCTCACTCGCCCTTGCAGATCAACTGGCTGTTGCAAAATAACTAGCTCTTGCAAATCAGCTCGCTAGCGAGTTCTCACTCAGAGCATCGAACAAATGGAAAGCATCCAAATCCAAGTAAAGCGTCAGATCTTTTACATCCACTTCAGCCGCTTGGGTTTCAACCATCAACGGCTGACCGCCAATTTCTGTTTTCAGAAGAATGCTTGCGCCCAGTAATTCCTTGTCTTTGATTTTCACAGGGAATGGCAGCACGCGGTCGTGGTCAACTTGCTCGGCACGTAGGTGAATGTCTGTTGGACGTACACCAAAATGCAGTGCTAGGTTCTTAGATGCCAGAGACTTAAAACGCTCAGGCAGTGGGATATGAACATCGCCAATTTCAACGAAGTACTCGCCTTCTTTTTCAATCAGTTTTGCTTCCAACATATTCATTGACGGGTTACCAATGAATTGCGCGACAAACTTGTTTGCAGGACGCTGGAACACCTCGGTTGGTGTACCAACTTGAGCAACATAACCGTCTTTCAGGATCACAATGCGATCCGCCAGTGTCATCGCTTCGATCTGATCGTGGGTTACGTAGATCGTGGTGGTTTTAAGTTCACGGTGTAAGTGTTTGATCTCTTCACGCATCACGCCACGAAGTTTTGCATCTAGGTTAGATAACGGCTCATCAAACAAGAAAACCTTCGGCGTACGAACCATTGCGCGGCCCATTGCTACACGCTGACGCTGACCACCAGAAAGCTCTTTTGGCTTACGGTTCAGTAGCGGATCAAGCTCTAGCATTTTCGCCGCTTTTAGCACTTCTACGTCGATTTCTGCTTTTGGCATGCCCTTCAGTTTAAGAGCAAATGCGATGTTCTCGTATACCGTCATGTGCGGATACAGTGCGTAGCTTTGGAATACCATCGCTAAATCACGGTCTTTCGCGTCGACTTTATTCATCAGCTTGCCGCCAACTACAATGTCACCAGAACTGATGCTTTCAAGGCCAGCTAGCATGCGTAGCGTTGTCGATTTACCACAGCCAGATGGGCCAAGGAAAACCACGAACTCACCGTCTTCAACCGTAAAATCAAACTCTTTGACGACTTCAACATCACCGAATGATTTTTTGATGTTCTTAAATTCTACTTTAGCCATTATCTGTTCTCCTCAGCGCGCTCTAGAAGCATATTTCTGTACGCAATTGCGCTCTGTTTCAATGTTCTTTCTTGGGTGGTGTAGTCAACATGGACAATGCCAAAACGCTGGCAATAACCGAATGCCCACTCAAAGTTATCCATCAGGCTCCAAGCGAAGTAGCCATCAACTTTCACGCCCGCTTCAACGGCGTTGTGAACCGCTTCGATATGACCTTGGAAATAACGAACTCGTTGGTCGTCCATTACTTGTCCATTAACACGCTCGTCGTTACCTGCAGCACCGTTCTCTGTGATGTAGATAGGCGGCATATTTTCGTAGCGAGCATCCAGTCTGACCAATAAATCGGTTAGACCTTGCGGGTTGATTTCCCAGCCAATGTAGGTGTGTTCAGCATCTGTTTGTTTCACCGATTCAATGTCGCCGTTCTCATTAAAGCGAGCGACATTGCGTGTGTAGTAGTTGATACCGATGTAATCGACAGGTGCGCTGATGATGTCTAAATCACCTTCAAGGATCATCGGCATGTTCATCGCTTGGCGTTCAACCACTAACTGTGGGTACTCGCCTTTCAATACTGGGTCGATGAACCAGTGGTAGTTCTCCGCTTCGCAGTAATCTGCTGCCGCTTGGTCTTGTGGTGTCAGCGGGTAAGCTGGCGTCGCGTTAAATACCACACCGTGCTTAGCGTGAGGCGCATTGTTACGAAGGATCGGCATTGCCAAGCCGTGTGCCAACATTAGGTGGTGAGACGCTAGGTAGCCCTCTTTTTCACCTTTGATACCTGGCGCGTGTTCGCCCCAGCGGTAGCCTAGGAATGCAGACACAAACGGTTCATTCAGCGTGGTGTACACATCGATGTTGTCACCAAAGTATTTACTCACCACTTCTGCGTATTCTGCGAATTTGTAAGACGTTTCTCGGTTTAACCACCCGCCCTTGTCTTCAAGGTATTGCGGAAGATCCCAGTGGTACAAAGTCACATACACTTTCATGCCACGAGCATGACACTCATCGATGATCTGACCGTAAAACTCTAGACCTTGCTGGTTGACTACACCGTCTTGTGGCAGGATGCGCGGCCATGCAATAGAGAGACGGTAAGCATCAACGCCTAAGCCTTGAATCATCTCGATATCTTGTTTCCATAAGTGGTAGTGGTCACACGCCACATCACCATTGTCGCCGTTATCGACCTTGCCCGGCGTCTTGCAGAAAGTGTCCCAGATAGACGGTGTACGACCGCCCTCTTCAACGCCGCCTTCAATTTGGTATGAAGATGTCGCGACACCGAATACAAATTCCTTACTGCGTAACTTTGAATCACTTGGAAGTTGATATTTATTCATTGTTATAACCCTTAAACCTAACCTTTGACTGCGCCGGACGTTAAACCACTGATCATCTGTTTCGATGCGAACAGGTAAGTAATCACGAGCGGTAAAATAGAAATTGTTGTACCTAGCATTACCGCGCCCCATGGCGTATTCGGAATACCTTGAACACTTCGAAGTGCTTGTGTAATCACATAGTTATCTGGATTGTTTAGCACCACGAGAGGCTGCATAAACATGTTCCAGAAGAAAACGAACTGAACGATAGCCAGTGTTGCTAGTGCTGGTTTCATCAGTGGCAGTACCACGCTCCAGTACGTTCTGAACTCACCAGCACCATCCAATTTCGCTGCTTCAAGTAGCTCTTTTGGAATCGATGCAATCACGTGCTGACGCATCAAAAAGATACCAAATGGTGTCGTGGTGAACGGTAGCCATACCGCCATGTGGTTATCCAACAAGCCTAAGAATTTCACGATCATGAAGTAAGGGATCAAGCTAAGCACAGGCGGAATCGCCATTGAGCCAACCAGCATGCCGAACAACACGTTCTTACCGCGGAACTTAAACACAGCAAACGCGTAGCCACCCATGCTACAAAACAGCAGCGAGATGGTGGTGCCTAAGAAAGCCACGTAAATCGAGTTAAACATCGCTTTCCAAAACGGCATGATTTCAAGCAATTTGGCGTAGTTAATCGCCAAGCTATCACCAATCGCAAAGCTAATGCCCGTACCGAAAATCTCAGAACGGTCACGAGTTGATAGCAGTGCCGACCATACAAATGGAAAGACGGTAATCAGCGCTGAAACAACCAGTAAGATGCCTAACATGACCATCAAGATCTTAGTCAGAATGTACATGCTGCGTTCGCTTGGCATCAGTCCACTTAGTGGTGAGGTATTTGTCTTAATTGATGTCGACATCTTAATGTTCCCCTAAGCCTTTCTTACCGAAGAGTAAAAATTGAACCAATGTACAAGTCGCGATGAGTGCAAACAGTAACCACGAGATAGCGGACGCTGTGCCCATTTCTAGCCATTCCCAGCCCACTTTGTAGAGGTACATCGAGATAGTTAAACCAGATTGGCCAGTACCACCTGTACCACGTGTTAGTACGAACGGTTCTTCAAACATTTGCAGGTTACCGATGATGGTCATGGTGATTGCAAAGAAGATGAATGGACGAATCATTGGTAGTGAGATGTTCCAGAAGCGGCGGAAGGCATTCGCACCATCCATACGTGCAGCTTCTAAAATGTCTTTAGGAATCGTCATTAAACCAGTGGTGTAAAGGACGATATTAAAACCGGTGTATTTCCAGAAAACCATGATCGCAATAGACGGCTTCACCATAGTGGCATCGTCTAACCAGCGGATTGGTTGAAAATCGTTAACCCAAGCAAATGCCCAACCAAACAGCGTGCTATCGGCCAATGCCATTAACGTTTGGTTGATAATTCCTGAGTTAGGAGAGTACATGTTGAAGAAAATCAGTGATGCTGCGACCGTTGATGTGATGAACGGTAGGAAGTACGCCGATGTTAGCCAGTGACGCATACGGTCACCCATTGAAACCAACATGTAAGCCACTGGAATAGCGACTAAGTGCTGAGCAACACCCGATGTGATTGCTAGCCACAATGTGTTCTTTAATGAACGCCATAGCCATGGGTCAGTCAAGGCAATGTGATAGTTCTCAAAACCAACGAACTCCATTGCATCCATGCCCTGTACTGGGTTCCATTCGTGGAACGACAGATAAACAGAGAACAACAGCGGGAAGATCCCAAATACAGAAAAAATGATCAGAAACGGCAGAAGGAATCCATACGGTGTAAGCGCTTTCAGATTTAGACGAGAAAAAAGGCTTTTGTCCGCAGGTTCTATCGTTGTGCTCGCTGTATGATTCATAGTAACGACCTCTTAAAAAAGGAAGCGCGTTATCCACGCTTCCTCACTTACTCAAAGTAATAACAAATTAAAGATTACGCGTACGACGCTTGATTAGACGCTCTGCCTCTTTCAATGCAGTCTCGATGTCCTTACCTTCATCAAGCACTTCCATCAATGCGTTCTCTAAAATTATAGAGCGTGCTACGTGGTCGCCTTGAGCTGGAGATACTGGCTTGATGTTCTGTGCCACTTCAGCAAATAGTAGACGTGCTTTCTGTCCACCTAGGAATTCCATCTCTTCTTGAAAAAGCTCATCGTCATATGTCGTTACGTTCGCAGGGAAAGCCGCAATCGTTTCGAAGTGCTTAAGTTGAACATCACGATCCGTCGTCATGTATTCAATAAGTGCCCATGCTTCATCTGGGTTGTCAGATTGAGTTGGAATCGATAGGAACGAACCACCCCAGCTGCCGTAAATGCCATCAGGTAGGTTTTCTACTGCCCACTTACCTTTGGTTTCAGGAGCGATCCAGTTGTTTAGGTGACCAAGTAGCCAAGCGCCAGAAAGTTGAGTTGCAAATGTGCCGTTGCGGAAGCCCTCGTACCATTCGTTAGACCAAGCCAAAATGCGTCCGTCTAAGCCTTTGTCGCGAATCTCTTTTGCTACTTCAAAAGCGTGAACAAAACGCTCTGATGTCACCACTGGATTGCCATCTTTATCGAAGTACAGACCTTCACCTTCAGGAACGGTCGTGAAGATAATCGCTTGTGCCACGTCGGCTGCCGAAGCGATAAGTTGTACGTTTTGCTCTTTCAGTTTTTCACCAGCAGCGATGTATGAATCCCAATCTTTGATTGCTTCTTCTACATCAATGCCCGCTTTTTCGAATACGTCGGTACGGTAGTACATAACACCTGGACCTAGGTCGACAGGGATACCATACATATCGCCGTCAGCGCCTTTGCCTTGTGCCCATGCGTAAGGTGCGAATCGTTCTTCGTATTTATCTGCACCGTAGTTTTCAGACAGGTTAACTAGGCCGCCAGATCCAACAAATGGACCAATTTTCTCAACGTCGACAACAATCACATCACCGGCACCAGAACCCGTTGCAAGGTTCGTTGTGAGTTTCGTGTGGTGGTCACCGTGGTTGTTCATAAGGTAATCAACTTTGATACCCGTTTCCTTTTCGAAATCAGGCAGTAATACCTTTAGGCTGCTATCGAAATCAGGGAAACCGTCGAAGCGAATTTCTTTGTCTGCTGCATTTACAGCTGTTGTACCTAATCCTAAAGCAACCGCGCATGAAAGCGCTAAGGTCTTAAATTTCATGTTCTATCCTTAATATTTTTATAGGGTAACTGGTAAATCCGATACCGAGTTTCTAGTGACCAACGTCGGCAGCAATTTAAAGTTCACGTCATGTTTTATTTTTTTTAGCTTCTGTAAAGTGAGCTGTACTGCTTCAACGCTCATCTCTTCAATAGGGAAATTAATGGTGGTCAAACTAGGGGTCAGATAGCGCGCGAAGATGGTGTTATCGAAGCCCACCAGTGATACATCTTTAGGAACAGATAGTCCCTCTTGATGCAACACCTCGAAGGCGCCAAATGCCATGTGGTCATTCGAAGCAAATACTGCTGTGAAATGACACTTACGATTAATCAGCTTCTTCATAGCACTGATGCCCGTATCTTCAGTAAAGCCCGCTTCCGAGACTAATGCTTCATCGTATGGCACACCCGCCTCTTCCAAGGCCTTTCGATACCCCTGCAAACGCCCCCTAGCATCTGCTTTATCTAAAGGCCCGGTAATACACGCGATATCTGTATGTCCCTTTTGCAAAAGATGTTGAGTAGCGAGTAGCCCCCCGACTTCGTTATCAATATCAATGCAACTCATCGCCATTTCTGGGATGAAGCGGTTAATTAAAACCACAGGGGTCCCCTGTTCTTCCAATTCAATTAAATAATCATCACTGAGCAGTTGAGTGTGAAGAATCAAAGCATCAACACGACGCCCCAACAGAAACTCCACAGACTCACGTTGTCCTTGCTCAGTATTCGAACCTGCTGTAACCACAGCGTGGTAACCAAAGCGGCGTAGGTTCTCTTCTATACAATGCAAAATGCCTGAATAGAAAGAGCCGCCAAGTTCTGGAACAACAACGCCCACACTACCAGTACGACTTGAAGCTAAGGCTTGAGCGATAGAGTTCGGGCGATAACCCAGCTCCTTGATCGCTTTTTCAACCTTTAATTTCTTGTCATGACTGACTCTGCTAGTGCCATTAATAACCCTAGACACTGTCGCCTGAGACACACCTGCATGTTCTGATACGTGTTTAATTGTTGCCACTCGAACCTCGATACTTCATTAGCTTGTAACCGCTTACAAAACGATTATTAAAGAAAGGCGTCTTGGTTGAAGTGAGTGTCATCACACTAAAGTTGGAGGTAAAAAGGCCAGTTGTGGAAATCATGAAAGCGCTTACAGATTACCTTCACACCATGAAACTGTTTCACGGGATTATTGTTCATATGATCAAGATGGCGCTCGGTTACTTGTTCGTCAGATCAAACAAGTCCGCCTAAATCCATTTTTTGAAAACGTCATTTGATGATGAATCCGCAGCTGACGGCAATATACACGGGGAAAGTGACCTTGTTATTTCAATGGCCTTTCGAAATTGTATGAGAACATTTCACGGTAATTTTTAGCTCAAAGCCTTTTCATCAGAAAAAACCAGATACGAAAACGCCCAGCGGAAGGCTGGGCGTGAAATCATGGAAGAAATTAACTGGCTCTAATCTTTGTGATTAGATGATTCCGCTAACTTAAACTCTTGAGTTAATGAGAATTGCTGTTGCGACATGGTTTCAAGCTGTTGACCGTGGGAAAAAAGCACTTGGGAACGTTGCGAGTTATCTTCAGCCAAGGTGTGTATCTGGCTGATATTTTGAGTGACTTGAGAGGCAACGACTTGATGCTCTGTCGTCGCGGTCGCGATTTGATGACTCCTTTGCTCAACCTCATTAAGCAGATCAGACACCGTCGATATCGAGTGATTCACTTCGCCGGTTTGTTCTACGCATTGAACCATACCCACCACGCACTGATTGATCTGTTCAACCGCCAGTTTAGAGCTAGTTTGCAACTGCTCGATCTTGTTGTGTATCTCTTGCGTAGAAGCATTGGTTTTGGCGGCTAACACTCGAACCTCATCCGCAACCACAGAGAAACCACGCCCTTGCTCTCCAGCTCGCGCCGCTTCTATTGCCGCATTCAACGCCAGTAGATTGGTTTGCTCAGAGATCCCAGATATCACATCCAGAATGGACCCAATACTGGCGCTTTCACTTTCAAGCTGACCAATGGTCGCCGTTGATTCCGCCAGCTTATTTTCTAGGCTGCCCATCAATTCGACGCTTTTATCCATGGTCTTTTGCCCATCACTGGAACTGGATACCGCGTCGGTCACTAGCGTTAGAGTTTGGTTGGCCGCCTGAGTGATTTCCGTCACTGAGCACTCAATTTGTTCCATCGCTGTCGCTACCATCACCGTTTGATTGGTTTGTTCTTGCATCGCTTCACTCAGAGAACGACTGGTGCTTTGGTTCTCTAGGGAAGCTTCCTTTAAACGTGTTGAGGAGTGGCGCATGTTGTCAATCATTTGGGTCAGGTGACTGATCACCAAATTGACTTTATCGCTCACCAAACCAAATTCATTATTGGCTTGATAGTGAACCATCACGCTCAAGTCTTTTTTGGCGACTTGGTCTAGTGCACTTTGCAGTAATTTACTTGGCTTGCGAATCCCTTTAGCGATGTTCAGCCCGATTAGCAGCGCAATAATAACCGACCCAATAGCAATGATGGCCTGCATCAACAGTGCTTGATGAGAGAAGTCCATCGACTCGTGATATAAACGTTTAGCCGTGTCTTCCGCGTACATAGAAAGCTCATCAAAATGGCTTAACTGCACATCAATGAGCTGTTCGACCTCCACTCTTTGCAGAGCAAGGCTCTCATGTAGCTTCACGGTTTCCATATGCGTTGACACAGATCCTTGCGCTGAAAATACATGTGAAGCGAGCAGTGATAAAGACTGTTTACTGCGGCGTAGCAAAGATGAGTCCAGATTATCCAAGTCTGATACAGCTTGTTCGAATCGCTCTTTACGGCTTTGTAGGCGACGCTCAACACCACGAACCTCCGATGAAGTTTGCAGAGAGAAAGCTTCATTCGCTTCTGCTGCAATCAAACTCAACTGAACCAACAAGGCTTCTACCGCTTTTTGCGTGTTGCCCGAACTCGTACTCGCCAATTGATTAACCAAGGTGTTATTGAGTTGTCCTACCACAGATTGAAATTGTTCCTGATCCATCGAACCGAGATCTTTACTATCCAAATAAGAGACGTATAAGTTTAAGGACTGTTCTATCTTATTGATGGTGGCAACGCCCGCTTCTTCAATATTTTGGAGCATGGGTTCAAGTGGTGAGCCCGATTCAGCCTTGCCATCAAACCAATTTAACTGCTGCTGATATCGCTCGATATTACTCAAAACGGTTTGTTTCAGCGGTTCGAGCTCATCAATGTAGTTGGCGGATAAATAGGGAGTAGTGCTGCGATTAATATCCAAAAAACGGATGGTGAGCGTGGAGGATTGGAGCATTAAAGGAGTGGCTTGTTGAGTGATGGTTTCGATGTGTGAGGTTATGTTCTTGTTGCTGCTAATACTCAACCATGCGCTACCAAGCATGATCACGATCAGCGTGAAGAAACCTAAATAAACTCGAGACACGATGGAAGAAAGTCTCATCGTTATTCCTTGATCTAGTGGCGAAAAAAAGGGCACAAAAATGTGCCCAAGAATGGAGTTAATTGAAACGTGCCCTAATCAATCTGCCTTTAGGGCTAAAATGGACAGTATTACGTGCTCTTAACAAGCATAGATATTTGAAAGCATGGCTCCTTGAAAATATGCCGAATTCAAAGAGCAGCGCTTTCTATACCTGTGATTACCACCAAGCTTCAAACATTGCGCCGAACGACAATGTATCAACATTGGTTGTCTTCACTGTGTTGCCTTTCGTTTCTACATCACCCACGGTTGTGTAGAAGCGAAGCATTGGACGACTCCAAGGTAAGCCACCTAAAGATACGTTTTGAGACAAAGTGACTTTCCACGCGTTCTCTTCACCGTCATCATCGTAATCAACCATGCCGTAGCCAGCTTCTAACCATGTAGAGTGAACATCATCCCATTGGTACTGTGGACGAACGATACCCGCGTATTCAGTATTCTCACGATCTAAGTCTGAGCCAGAGTTGTCTTTGTAAGACACTAAGTAATCAATGATGAACTGTTCAGATGCAGCGTAGCTACCCTCAACACTTGCATAAAAAGTCTGGTAATCACCTTTAAGGTCATATACCGATGAATCGGCACCGTCACCGTACTTAACAACCAACTTGTTAGACTCACCCAAGCCTAATGTTGCACCTACTAGGTAGGCCGTTTCATCACTGACTTTTTGTCCTTGAGTCACGACAGGCTGCATTGAATCTGTCACTGGATCGTATACGTACTCAGTCGTCGTAGACGTATCCGCTTCGCTCGATGCAAAACCGTAGTTCGCGTAAAAATCCAGATTACCAATACCTGCGTCAATACTGTGTAGCTTCGCTGTCACGGCGTATCGGCCATTGTCATTTACGAGGCCGCCTTTCACTTGGCCAACAAAGCCCATATCTAGCTTAGCGCCGTCGAAATCTAGGTTGTTAAAGCCAGCGCCTTGACCATCGTGTGTCATCCAGAAGTAATCGTTCAAACCTTGTTGCGGACGTTGATGGAAGTCGCGACCAGCCCACATATAAAGTTCTGGTTGGCTTTCAAATACGTTAGTTACACCTGCGTACATTTTTTTCATACTCAGGCCGCCGTCGTCAGCCCAAGCGTCTGCTTCCCAGTGGTCAGCCATGAATACGATGTCCCAAATCGCACCATTGTCAGCTTGGAAAAGCTTAGCTAGCTGAACCTCACCACCATTAGCTTCGTTACCCAAACGACCGACAGAACGACCTGTTGTACCGATGTCTACGTAACGCTCATCACCGCTCTTGTAGTGAGCGCCGTAACGAGCATAACCAGAGAAGACGATGCCATCTGGCACCTTAGTTTCTGCTGTTAAAACTGCGGGTTGTTGATCATTAACATAATCAATATCCACAACCTTAGATTCTAACTCTTGAATTCGTTTTTCTAATGCTTCGATATTAGTATCAGCAGCAAAAGAAGAGAGTGAAGCAAGCGAGGCCGCCACTGCGACTGTTATTGGCAAAAGCTTAAATTTTTGCATTGTAATTCCCTATTATTTTTTTGAGTTTTCATCGAACAGGGAAATATTAAGCAATGAAAGCGTTGAAAAGTTGGTTGCTGTTCACACTGATAAATCAGCCTAAATGCCATGAAACTTTTAGAATATCCATGACGAAAACTACTGATTTAAGATCAACAGGTTACGGTTGATATTGCGTGAGATATCAGCTTGAAATCGCTTTCATTTCATCAGTATTGGTGGCGGCTATCACGGAAAACAGTGTGTGAAAGTGAAGGAAATATGACGCAGTTTTGATTGGTTTTCATATATATGAAAAGCCTCAAAATCTAAGGTAGATTTTGAGGCTTCTTGGTCTGAGTAAAATACCCAGTTATCTAGAATCAAGCATTCGTTAAAGTGAATCTAGAGACGCAACCCCCATATTGAACAGAGTAAATGCGTAGATATCGGCGGTGAGATCGATCGCTTTACTCAGCGGCATTCCAGCACCATGGCCCGCATTAACATCGATACGAATCATCACGGGCGCTCCGCCTTCATGCTTATCTTGCAGCTCTGCAATGAATTTATAAGAGTGAGCAGGTACCACGCGATCATCGTGATCAGCTGTAGTAACCAATGTCGCAGGGTAATCCGTGCCACGCACCACATTATGAACCGGAGAATAGCCAAGCAGATATTCGAACATCTCTCTGTTCTGCGCTGATGTACCGTAGTCGTACGCCCAGCCTTCACCAGACGTGAATGTGTGGTAACGCAACATGTCCAACACCCCAACCGCAGGTAAAGCCACTTGGAACAACTCAGGCCTTTGTGTCATACACGCCCCCACCAACAAACCACCGTTAGAACCGCCGCGGATCGCTAACTTATCGCTACTGGTGTAGTTTTCTTCAATTAAGAACTCTGCAGCAGCAATGAAGTCATCAAATACATTCTGTTTTTGTTGTTGTGTACCGGCTTTGTGCCACGCCTTACCGTATTCGCCACCACCACGTAAGTTCGGCACTGCATACACACCACCCAGTTCCAGCCAACTACCCACCGTTCCCGAGAAGGAAGGGGTTAGGCTAACGTTAAAGCCACCATAGGCGTACAACATGGTTGGATTATTACCATCTAACACTAATCCCTTCTTATAAGAGATAAGCATCGGAACCTTGGTGCCATCCTTCGAGGTATAGAAGACTTGTTTAGACTCAAATTGATCCGACTCAAACGGAGACTCAGAGCGTTGGTAGATTTCAGAGCTTCCAGATTCAACATCAAAAGAGAAAATCGTTGGCGGCGTTACATAGTTGGTAAAGGTGTAATGAAGCTGGGTTTGCTCGTTTTTTCCACCTAAGCCGCTGGCCGTTCCGAGACCAGGTAAGTGGATTTCACGAACCAGATTGCCTTGGTAATCCAGCTGCTCAATCTTAGACACCACATCGACCATGTAATGAGCAAACAAGTAACCACCGCCCGTGCTGATATCTAACGGCTGTGGCTTTTCAGGAATGATATCGAGCCACTGTTGACTGCGAGTATCAAAGCTCACCACCTTGCCATTAGGCGTATCGAGATTGGTGTATAAAATGAAGACTTCATCTTGGTTATCGATGAGGTACGTATCGCTATCCACATGATCAATCAGCGTGTTCAGCGATTGTTCTGGTGAATTTAAATCGATATAGAACAGCCTGTTACCCGATGTCGACTCTCGACCTAGAATGATCAAGTAACGGTCGTCTTCGGTGGTATAGCCTGATACATAGCGGTGCTGCTCAGCGTTGTTCTCGCCAAAAACCACTTTGTCGCTAGCTTGCTCTGTACCCAACTCATGGAAGTAAAGTTTGTGCTGTTCGGTACGTGCAGAAAGCTGGCTACCGTCTGGCTTATCGTAACTAGAGTAATAAAAGCCACGATTACCCAACCAAGAAATGCCGGTAAATTTAGCGTCTGTGATTTCGGCTTCAAGCTGCTGTTTAGTCTCGGTATCAATCACAAAGATCTTACGCCAGTCGCTACCACCCTCTGAAATACTGTACGCCACTAGGCTGTAATCTTTAGAAAACGACACCGAACCCAGTGATGTAGTGCCATCTTCCGAGAAGGTATTCGGATCTAGGAAAATTTCTTCTTGTTGCCCTTCTTTCTGACGATAGAGAATACTGTGATTCTGCAAGCCATCGTTCTTGTAGAAGTAGGTGTAATCTCCTCGTACAAACGGCTGCGAGCTCTTTTTGTAGTCTTGCGCTTTTGCTAATCGCTCTCGCAGTTCTGCGCGATACGGAATTTGAGCAAGGTAACTGAACGTGACTTCATTTTGGCTCGCCACCCACTGCGCGGTTTCGTCGCTTCTGTCGTCTTCTAACCAGCGATAAGGGTCTTCAACTATGTGATCAAAATAGTCATCGCTGACGATCTGTTTGTTGGTGACTGGATATTGATACTCTTTTAAATAGCTCATCGTGATCCTTATTAAAAATAATGTGAAATCGTCAGGTAACGTGTTCTGATGTGTTCAATCAATAACTTAATCTTGTTCGGTGGCTGGCGCGTAAAGGGGTACACCGCATAAATACCGAGCTTCTTGCCGACTAAATCAGGGAAGATGTCCACCAGCTGACCATTGCGAATATCGTGATACACCAGACAACGTGGCACGTACGCAACACCATGACCGCCCAACGCGGCTTTTCTTAATGCCGTCGCATTATCGGTAGAAAAAGAGCCCGAGACGCGCACTATGTATTTATCGTTATCAGTAAAGCCATCTTTACTATGCAGAAATTGCCACTCACTGGCACCCGTTGTTTGATAAGCGTATTGCAGACAATTGTGCTCAACCAAATCCTTGGGCTGCATCGGCTTACCATTCTTGGCGATATAAGACGGAGAAGCACATACCACCCATTGAGAGTCCAAGATATGACGGGCAATTAAGCTGGAGTCTTCCAAGTAGCCGGTTCTAATCACTAAGTCGAGGCCATCATCAACCAGATCCACAAAGCGATTGTTAAGAGACATATCGACCGTTAAACCTGGGTGCATATTACAAAACTCGGCAACAGCGTCTGCGAGAATCAAATCTCCGGAGATAGTAGGCACTGACATTTTGATATGACCACTAATATTTTCACCAAAGCCTGAAACTGCGTCCATAGCCTCTTGAGCCGCCTGCTTCACATTTTTGGCTCCGTGTAACATTGCCTTACCCGCCTCGGTAAGCGTCAATTTACGCGTGGTTCGATATAATAGCTGCACGCCAATCTCTTCTTCCAAACGCGCAATTCTCTTACTAACTACCGAATTTGTAAGGTTATTTTGCTCTGCCACCTTACTAAAACTGCCCAGCTCTACTACCTGTGAAAACAGGATCAAATCGTCTGCTCGCATTTGATTATGCCAATTTTGGAATTAATTATTTTCATTATTTCCCTATATCAATAAAAAATAAAGGGGTAAATTCACGCCAAATTAACAAAACAATTACAAAAACAGCTTTTGCAATCACATCGGTTACAAATAAAGCGACTCTAATTACAACAATTGAATCCTCGAGATTCAGATTACACCTACAAAACTAATGACGTGTTATTCACTTCAAACATGAACGTTTGAAAACAAGTACGAGGAAGTACCCATGAGTGAAACTCTACTAGCATTATTGGCCTTTTCGCCAATAGTTGTTGCAGCGATTCTGCTGGTTGGCCTTAACTGGCCTGCAAAAAAAGCGATGCCAGTGGCATTTGCATTAACCGTTGCTATCGCCCTATTCGCATGGGATATGTCTAGCACTCGCGTGCTGGCTTCAGTATTCCAAGGCTTCGGCATTACCGTGTCGGTTCTCTGGATTGTGTTTGGCGCCATCTTCTTATTAAACACTTTGAAACACACCGGAGCTATCACCACCATCCGCAACGGATTTACTGACATATCAGCAGACCGTCGTGTTCAGGCAATCATCATTGCTTGGTGTTTTGGTTCATTCATTGAGGGCGCATCTGGCTTCGGCACACCGGCTGCCATCGCTGCACCACTATTGGTTGCTATCGGATTCCCAGCGCTGGCTGCGGTATTGATGGGCATGATGATCCAATCTACACCGGTATCGTTCGGCGCGGTTGGTACACCTATCATCGTTGGTGTGAACAAAGGTTTGGATACGCACAACATTGGTGAAAGCCTGATTGCCAATGGTTCAACATGGGATGCTTACCTACAACAGATCACATCAAGTGTTGCAATCATCCACGCCTGCGTTGGTGTGATGATTCCTGTATTGATGGCGATGATGCTGACTCGCTTCTTCGGTAAGAACAAAAGCTGGACTGAAGGTCTTGATATCCTGCCATTCGCACTGTTCGCAGGTGCCGCTTTCACCATTCCTTACGCACTAACGGGTGTTTTCCTCGGTGCTGAGTTCCCATCACTGATTGGTGGTTTGGTTGGCCTTGCGATTGTTGTAACAGCAGCAAAACGCGGCTTCCTAGTACCTAAATCAAAATGGGACTTTGAAAGCGAAGACAAGTGGCCAGCAGAATGGCTAGGTTCTTTGAAGATCGATCTTGATGACACTCATTCAAACAGTAAGCAAGGTCATAAGAAAATGAGTATGGCGATGGCATGGGCACCTTACGTGCTGCTCGCTGTCACTCTCGTTGCTAGCCGTGTGAGCCCTGAGTTCAAAGGCCTACTTAAGAGCGTTAGCCTTTCTTTCAGCAACATCCTTGGCGAGACAGGCGTAAGCACAGCGATTCAGCCTCTGTATCTACCTGGCGGTATCTTGGTCTTCGTCGCACTGGTTGCTGTTCTAATGCAATCACGCAGCGCAACACCACTGGCTAAAGCTTTTGGTGAGTCGAGCAAGACTCTAATAGGCGCTGGCTTTGTGTTGGTGTTCACCATCCCAATGGTTCGTATCTTCATTAACTCAGGTGTGAACGGCGCTGATTTAGCAAGTATGCCAGTAACCACTGCCAACTTTGCAGCTGACCTAGTCGGCGGCGCATTCCCAGCGTTAAGTGCCACGGTTGGTGCGTTAGGTGCCTTCATTGCAGGTTCAAACACCGTTTCAAACATGATGTTCAGCCAGTTCCAATTCGAAGTAGCACAAACTCTGTCGATCTCTAGTGCCGTGGTTGTTGCTCTGCAAGCCGTTGGTGCTGCAGCAGGTAACATGATTGCGATTCACAACGTGGTAGCCGCATCGGCGACCGTAGGCTTATTAGGACGCGAAGGCGCAACACTACGTAAGACAATCATCCCAACGTTCTACTACTTGGTGATGACCGGAATCATCGGCCTAGTGGTTATCTACGGCTTCAAAATGACAGACGCACTTATGTAAACCATAAGTCGTTACAAAAGCACTTGGCGTTAATACTCAATTCCCCGACTGTAACACCGTCTAATAAGACAGTTGATGAGTTTCGGAATGGATACTAAAACACATCAACACCCCGGGTATTAACGCCATTTTATTAAGAACAACAAGCAGCCCAAGCCAAGCTCTCATAGAAGGGCAACATCCCAAGAATTTAGGACTGAAATTATGATCATATCCGCATCGACTGATTACCGCGCCGCAGCAAAAGCGAAATTACCACCGTTTCTTTTCCACTACATTGACGGTGGTTCTTACGGAGAACATACCCTACGCCGCAACACGGCCGATCTTGCAGAGATCGCGCTCAAGCAGCGTGTCCTCAATGACATGTCGGACCTAAATTTGGAAACCGAGTTGTTTGGCGAAAAGCTGGCGATGCCGATTGCATTAGCTCCGGTTGGCCTAACAGGCATGTACGCACGACGTGGCGAAGTCCAAGCGGCTAAAGCGGCTGACAACAAAGGCATCCCTTTTACGATGTCGACAGTATCGGTATGTCCGATTGAAGAAGTCGCACCTAAGATTGAACGCCCAATGTGGTTCCAACTTTACGTGCTAAAAGACCGTGGCTTCATGAAGAACGTATTGGAACGTGCCAAAGCGGCAGGCGTAACAACGCTGGTATTTACGGTAGACATGCCTGTACCTGGCGCTCGCTACCGTGACATGCACTCAGGAATGAGCGGTCCAAATGCAGCAATACGCCGAGTATTCCAATCTATGCGTCATCCTAGCTGGGCTGTTGATGTTGGCCTACTTGGTAAACCGCACGACCTTGGCAATATCTCTACTTACCGAGGTTCTCCAACCAAACTGGAAGACTACATCGGTTGGTTGGGTGACAACTTCGACCCGTCGATTTCATGGAAAGACCTAGAGTGGATCCGTGATTTCTGGGATGGCCCGATGGTCATCAAAGGCATTCTTGATGAAGAAGATGCAAAAGACGCCGTGAGATTTGGTGCAGACGGTATCGTAGTTTCAAACCACGGCGGTCGTCAGCTTGATGGTGTTCTATCAAGTGCTAAAGCACTGCCTGCGATTGCAGATGCGGTAAAAGGCGACACCAAGATTCTGGTCGACTCTGGCATTCGTACTGGCTTAGATGTAGTTCGCATGATGGCGATGGGCGCAGACTGCACCTTGCTTGGTCGCTCTTTCGTTTACGCGTTAGCAGCGCAAGGACAAGCAGGTGTTGAGAATCTACTCGACCTATATGACAAAGAGATGCGCGTTGCAATGACATTAACAGGCGCTAAGACAATCAAAGACTTAACTCGCGAATCTTTGGTAGGGCTAGATTAAGCGGCCACGATTCTGATTTAGGGTCAGATTCAGATTCAAACTAATGCTTTGGTCTACTTCGACTGAAGTTCAATCGGTGTCACAGCAATTCCACTGCCGTTGTGACACCGTTTAAGCACTGGAAAATAAAATAAAAAGCTAGGGCGTGTTGATCTTTCGAGCTGATTTTTGCAGCGAGTTGCTGGGTATTTGTACAAGGCAGAGGCGTCGATGTGTAGCTAGCCTACATAAGAAGCCGATAACGTAGTAGAAATGGCCAGCAAACGCTGCCCGAAGGGTTCAGCTAAAAGCGTTTTACTCTTTGTTGAGGGGGATTTGCTTAGAGTGACTAGGCTACTTCCCCCTCGCCGCGATTAAAACGCTTTTATCTCGAACAAAATTTAATCACGAAAGGTCAACACGCCCTGAACAGTGCCAAATAAGAAGCACAAGGAAGCAAAGATGGAGACAACCACATCCCATGAGCGAGTAATAGACGCACAAGCTTATCAGCAGCTTGAAGCGATACTGGCTCAAAAAATAGAAACAGAACGCATTGTCACTCAAGAGGCAAAGCGATTGGCTTACGGCACCGATGCGAGTTTCTATCGCTTGGTGCCGAAAATGGTTCTAAGGCTCAAGAACTTAGACGAAGTTATATTCACCATTCAAAGTTGTCGCGAACTCGGTATTCATTTTACCTTTCGCGCCGCGGGCACCAGCCTTTCAGGGCAAGCCGTTTCAGACTCGGTACTCATCACACTGACCGATGATTGGCGTGGCCATGAAATTGTCGATAACGGCAATCAGATCATCCTTCAACCGGGTGTGATTGGCGCTGATGCAAACAAATACCTTGCCCCTTACCAACGTAAAATCGGCCCAGATCCAGCCTCTATCAATACCTGTAAAATCGGTGGTATTGCCGCGAACAACGCCAGTGGCATGTGTTGTGGTACTGCGCAAAACTCGTATCGCACCGTTGAAAGCATGAAAATCGTATTGAGTGATGGCTCCCTGCTTGATACGGCTGATAACGCAAGTGTTGAGGCATTCAAGCAATCGCACAAAGAACTGTTTGAAGGCATTGTTGAGTTACATCAACAAACAGCTTCAAACCAAGAACTTGCAGACAGAATCCGCCACAAATACCGTCTTAAAAACACCACCGGCTACGCGCTCAATGCATTGGTCGATTACCACGACCCAATTGAGATCATAAAACACCTGATGATTGGCTCAGAAGGCACACTAGGCTTCATAGCCGAGATCACTTACAACACGGTGATTGAACACCCGAACAAAGCTTCAGCGCTATTGGTGTTTGCCGACATCGAGCAAGCAAGTAAAGCCGTAACTACATTATCCAAAACTCCGGTTGCAGCCGTTGAGTTGATGGACGGCAGGGCGCTACGTTCTGTCGCGGATAAACCGGGTATGCCTGCGTTTATGCCAAACCTAGATTTAGAAGCGGCGGCTATTTTGGTGGAATCACACGCCAGCTCCCAGCAGGACTTAGATTTACAATGTAAATCAATTTTGGATGCATTGGCTGATTACACGATTGTTGAATCGGTCCCTTTTACGTCCGATCCAAAGACTGTTGCAACCCTGTGGGGCATTCGAAAAGGCATGTTCCCAGCAGTTGGGGCCGTTCGTGAAGTTGGCACAACCGTTATCATCGAAGACGTGGCTTTCCCTGTTGAAAACCTGGCTAACGGTATTCGAGAGCTGCAAGAGTTGTTCGATAAATACGACTACAGCGAAGCGATCATTTTCGGTCACGCCCTTGAAGGCAACCTGCACTTTGTATTTACTCAAGGCTTCGACAGCCAAACAGAAATCGATCGCTACGGCGGTTTCATGGATGACGTTGCCGAACTGGTCGCGGTGAAATACCAAGGTTCCCTGAAAGCAGAACATGGCACTGGCCGTAATATGGCACCTTATGTCGAATTGGAATGGGGCAAAGACGGCTATGCCTTGATGCAACAGATCAAAGCGCTGTTTGATCCAGAAAGACTGCTCAACCCCGGCGTTATCATCAACGACAACCCGAATTCACACATCACCAATTTGAAGCCAATGCCTGCTGCCGATGACCTTGTCGACCGCTGTATCGAGTGTGGCTTCTGTGAGCCTGTTTGTCCGTCTCGTACCTTAACTCTATCGCCACGCCAACGTATAGTGCTGTACCGCGAGTTACAACGCCGCCGAGCTGCGGGTGAAGAGATAGAAGCAAGCGAACTAGAGAAAACCTTTGAATACCAAGGCATTGATACCTGCGCGGCAACAGGCCTGTGTGCTGAGCGCTGTCCGGTAGGTATTAATACGGGTGACTTAGTGAAGAAGCTTCGTGTTGCCAAGTATGAGAAGTTCACACCAATCGCTAAGTGGACAGCGGATCATTTCTCGACCACCACTAAGCTGACCAAGGCTGGCCTCAAAACCAACCAAGTGGCGAGTAAGGTTCTGGGCGCCAACACGGTCGGCAAGCTTACCAATGGCCTACGCTCAGTGACCAAAGGCGCGACACCGATTTGGATGCCAGAGATGCCGCAATCCAACAATCACTCCCTCACGGCTTCACCAATGACAGCCGAAACATCGAACAACGCGAAGAAAGTGGTTTACCTCCCTTCGTGTGCCAGTCGAACCATGGGGCAACAAAGTGATGCGGGCGACCAACGTCCTCTTACTGAAGTGACCATGTCTTTGCTCAACAAGGCAGGATTCGAGGTAATTCTACCGAAGAAGCTAGATGACCAATGCTGTGGTATGCCTTACGACAGCAAAGGAATGACCGACTTAGCACAGTCGAAGGCTCAGCAGTTGGAAGAAGTGCTATGGCAAGCCAGTCGTCAGGGTGAATACCCAATATTGATGGATACCAGCCCATGTGCTAAACGCAGTATTGAACAGTTCACCAAGCCATTAGAGGTGTTAGAGCCAACAGGGTTTGTGAATCAATATTTGCTTGAACATCTGACGCTTGAGCCGCTACAAGAAACCGTGATGCTGCATGTCACGTGTAGCTCTCGTCGAATGGGCTTAGAAGGCGCGATGTTAAACCTTGCTAAAGCGTGTACCGAAGAGGTGATTGTTCCAGAGCATATTCAATGTTGTGGTTGGGCAGGTGACAAAGGCTTCACTACACCAGAGCTGAATGAGGCGGCGGTACACCCACTCAAGGAACAAGTGCCGAGCAACTGCACTCGTGGCTTTAGTAACAGCCGAACCTGTGAGATCGGTTTATCACACCACAGTGGCATTCCGTATCAATCAATCTTGTACTTGGTGGACGAAGTGGCGCAGTAGATCCACTCATACTGCGAGCAACGTGCTCTAGCTTAAAACGAAAAATGGCAGCCCAATCAGGCTGCCATTTGTTTATTCGATTTAAAACGTATTACCGAGCTAGATATTGCTGAGCTAGCGGCTACTGAGCTAAGCGCACCAACTCTTCTGGCGAGTAGTGTTCTGCTTCTGCGCCTTTGGCGATTAAGTCGATCACTTGGAACTCGTTCATGTCACCAAACTCTTTGGTTAAGTAATCACGGAACGCTTTCTCGTTCGGCCATTTGCCTCGCACGATATAGCCATCTTCCTTATCGAAATCTTCCGTCTCAAAGAAAGAAAAGTCGGTCATACCAATATTGTGGCAATACAAAACGAGATACATGTTGAATCCTTTACACTGAACTAGGGCCTGTTTAACTTTCGAGCCGATCAAAAAGCGTCTCTAAAAAGCAGGCCTAAGGTTACAACATAAATGCTAAATCGAATACCCAATCGGATCGTCAATTTAGAAACCTCAGCGACCGGATCTTTACGTTAGTCATCAAACATCATGTTAATGGCTGCACCCAACAAGATCAGCCCAACAATTGGCCCCATGACTGCTAATGGCGCGCGCTCAATGTATGGAAGGTTCTCTGCGATCATCAAACCCCATTCAGGTGTTGGTGGCTTTGCCCCTAATCCGATGAAGCTCAGCGAGGTCAGACTTAGAGTGATAACCGGTAGCCTCAACATCGCGTGTCTTAACAACGGTGGCAATACATACGGAAGTAAGTAGAAACGGAAGATTCTAAGCTTACTGGTGCCCCATAGTGGCGCGAGGTGCGTATAAGGTTGCGCCTTGGCTTCTACGATCAAGCTTGAGCAGTGCGCGGCTAACGGCGCCCACGACACCAATACAATCGCGATTAATGCGCTGTTCGGATTCATCCCCGTTAAACCTGCAACAAGCAAGCCTGCAATGATGTATGGGATACCCTTAGTGATCTCGATAAGGCCTTGGCTAAAGCGGGTGTTGAAACCCATGATGATGCCCGTCACCAAGCTCAAGAACGTTGCCAATATGCCGGCTTGGAAGGTCGCAATCATACCAGAACCAATTCTCGCCAGTAGGTCTCGACCAATGCCATCTGCGCCCAAAGGTGCTTGCCAACTCGGTGATGCCAAGCGTGCGAATTGGCTAGTGTATGGGTCTCGGAATGCAGCCCATACAACGATAGCAATTAGGAAAGAGAAGATCGCAAAAGCAGTGACACGCTTTGCGCGGTTCTGGGTAAAACGAAACGAAGAGTGGCTACTGATGAGCTTGCCGCTTTTCAGGCTGTGGCCAAGAATCAATTGCTGAACAAACAAGCTCATGCTGCTCACGGCAATTGAAAATAGCAGCAACACCAATAAGCCGCCTTGCAGCGTTGGTAAGTCTTGCGCCTTGGCTGCACCAAGAATCATGCGCCCGATACCAGGGATCGAGAAGATAAGCTCAACCGCGACTGCGCCACCAGTTAAGCCAATCACGATCATCGCGATTTGCGGGATCAGACTGCTCAGCGCTCTTTTCAGCGCAAAGCGAATAATTTGATTGGAATGAACGTTGGCACTGAGCCAAGTGATCACCCAAGGTTCATTGAGAACGCGTTGTAAACTGTCTCTGAGTAGGCGACTAAACAAGCCACTTGCAGGCAGTGCAAGCGCTAAGCTCGGTAGCCATATGTCTTGCCAACCTTGCCAACCATACGGTGGTAGCCAACCTAACCAGATAGAAAACACCAATATTAATACCGAGGCCACCACATACTCTGGTAACGATATTAATACGGTGCTTAAACTGCTGTAACTCTGCCCTAGTTTGCCCTTCTTCCAACTGCGTAAGGTAGCAAGTAAGCCTGCACCACACAGTACGAAAGTCATCACAAGTGCGCTAGACATCAAGAACAGAGACGTAGATGCTGTTTTTTGAATGCTTAATGCAACCGAGGAACCATCAATCCATGATTCACCTAGATCACCTGAAAAAGCACTTCCTACCCAGTCGAGCAGGCGCTCAATAGCTGAACGGTCAAGCTGAAGATCAGCGCGTACCGCCGCTAAAGCTTCAGGCGTAAGCAGGTGTTGTTGCCCCGCCCTAGCCCGCAGAATAGATTGGCTTGGATCGATGCCTGCAATGTCAGGCATCAAACCAACAAGAATCACCACCACAATCAGTGAGGCGATTCTTGATAGCCAAGGCGTCAAGATAAATAGAGTTCGACGCAGAGTCTCAGCAGATAACATTTATTTAGTTAGCCTGTGTTGCCGGGTTAACTTGTGTCGTTTTTTTGACCTGTGTAGTTTGGTCAACCAAGCGACGTTCACTTGGGTCACGAACGACATTGCTTACACGCTCACTTTCACCTTGAATCACACGTTCGTGAAGCAGCGGGATAGCCGCGAAATCGTTAAGGATTTTTTGTTCAGCTTCGATGATCGCTTGGTGACGCAGCGCACCTAGCGGTTGTAGGTCAGCGTGATTCAGTGCTTTATCTACCTCTTGAGAACAGAACTGGCCAAGGTTGAATGAACCCTTACAACCAAAGTCGCTCATCATGTAAGCCACTGGGTCACCCGAATCTAGAACCGTTGCACGAGAAAGGATAAACGCGTCAAACTTACCAGATAGCGCATCGTTCTCGATCTGAGCATATTCACGAATATCCAGCTCAACCTTGAAACCAGCCGCTTCAAGTTGTTGCTTCAGTAGCGCTGCCACTTCTGGAAGCTCTGCACGGTCGGTAAAGGTACCAATAACAATGCTTTCGCCGTTCGCTTTTAGCGTTTTGTCAACTGCCTGACCTTCAGGTCGAATTGGTTCAGCCCAAGCAAGTGCAGGACCTAATAGGCCTTGCGCGATATCCGCGTGGTTTTCATAAACAGTATTCACGATCTGCTCACGGTCTACTGCAGCTGCCGCTACCTTACGCAGTTCAATATCGCTAAATACGCCTGACTTGTTGTTCAGGTAAAGCGTATTAGTACGAGGCATTGCCACTTCGTAAAGTAGGTTCGGATCAATGGTCGCGATTTGTGAAACGGGTACCGCTTCAACGACGTCAGCCGTGCCGGTTCTCAGTGCTGCAGCACGAGCAAAACCATTAGGAACGTATTCTGCAATTACAGATTCTACTTGCGCTTTTTCGCCCCAGTAGCCGTCAAAACGTTTCAGTTTCGCGCTGGTTGTGCCGTTGATTTCAGTCAGCTCAAACGGGCCAGTACCTGCGCCAATTGGACTAACACGACCATCTTCTTGATAAGCACTTGCTGCTAGGATCGCTAATTGAGGGCTTGATAAACGGCTTGGTAGAAGAGGGTCATCAAAGCTGGTTTTAATCTCTACACGGTAGTTGTCCATCGCTTTCACTTCTAGCTCTACGCCATCTAGGATGCGCGGCTTAGGTGCTGCTTCAAGCGCTTTTTGTAGAGAGTTCACTACAGAGTTTGCCGTTAATGTCGAACCGTCATGGAATTTAACGCCTTGGCGAATCGTGAACTGCCAAGTCAGAGGATCAAGATGTTTCCAATCCGTTGCTAGCATAGGTTCTGCTTCTGAGGTTGGGCTCAGGTTAACCAGAGTTTCTGCTGTGCTCCAACGAGATAACTTAAAAGCGTCATCAGAAAGTGGCGATAAACCCGTTCTTGGTGGTTGCATCATCGCAACTCGAATTTCAGATTTTACTGCGGCATCGCTAGACCCTGGTTGAGAGTCAAAACAGCCCGTCAAAGGCAGAGCCAACGCAAGCGTGCAAGCCAGTTTGATTGAATTAAAACGCATAATTATTTTTTCTCTGTAGCTGTATTTTTTTAATAAATAAGGTTGTGTTTAACAAGTAGATTTCGAAAGAGGCTGAGACTCGATCAGCATCTGAGTCGCAGGATGAGCAGGTTTACTCATCACTTGATCGGTCGGTCCGTGCTCCACCATTTCACCATGGTCGAGTACCAGTATTTCTTCACAAAGGGCTTTTGCGGCACCTAAATCGTGAGTAACCAAAATAAGGCGCATATCGCGCTTCTTTTTTAATGAATTAACCAAGTCCAACAACCTTTGGCGATTCACTGGGTCAAGGCTGGCAGTAGGTTCATCGGCCACCAGCACTGCGGGTCTAACGACAAGAGCCCGAGCAATAGCCACACGTTGAGCTTGACCTGTAGAAAGCTGATTAGGTTTCAGTAAGAGCAAACTGGCAGGCAATCCAACGTCTGAAAGCGCCTCTTCAATGATGGCTTCATGATTACCCGAAACATCTAAGTTACTTAGAGGTTCGGCTAAGATCTGTCGAACGGTATAGTAAGGGTTGAGGCTAGTGTGGGGCTCTTGAGGCACCAATTGAATCAAGCGACACACCGTTGCTTGCGCTTTGCTATCGCGAATTGGGAGCGAATAACCGAACAAGTTTATTTGACCAACGGTTGGCGCTTTAAGGCCAAATAGCAGTTCAATTAACGTTGATTTACCGGCACCAGAACGCCCAACAATTGCTAGGCTTTTGTCTTCAACATTAAGGTCTATGTTCTGTAGCGCTTTGAACGCTTTACCACCCAACCAACTTGGTACGGAGTAGTAGTGAACACTCACATTGTCGAACTTAATCTCTATCGGTGTTTGTGTTTCTGAATCAGTCACTGGCATTAATGGCGAGGCTTCTGAGTTTAGTGATAAGGTCGAGCTCATTCGATTAAGTCTCTCAATGAACAGCAGAAAGCGTGAGAGCTCGACTCAAGTGCATGTTTCGGTGCACCGTAAGCCACCACACCACCATCATCGATGACTAACAGCTTGTCACACGCCAACGCGCTATGCAGGTCATGGGTGATGAGTAAACCACCAATTTGACGCTGTTTAACATTGTGTCGAATCAGCTTAAGTATCTCTTGCTCTGTCACCGGATCTAACGCACTGGTTGGTTCATCGGCGATGATAATATCGGCGTTACTCAGCAAGCCAATCGCAATACACACACGTTGGCGTTGCCCACCCGAAATTTGGCTCGGGTACAACGGCAAGATGGTTTCTGGATTAGGAAAACCAAGTTGATTCAGCAACTCGGTAATTTGAATTTTTTCTTTTGATTTAAGCTTAGTGCGAGTTCCCGTCAAGGCAAGGCAGAGTTGACCTTCTATTGAAACCAGAGGGTTCAAAGCTTGAAGCGCATCTTGGAAGATAACTGCGGGGCGCTGTGTGGCAGTTCTTTGCAACATAGGCAAACCACATACCGCTTCACCAGACAGAGAAATATGACCTTCAACCTCGACCGTTTCTGGCAGAAAACCCGCAATCGCACGTGAAAGCATCGACTTACCAATGCCTGACGGTCCCATGATCGCCAACAGCTCACCTCGATAAACATCGAAGTGGATATCTTGGAAAAGGGTTCTCGAAGAGGTTTTGATCGTTAGGTGGTCAACAGACAAAAGTGGGGTGTTCACGCAGATACTCATAGATAGATGTTATAACATAACAACCTTATCATTTAGCTGAGGTGATGAAAAGCGGACATTGAACTGTATCGCGTTTTACTTACAATTTTATTGACCATTTATAGTGAGTCATTACATACAAAAAAGCGCTCTCTAAATTTATCGTGTAAAAATAGTAAAGCGCTTTCATAAAATATTAATAATGTATTAAAGATGGCGATTAGGCAGCTTAGTTAATGGCACCCTGCACTGCATCTTTCACTGGGTAACACTTCTGCTTAACTTGTGCGATGAACGGATACAGGAACGCAATACGCCCAAGATAGAACAGAGTAAACGCTAACCACAAACCATGATTGCCCCACGCTCCGACCGCAAACGCTTGAACAGCCAAGAACACCAACAAAGTGGCAATACTAGAATCTCGAACCGGACGTGTGGTTCCTGTTCCAGTAAAGATGCCGTAAACCGTTAAGCCAAAGCCAGCCACTAGCGGGAACACAATCAGCCACGGGGCCATCTCTTGGTACAGCGTGACCAGCGCTGGAATATCGGTAAACAAGAAAACAATCATGTCTTTGAATATCAGGGTTAAAAGCGTCAGCGCAGCAATGAAACCTGCCGTCCATTGGAAGTTAAGCCTTAATACTCGATCCAACATTGAAGGATTCTTCTGTCCCACCGCTTTACCCGCAAATACACTTGATGCGTTGGCAATGCCGTCAAACATATAGCTGACAATGAAGGTCACCTGCATCAAGATCGCGTTAGCCGCTAGAACATCGGTACCCAGTTTAGAGCCAGTACGCGCCATCATGTTGAAGAACACCAAGATACAAATGGTGCGAAGCAATAGATCGGTATTCGAAGAGATGATTGTCGATAGGTCTTTCTTGGTCATCTTCGAGCCTTGCAGGAACTCAGAGACCGAGATATTGCTGGTCTTCATCACCAAGGTCACACCAATCGCAAAGGTGGTAACTTGTGCAATCAAACTTGCGTAAGCCACACCTGCGACACCCAAATCGAAATAAAGTACAAACACCGCATCCAAGACAATGTTCAACACATTACCAAACACTTGTGTATAAAGAACGTCTTTGGCTTTCGCCTGTCCCATTAACCAACCAATAATGGTGTAGTTAAGCAACACGAAAGGCGCGCCATAAATCAAAATACTGAAGTAGATATGCGCGTGCTCGGCTACATTGGCTTCAGGCTCTATCACCCACATTGCGCCTTGCCAGATGAGTGGTTGTATCAAGATAAAGATCAAACCCACTAAACCAGACAGCACAAACGGACGCATCAAGCTACCCGCCAAATCAGTGCGGTTTCCCTTACCCAGTGCCATCGCACTTTGGCCCGTGGTACTGACACGGAAAAAACCAAACAACCAATACATGGTGTTCATAACGATGGTGCCGATCGCCACGCCGCCAATCAGTTCAGCAATACCAAGTTGGCCGATAACAGCGGTATCCACAGCACCTAGTAGAGGCTGTGTCACCGTTGAGATGATGAAAGGGAAGGCAATTTTCAGATAATCTTTGTGGGTAATGGTCATATTCTATCGAGTGATATTAAGAACTATTTGCAATTAGAATGAAATGCTATCGTTTAATCCGTACGTTGTCATCATTTACTTAGAGTAGATTATCAACAAAGCATCTTTATCTTAGTCCAACTGCATAGAATCGTTGGCTGCTATTGGTTGTGCTAATTTGTCTCAACAAAAGATCAAAGTCTGGTTCAACAAAACAGCACAACCATCGATTAGTAAAAGCTCACGGGAAGGTAGAAATCGAGTTCGAACACTTCATCGGTGTTGAGAAAATGATTCTGATGATAATGCACATACGCGGGAGTCGAGCGCTGTTTGAAACCAGATGTGGGTAGCCACTTTTCTAACACCATACTGATCTGTGGTAGCAGTTCTCCATAGCGGCCATTTAGTCGAAACACAGCGTGTAAGCCGCCCGGAATCACCATCTGATTAACTACGCTACGATACTTAATCGGCTCATCAATCGCGATACACGCCACATAACGACACTGATCCATTTCAACCCAAGCAGGGTTTGAGTGATGCAAACCAAATTGGCTCGAAAAATCACGCTGTTCGGAATTCGCCCACGCTTTCAATATCAACCACGCATTGCGAATAGAGCGGTTATAACCCGTATGTCGAACATAGGCCGCCATGCGTTCAGGCACTTCAACGATCTTGGGTTCGGGCAATACTCGCTGCGCCACATTCAAATAGCCCGCCGCCACTTCGGGATCTTTCAAATAGGGTTTTTCTGCTACTTGTAAATCGTGTTTACGCCACTCGCCCGGAGACATATTAAAGGTCGCTTTAAATGCTCGACTAAACGAAGACACCGAGCTAAAGCCACATTTATGGGCGATCTCGACCACTGACGAGCTGGTATCAAACATCAATTGGTTGGCTGCATACTCCATTCGAGTGCGTCGGATATATTGATGCAACGACTCCCCGACCACGCTTTTAAAGGTGCGATGAAAGTGCTGTTCTGAATAGGCCGCTATCTCAGATAACTCTTTGGCAGACAAAGGCTGACTGATGTCTTGGTGAATATGGAACAGGACATCATTGATTCGCGATATGTGTTGACGTGACATCGTTTAAATAGCATAAATGGACATGTTTAAGAGCATAAACGGACACGCTAGTTTTTACAATTGCCGTGTAATATCAAGCGATAGAATAAAAACGATAAACGACGAGACACAACACATGGAAATCGCACAGTCATTACAACAGATTCAATCTTCATACATTCGAGAGATCCTCGCAGCCGCAAGTGATCCAAATGTCATCTCATTGGCCGGTGGTTTACCGGACGAGAAAACATTCCCAATCGATTTAATGAAGCCAACGCTAGAAAACCTAGCGAACATGCCTGAAGTTTTCCAATATGGTTCTACTGCTGGTTACGGCCCGTTGCTTGACCACCTAACACAAAGCTACCAGTTGCCAGAGTCACACACAGCAATGATTTGTACTGGCTCTCAGCAAGGTTTGGATTTGATTGCGCGTGCGTATGTTGACCCGGGTGATGTGGTTGTGATGGAAGCGCCAAGCTACTTAGGTGCGATGCAGGTGTTTGGCCTAGTTCAAGCAAACATTGCGACCGTGTCTCAAACTGAATTTGGCCCGAACCTAGACGAACTGGAAACGTGCTTTGCACAGCAATCACCGAAGATGTTCTATGCCGTACCTGATTTCCACAACCCAACAGGTGTGTGCTGGGCAACAGAAACTCGTCAAAAAGTCGCTGAGCTGTGTATCAAATACAACGTGGCATTCATCGAAGATGCACCATACCGTGAGCTGCGTTTCACAGGTACAGAACTGCCGTTGGTTTCTTCGTTCTGCCCTGATAACTCTATCGTTCTTCGTTCATTCTCTAAGATTGCATCGCCAGGTTTACGTATTGGCGCAGTAACAGGAAAACGCAGCTACCTTGAACCACTGATCAAAGTGAAGCAAGGCGCGGATTTACACTCAAGTGTACCAATGCAAGCACTGCTTGTTGGTCTTCTCAAACATGAAGACTTTGGCGTGCATATGGAAAGCATTCGCACCCTGTACAAGTCTCGTTATGAAGTGCTGTTCTCAGAGCTAGAGCAACAACTGCCTGCAGATTGCGTGTTAAAAGCCGTAGATGGCGGAATGTTCATTTGGGTTGAGATCCCAGAGTGCGACACCTTCGAACTGGCGAAAACCTTGCTATCGAATGGCGTAGCGGTAGTACCAAGCCCAGTATTTTATCCAAAGGCCGATGAAGCGAAAGCCGCACTCCGCTTAAACTTCACTAATGCCAATCCAGAAGAATTGACGGAAGCGGTAAAACGCTTAGCAGAAGTACTTAACCAAGCGTAATCGCTGATTAAGTCAGACAGATTCAATACCAAGGCCCTGATGTATTTTTACAGCAGGGCCTTTTGGTTTGGGAATACGTGTTGTAATTCGAACCAGATAAAACGGTTTCATTGCATTTCTTAGTCCAAAAGCCACACTAATAACAATGCTAAATAGCCCTACTTTTGGTTGGTTTTTGTCCTTCCTTGGCTTGGTTATACTGCGGCGGATTTTAATAAGCCAATATGGGCAAACCTGAGTAAATCAAACTCAGTATGTATCATAAAAGGCAACCGCTCTGGATTTACGTTCCAGCTCGCAGAAAGGAAAAACCATGTCTCAATATGTTGTATGTGCTCTGTATAAATTCGTAGCACTTGATGATTACCAAGAAATTCGCCAGCCACTCACTGACGTGTTAGAAGCCAACCAAATCCGCGGTACTTTGTTACTTGCGAGTGAAGGTATCAACGGTACCGTTGCAGGTAAGCGCGAATCGATCGACGCCCTTCTTCAATGGTTCAAACAAGATTCTCGCTTGGCTGATGTTGTTTACAAAGAGTCGTTCAACGAAGAACAACCATTCAACCGCACCAAGGTTAAGCTTAAGAAAGAGATCGTAACCATGGGCGTTGAGGGTATCGACCCACGCCACGTTGTCGGCACTTACGTGAAACCAAACGAATGGAACGCTCTGATTTCTGATCCTGATGTAATTCTGGTTGATACTCGCAACGACTACGAAGTGGACATCGGCACCTTCAAAAATGCTGTAAACCCAAACACAGAAACCTTCCGTGAATTCCCTCAATACGTTGAAGACAACCTTGATCCTAAGAAGCACAAGAAAGTTGCGATGTTCTGTACTGGCGGTATTCGTTGCGAAAAATCAACAGCCTACATGAAAGAGCAAGGCTTTGATGAGGTTTATCACCTTGAAGGCGGCATTCTTAAGTACCTAGAAGAGGTACCTGAAGAAGAGAGTATGTGGGAAGGCGACTGCTACGTATTTGATGGTCGAGTTGCAGTAAACCACCAGCTAGAAAAGAGCGGTTACGATGTGTGTAACGCGTGTCGCCTGCCAATCACTGACGAAGACAAAGCCTCTAAACACTTCGAGAAAGGCGTAAGCTGCCCTAAGTGTATTGATAAGCACAGCGACGAGCAGAAAGCCCGTTTCCGTGAACGTGAAAAGCAAGTTCAACTGTCGAATGCTCGTGGCGAAACCCACGTAGGCGGCGAAGCTGCTCACCTTATCGAGCAACGCAAAAAAGAGAAGCTTGCACACAAAGAGCAGCAACGCTCTGGTAAGAAAGCAAAGTAAACTTTCTGCTTTAAACTCTTATAGTTCTAAACATATAACTATAAATAGTTAGCTATATACATACAAAAGGGCGCAATTTCGAGGATAATCCCACGAGTTTGCGCCCTTTTTTGATCGCTTTACGGCTTTGTGTTTTGAACCACATTTCTTTCGAAAAATTACTTCTATACTGTTAATAATTCGACTAGAGAGGAAGTGCCAATGCTCAATGAAAACCATGCCTTTATCTTAGATTTCCCAGATCTTAAATTAGACATTGTTCAGCTCAACCACGACGACGAAAAATTCAAAGCAGACATGCAGAAATACCACCAACTCGACTACGACATCCGTCAGCTAGAAATCTCTGGCAGCCCTATCGATGACGACAGCATGCACAACCTCAAAGTAGAACGCATGGAGCTAAAAGACTCGCTACACAAACAGCTCACGCGCCACCACGCACTTAAGATCGTATAGAAAAATCAATCCAATACTTTATTCTAAGCCATGCACCACGCATGGCTTTTTGGTTTCATCACTTCGCAAATCTAAGCTAATTCGGCTTCTTCAATTATGTTACTGTTTGCTTATTCAAAGGCGTTTGATAAGGAAGCGGTAAAAGTGGCAATGAAAGAAGAGAATATACAACTCCAGCTCGTTTCAAATTCTGAATTCGAAGAACTGTTTGCGTGTGTTAAACAAGGTCTTTTCATACACGTAGATGACGTTTTCGGCTGGGATGACAACTTCCAACGCCTACGACTTTTAAACGAATACCATCCATCTTGGTTTCATTGGATATATCGCGAAAATGAGAGAGTAGGACTCGTCTGCTTTAAGCCTTATGACAACGCATACCATATTCATCTGCTGATCATTCTCCCTCAATACCAAGGCCGTTCGCTTGGCAAGCAAGTCATGACTCTCATACATAAAAAAGCTATGGCAGAGCAACTTAGTCAAGTCACTCTATCGAGTTTTAAAAGTAATACTCGTGCTATTAACTTTTATCAATCGCTTGGCTATCACGTTGTTGATGAAGGAGATGATGATTTTGTGGGGATGGAGCTCAATCTATACCACAAACACCATCTCTAATTAAACGCCCTAGCCACTCGCCCATTACTGCTCAGTACATAATGACCAATATAAGCTGGGATAAATACCGATTGCCCTTTGGTGAGTGTTAGGTGTTCACCTTTCTGACTCATTAACGTTAAATCATCATCTATCGCCATTAAAATTTCAGCACCGCTTGTGATCACTTCTTCTTGCTGAGGGCGATGAAAGATATTGAAATCAAAATCACTGACAGGAATATCATAACTATCACATTGACCCAGTTTTGAGGGCGCTAACAACAAGCGTTCAAACGGGATCGGTTTGAACTCTGTACAGGCAACCAACTCGGCGACATCAATGTGCTTTGGCGTTAAACCTGCTCGCAAAACGTTGTCTGAATTTGCCATGATCTCGAGCCCAGTTCCCTTAATGTAAGCATGCGGAGTATTCGCATTCAAATACATCGCTTCACCCGGGTTCAATGTGATCAAGTTAAGAAGCAGAACACAAAATAGACCAATATCGTTTGGATACTGATGACTAAGCTCAATAACCAAAGCAAACTCCGCTTGGTCTTGATGAGCAGCCGCGTAAGTCAGAAGTTGCTCTAATGCTTGATGTTTACGTTGTTCATTCAACGTTAATAGATCGCGGAAAAACGTCTCTAAACCTAGAGAATCAAGGTTATTGCCAAACTGTTCAACCAAACTAGCCAGCTCGCTCGAATCTAACTTTCTGAACAGACCTAATATTTCATCGAACTCTCGAAAGCCATTCATCGCTTGGTATTCAGTGATCGCGTAAACCAATTCAGGCTTGTGGTTTGAGTCTTTATAGTTACGATGCCCTGCGGTTAGAGGGATTCTTGCTTGCTCTTCTCTCGCAAAGCCAATTTCAGCTTGTCGCTTGTTTGGGTGCACCTGAACCGACAGCGCCTTTTCTGCCGCTAAGATCTTAAATAAGAACGGCAGCTCACCAAACTCCTGCGCAATATCGCTTGATAGATAGGCCGGTTTATTCTTGTTAATCAGCTCAGAGAGAGGCACCAAGTGCTGGTCAAGCTTAACCATTGAGCAACCTTTTGGATGCGCTCCCATCCAAACTTCCGCTTGCGGCTCTTGTGACTCATTCTGAAAGCCAAACAGTTCACGTATCGAAGAAATGCTCCCCCATGCATAATTTTGGATGGTGTTTTCCATTGGGAAAAATGAGTGTTCTGAGAGGTGGCTGAGTGACATGGCGTTTTCCATAGTGAGGCCTTTGAACATAATTCAGAGAGCTGATTTCTAATAACGTAAATAATTAGAAAGACTACAGAGAGCAGCTAGGACCCACATGAGATGAGGTCTTAGACGCAATAGGAAAAATTCTTAGAAACAGGTGAGACCGATGAAAAGCGTGAAAATAGTCACATTTGAATATCACGAGTAGAAAGCGCTGAGAATAAGATAGCGGCTTGTATCGCACTGATTACAGCAGCGATACAAGCATCTGAATACAAACACTAGTGACTATCTTGTTATCGTTCCTTAAAAACCAGAGCGAGCTTCTGCACTTTTCTGAGGTGATTGAGCTTGTAGGAAAGGCAGTAACAGCAAGCCAATAACGGCCGCACAAGTAGAGATGGTAATGAAGAACCCACTCCAGCCGTAAGCTTCTAGAACGAGCGCTAATGGGTAACCAGAAAGTGCTGCTCCCATATAAGCAAACAAGCCAACAAAACCTGTCGCCGCCCCGGCAGAGTCTTTATGTGAACATTCCGCCGCCGCCATGCCAATAAGCATTTGAGGGCCAAAAACAAAAAAGCCAACGCAGAATAGCCCAGCCGCTTGAAACACAAAGTTGGTTAAAGGCATAAGCCATAAAGCCGAAACCGAAAGGAAGATGCCAATCGCAAACAAGATGTTCATTGGACCGCGGTTGCCACCAAACAACCTATCCGATCCCCACCCAGCAACAAGTGAACCAACAAAACCTCCTATCTCGAACAGAGACAAGGCAGCGTTGGCGTTGATCAAACTGTAATCGTGTTCTTCGGTGAGGTATAAATTGCCCCAGTCGTTAACTGCCGTTCTTACGATGTAAACCAACACATAACTAAAGGCGAGCAACCAAATGTACTTATTGCTGAACACATAGGTTTTCAGGATCTCTCGATAGCTTAACCCTTGCCCATGGCTCTCTTGCGCTAATTCCAGGTGATCACTGCGCCACTTCCCTACCGTCGGAAGTCCCATGGTGGTGGGCTTGTCACGTAAGCGCCAGCAGACAATAAGACCGATAAAAACACCAATCACACCCGGCCAGATAAACCCAGCTCGCCAACTGAACTGCAGCGTTAGATAACCCACAAGAATAGGGATAAGCGCTCCACCAACGTTGTGCGCTGTATTCCAGATTGCCCAGCGAAAGCCTCTTTCGGAGCGAGAATACCAAGTCGTCAATAACTTGGAACACGATGGCCAGCCCCAACCTTGGAACCATGCATTCAGTACCCATAGCGAGATAAAAGCCGCTAACGAACTCGAAAAGCCAAACGCGATGTTTATCAGACCAGTCGCGATTAGGCCAAGCCCCATGAAGTAACGAGGGTTCGACCGATCCGATATCGTGCCTGAGATAAATTTCGATAAGCCATAAGAAAGATAAAAGAGCGTGCCAATTAAGCCGATATCGCCTTTGTCCAAACCTAGATCGGTGATCATTGCAGGCGCGGCGTAATTAAAGGTTTTACGAGTGAAGTAAAAACCCGCATAGCCGACATACATTCCTATCATGATGTGAAGGCGCCAATAGCGATAACTCTGATTGACCTCATCATCAGTTAGAGCATCACTCTCTGACGTTGTTGAGCGCAGAAATCCAAACATATTCGTTCTCACACTTTAGGTAATGTAACGCTGATATTGGTACCCGAAGATGAGCCATTAGCGTTGATTGTCATCTTGCCGCCGAGCGCCTGAACACGCTCTTGCATACCGCGAACACCCATTCCTTTGAGAAGATCTTGCGCTGTAAAACCAATGCCATTATCTGTGATCTGAAGATAAGCCTGGTCACCTAAAAGCAGTTCAATTCTGATTTCGCTCGCGTTGGCGTATTTAGAGGCATTGTTTAGAGATTCTTGGCACAGCCTGAAGATAGTGACCTTAAGCGTGTCACTCAAACACGAGTAATCACCTTGCCAATTTAACTGAATATCAACGCCGTGATCCGAAAACTCCATCTCTCGAATAAGCTGTTCCACGGAATCTTTTAGGTCCAGATCGTCCAGCATCTTAGGTCTTAATTTTGTAAGTAGACGTTTGGTGGTGTCATAAACATTCAAAGATAATGATTCAATGGTACCCGCACAGCGAACGCTCATCTCAGCCGCGTCGACACGTTTAATAATGCTTGCCTGAGTACGAATTGCCGTGATGTTTTGGCCGATTTCATCATGCAGTTCACGCGCAATATCACGACGAACCGACTCTTCAGCGGTAACTAACTGACGTGAAAGGTTTTGATTTCTGGAGAGTTCACTTCGCAATTTGGAGTTGAGATCTTTCTGCTTTTGAACCGCTAAACCAAGCAGTATACCTGTGATGGTTTGAGCAGATAGAGACAAGAGTAAGTCGGTAATTTCGAGTTTGGATGTTCCGCTGTGGGCTGCAATCAACGCGACACTATTTAACATTGTTGCAAGCAGAGCACCTTGCCATCCATAACGAACGGCGAGCAAGATAATAGGGATCGCCATACAGAACGGGGCAAAGCGCCTTAGCTCATCAGGCAAACTGGTTTGTATCAAAATACTGGCGACCAACAACACGCTATATAAAGCAATATGACGGATTTTGAACTCAACGACATTATTGATTAAGTAAGAGCTCAATGGTGCCCACTTGTTTTGGAATAGATAGTTCCAGACCAGATAACACATCGGCACCAGCATCAGTCCGCCAGTAATACTCACCAACCACACCATGTAAACAGCAGAAACATGAGAACCCACCACGGCAACGTTAATAAATGCTGTGACCATGATTAAGCTCGCCATCACTAACAAGTGACGATTCTGGTCACCAGAATAATAACGCTTGGCAATTAGCGTGGCAGGAATACTCAATCCACTGGCGATGAGTATCGTCAGCCATTGGGGTTCATCAAGCAGCAGAGCTAAAGCGATCGCAAGTCCCCACTCTGCAATATAGATGGCAGGCCAATAGTGGGTACGAGTGTGCAGCGTCATTCCCAGTCGAAGTGAAAACGGGAAAAGCAGAATGGCTAACTCAGGGTCATTAATGAAATAGAAGGCAATAACCCATAAACAGAACCATGCACAGCCTGCCATAAAAACCCCACACAGGGAGGTGGCTAGGTAAGAACGCATTAGTACTGGTCTTGTGTAAACAGTTTCGCTAACTCGACATTATTCTTAACATTGAGTTTGTCCATCGCATTGGCACGGTGTACATGCACCGTTTTATGGCTAACCCCTAGCTCTACGGCAATAGATTTTACATCGAGCCCTGTCGCCAATAACTGACACACTTCGCTTTCTCTGCGGGTGAGCTGATTTAAAGAGGCTTTATTCTTCATGGGTGTCGCAAGCTTTATGGCGATATCAGGCGTGAGATAACAGCCACCATTTGCGCTCGTGTGTACGGCTTGGATTAACTCATCAGGGCTACAGCGCTTGCTGAGATAACCTTTGGCTCCTAACTCTAATGACTTCTCAACCATCGCCGGAGAGTCATGAACGCTCAACATGATGCTGGCAATGCCAGATGGAATCTCTTCCAATAAGCTCAGGCCACTTTCATCTTGCATTGAGATATCCAAGATCACGACATCAGGGTGACAGCTTGGCAATCCTAGGCGCGCTTCTGCCGCAGAGTTGAATTCACCCACGACCGTAATATCAGCTTCAAGACTGAGTAATTGAGCAAAGCCAGATCGAACAATGACGTGGTCATCAACAAGCGCAACATTAATCATGATATTAACCAAAATTAAGAGTAAGAAAGAAAAATAGCCCCAACAGGAGCTATCTAAAATTAAGTTTATTGATAGAGATGATACTGAATCGAACTAACGATTGGTATGATCTCACGTGCTTTAAACCAATAAAGCACATGAGACTCGCTACGCGCTTTGAGACGCTAAGTGCATTTTCTTAGCGTGGCGAATCTTCTTCTCTTCCGCAACCGCAACGAATAGCAGTAACACGATACAAATGGCAGCTGACGTATCAAGCGCTGCGAACGTGCCTTTCCAACCCGTTAAGCCAAAAATAGGTGTGCCGTCTGCAATCATACCTAGGCCAAGTTTGGCAAAGCTGTCACCAATTAAGTAAGCAAATGTACCTTTCACGCCATCCGCAACGCTGATTGCTTTCTTAGGCACGAAACCTACTGCAGCAACACCAATCAGCAACTGAGGACCAAATACTAGGAAACCAAGCACAAACAGTGATGCTAGGTACATGAACTCACTGGTTGCATGCTGGTAGAACTCTAGCGAAACGATAATCAGGCCAAGCGATACACAAGCAACCAAAGCACGGCGTCCGTTCGCAAGGTCTGACAGATAACCCCACATTAACGTACCGACCAGTGCACCAACCTCAAACAGAGTGAAGCCTGAAATCGCGGTTTCTTTTGATAGACCTAGCTCTTGATACGCATAAACGGTAGACCATTGATCGATACCGATACGAACAATGTATAAGAAGATATTCGCGAAGCAGAGCAACCAGATCACTTTGTTTTTCAGGATGTATTCAACAAAGATCTCTTTCTTAGTCATTTGATTTTCTTCAGCAGCCGTATCTTCTTCGCTGACTTCTTCATCAAACAACTCTTCAACCGTACCTAGACCATAGGCTTCTGGAGAGTCATTACCAAAGCGCATACCAATAAAGCCAACCACAATCGCAATGATTGATGGGAACACGAACATACCGATCACGTTGCCATCAAAAAGGTAGTTAGCTCCAAACAGAGCAACACCAGCGGCACCTGCGCCACCCACGTTGTGCGACATATTCCAAAGGCCTAAATAAGAACCACGCTTGTTACGAGGCGTCCATTTAGTGATGGTCGAGTAGCTTGAAGGACCGCCGGTACTTTGGAAGAAACCACTCAACGCATAGAAGGCAACCATCAAGAATAAGCTAGCGCTGCCGCCGCCCATACTGAAGCTGAAGCCCAACATGGCAATACCAGAAAGGACAAGCATGAATGGCAGGAACTGCTTGGTGTTTTTACCATCGGCATAATAGGAAACGACGGTTTTACCGATACCGTAAGTGATAGAGAAACCCAGACCGATAAGACCTAGATCCGTCATCGATAATCCATAAGTAGAAATCATGTCGTTTTGCGCGACATTGAAGTTCTTACGGATCAAATACATGGTTAGATAACCAATGAACACGACGAGGTAAGATTGTAGGAATGGTTTAAACCACATTTTTCTTCTAGTTTCGACCGGAAGATCCAGCGTCGGTTTTCGAACCTGATCTAGGAACTTTAACATTGTGAACTCTCTTATTTATTGTGAGGTCTGCACGGCATAATTGCGGCCATACATTGTTTGTTAGTTGACCGTGAAATAATAAGGAGTCTAAAAATCGACCGCATGAGAGAGGGTCTTAGAATAACTAGGAAAAATTCTTAGTTCAGAATTGGGAGTCAAGAAAGCGTGAACAGCATCACTTTGTTTACGGTCTGTTATGGATTGATATTACGATAACAAAAGTCACTCATTTCAGGGCTGACGAACCTTGTAAATAAACAGAAACGAGTGGATTACTTCACTAAAAAAACACCAGTATCGGTTCATCACCATAAAACTCCATGGTCATGGTGTGTCCGATACTGGTTCAGCATTCATTCTGATTAAATAGATTCAATAGGCTTGTTACGTTTCGCGTGAATCGTACTACAGTCGCTTGCCGCTACCGTCTTCCCACATTACTTCACATTCATCTTTGATGGCAGCTTTTAATAATTCAACCAGTGGGAACGCTCGACTACCGATATTAACAGGCGCTTCAACCACCTCTTCTTCATTGTCGTCATCAGTATTTTCATGCTCTACGGACTTGCTCTGCTCTGCTGCAATAGCAGCACGTAGATTATCCAGAGCTTGAGGAACCTCTGAAGCATCCATAGCACCTGGGATGGAGCCGCTATGCCCAAGCATCTTGATGAACTGGAGGCCGACTTCACCAAACATCGTGACACTAGCATGAGCTTTACAACTAAAGGTAATTAACATAATGAGCCTTTCTTAATTTTGGTCGTTTACAAACTATGTGGAGTAACTCTCTGGAAAGCAAGTAGATAAACATCAAACAACGGTTACAAGTTTGATGCTTAAATCTAATCTTCTAGAGATGACCAGCACCATCGGTGATATACATCACTATTTGGAATTGATTGAACAGCCTTTCATATGAAACCTTGATAGTAGTCACACTAAATAGACATCTAAGCCTCTGCATAGCTTGTTATTTAATCTACTATTAACACCATTATCAAAAACTTTGGCACAGATCACATGAAAAGGCTCGTCGGCAGGCACCTAGAAGAAATGGCGGACATACGATCCACCCGCAAGCAAAAAATTGTCCACTCCTTTTCACTGACTGCCGCTGCGTTATTCATTTTCTATACTTGGGCTTACTTCGAAGGCGAGCATTACACGCTGTCAATATTCGAATTGTGCTTCGCCATCATTGCCATTTCTAACGCTTTATATGTAAGAAAAGTCATCAATCCTGAGTATTCCGAATTGATTCTGAGTGGTGTTCTTCTAGTTCAGGGCGTCATCCTATTCTTGTACAGTCACGCCATCCCAGATCGCATCCTCTGGCTCTACCCAATTCTGGCCGCGGTCATTTTCATTAATGATTTCAGAATTGGCATAATCTTCAGCACCTCGTTTTGCCTGTTCATCAGCACCTTGATTACAGCAATGCCCAACAATTTTTCTTTACCATTTAACAGCACACACAGATTTTTCCTTAGCTTATTTACCATGAGCTTGGTGTGCCACACATCCGCCTATTACTACACAAAAGCCGTCAGTTATATTCAACGCCTGTATAAAGAAGGCATTGAAGATCTCGCTTACAGAGAGCAGTTAACCGGCTTGGCAAACCGTTGGAGCTTTGAACGCTGGGCGACAGAAAAACTAGCCACCGTGGATAGTGAGCGATCACTTACGGCATTGGTCTTTTTGGATATAGATGACTTTAAAGGCATTAACGACAGCTACGGGCACGATGTGGGAGACAGTGTCTTACAGCATTTTGCCAATCGCTTGAGCAACAACATTCGAACCAGAGACAGAAAAAGCCATGAATACGATTATTCCATCGCGCGCTTTGCTGGAGACGAGTTTGTTCTGATGCTCTACGATGTGCCAACTCGTAAAGATCTAGACGGCATTCTAGATAGGATCTGCGGGCTGTTCGAAAGCGGCTGCCAAACAAACGAGAGAATCAAGGAATTGACGTTAAGTGTTGGGGTTGCTTTGTATCCGCAAGATGCCCAAGAATTACATGAGCTGACGAGATGTGCTGATAAAGCGATGTATGTTGCCAAGCATTCAGGAAAAAACCGATATGCTTATTATCACGACAACCCAGTATCGACCCTGATAGAAGAACTACCAACGAGCCTTGTTAGCTCAGCACCGGATTCATCTGAACTTGAAGATTGCTTTGAAGCGAAGATCGAAGGGAACAATGTTACGCTATTAAAAACGCGCCAACGCTAGCCATTCCTATAACGGAGCGGCGCTGCTAACCTGCAAGGTACATAAGCCAAAGACTCACTAACCCGATCATAATAATCCATATGACTTGACGTGTTCGGTTTGGGTTATTCCCTTTAGGTCGCCTCACCACGGTTTTAAAAGCGGCTTGCTTAGCTGACTGAATAAACGGCGCTTCTATCTCACGTTTTTTCACGCGGCGTTTAACTGCGCTGTTTGCAACCTCTGTAAAGCGCTGGCTTTGCTCCGTTGTAAAGTCGTTATCAAAACCTATCCGACCATGCCTTTCGCCATGTTTTTGCTGAACTGCCATAGCGGCCTCCTTGGCGATATACTCTCTATTGAGTATAGACATAATTTCATATTGTTACCTGTTCAAGATTTTCGAATAAGTCACTCAACGCTGTGCCATCTTCTTTTTAAATCAAATTACATAAACTACAGCTATTCAAGTTTATGAGGGTTTCAAAATGACGAATGTAAGAGCAGTAGATCATGTGATTACAGCACATGCCACCTCAGATGGTGATGGCGTCAAAATCCAACGACTCGCAGGTTTTAATAACGCACGTTTCTCTCCATTTTTAATGATTGATGAACTGAAGTCGGATGAAAGCAAAGACTATGTTGGCGGCTTTCCTCCACATCCTCACCGTGGGATAGAAACGCTCACTTACATGCTCCAAGGTCACTTCCAACACAAAGACCATATGGGGAATGTTGGAGAGCTACGCAGCGGTGGCGCTCAATGGATGGCCGCAGGCCGTGGTGTCATTCACAGCGAAATGCCAATGATGGAAGAAGGTGCGCTGCATGGTTTTCAGATTTGGATAAACCAACCTGCGACACACAAAATGCAGCCAGCTCAGTATCACGATTTCCAAAGTGAAAGCATCGCGGAGCATCAAAGTGAACAAAGTGGTTTGTTAAGAGTGATTGCCGGAGGGTTTGAACTGCACAACCAAACTGACAAGGATTCAGAGGCTTTACGAGCGCAGGGTCCATTACAGAAAACAGGTGTGCCATTAAGCGTTGCGGATTGGCGCTCTCATTCTGGGCAAAAAGTCACGTTAGGGACTAATGTTAATCACAATGCCATGACTTATGTGTACCGAGGCAGTATTAAGATCGGCGACAAAGTCATCAACCAAAGTCAACTTGCCCTGCTCACCAAAGCTGAATTGTTGTCTTTAGAAAGCCTAGAAGATTCAGGTGTACTGATTTTTTCTGGTCAGCCGATTAATGAACCTGTCGTGCACTATGGTCCGTTTGTCATGAACTCGATGGAAGAGATTGAACAGACAATTCAAGACTACAACAACGGTGTGTTTGAGACTTACTGATGTCTTGGCTTTGAGCTTTGAGCTTTGAGCTTTGAAGATTGAAGAGATTTTGCAACGAACAACGATTTGGTCATCCATTTGATGACTACAAAAACAAGTGACACTATCCACTGCCGGTTACTATCACTTATTTAACCACGCTCCTAGAGCGTGGTTTTTTTCTATTCAATCAGAGGCAAATGATGCCCTGACTGAACAAATTTAGACCTGATTACAAGTACTCACACAGGTAAGCCGTCGCTTCTTTTACCTGTAGGTCGAATGATGAATCACCCGCAACGTCAAAAGACTCACCAGATTGGTATGTCGTCCAATCATCATCGCCAACACGCTTTACAATCAAAGCACCTTTAACAACGGTCATCTTTTCTGGAGCCGCAGTACCAAAAGTGTACTCACCAGCCGCCATTACACCAACACTCACATCAGCACCAGACTGGTTAAACGCTAACGACTTAACGCCACCTTCAAAGTATGTGTTTTCTTTAATCATTGTACTTCCTTGTTATCTTCAAATTGCAATTATTGAGCTCACCGAGTAAGCCTATGCGTAAATTTAGGTGATAATTGTTTTAACCAATTCGAGACTTTCCTACAAGAAATAAATACGCATAGCTTAAGCATTTCTGGAATTCGCTTTCATTGATAACGTAAATACTGAGGAGCAAGGCTAATAACCATTAACACAACCACATTTATTAGAACATTCGATCCTGCTTCTAACTCTTAGAACAATTTTTGCAAACTAAGGTTTTAGTTAATAGAATCTAAAACAATATCAGTCGAAAAATGAAGAGATAATGGCAAAAAAGCCGACTAAAAGCAGAGATCTATTTGCCAACTCGTTACTCTACGGCTTCCTATTAGCTGGCTTTATGGTTGCCCTCACCGCCGGCTATTTTGCTTACCAAGCCCACCAGCAATCTGTCAGCCCAAGCAACGTCTATGGCACATGGATAGAGATTGCGGCGCCACCTTACAACACCGACATCCTGACACTTTCAGAAAACGGTGTGATGATGAATCATCGTCTTATCACTACCTCATTCGATTTTGACGGGAAGATCGTCACGATCAACACTGGCTCTGGAACCACCGTTTACACCATCAGTGGTACTTACGATTCGCCTCGCTTAAAGCGATTAGAGCCAAGCGTACCATCTCAGCAATTTATTAAAGAAGGCTACGAAGATACTGCGACTGGTGATACCCATAGTGTCATGCAACAACGACGCGCTTCCTTAGCTGAGCAATTCAAAAGATAACCCTCTTATCCATACTGCCATAAGCATTCGTCTTCAAGTTTACCCGTCGATCGCCCCCGCTCGCTCAACATACTTCACTTTGTGATTCAGCTTCAATCCACAGTATTTTCTTATAGTTTGTCGCACCTTTTCATAACTTCATGTCGTGAATTTTCACTTGTGAGATTTTCCTACTGAAGGATGTTTTATTTTATAAAACATGGACTCAGCCTCTCATTCATTAAGCAACAGAATTGTAACAAGATACAATTTTTTAGTTGTCCATCGAAAACGGATTTATTTTCAGTTATGAAATTAAAACTCCCTCGAATACTGACTGGGAAGCTCCTTCAAAACTGATTGGAGCCGTTTATGGGGCCATTGGGTTCTCGTAATCTTCAAGGAATGAGAGAAATAGTATGATTCGTATAAATACCTGTGCTGCAAGCATTGCTCTAGCGCTATCTGGTACAGCATTAGCTGCTCCAACAGCACCTAGCATCGACATGTACGGTTCCAACAACCTGCAATTTTCTAAAATTGAACTCGCGATGGAAACCACCTCTGGCTACAACCAGATGGTGAAATATCACGACCAAGCGAAGGTCGACGTTAAGTTCAACCAATGGAGCGGAACGTCAGGAAACACGTACAACATCTACTTTGATGGCGTTAAAGTGGCCACCGGCCCAATCACTGGCAGCCAAACCACAGCTTCATTCGAATATGGCCAAGGCGGCTTATTTGAGATGGAAATCGAAGCGTGTGATGAAACAGGTTGTAGCAAGAGCGCACCTGCTCAAATCACGATCGCTGATACCGATGGCTCACACTTAGCGCCACTTGCGATGAATGTGGATCCGAACAACAAGTCATACAACACAGATCCAAATACGGTAGTCGGTACTTACTTTGTAGAGTGGGGTATTTACGGCCGTGATTACACCGTTGATAACCTACCCGCTGACAACTTAACCCATATCCTTTATGGCTTCATCCCAATTTGTGGTCCGAACGAATCAGTTAAATCAGTAGGCGGTAACAGCTACAACGCACTCATGACAGCTTGTCAGGGTGTTAACGATTACGAAGTGGTGATTCATGACCCTTGGGCGGCTTTCCAGAAAAGCTTCCCTCAAGCGGGACACGAATACAGCTCACCGATCAAGGGTAACTACGCAATGATGATGGCGCTCAAACAGCGTAATCCTGATTTGAAGATCATCCCATCGATTGGTGGCTGGACGCTGTCTGACCCGTTCTTTGATTTCACAACTAAAGCCAACCGTGACACCTTTGTAGCGTCTGTTAAGAAATTCCTTAACACATGGAAATTCTACGACGGTGTGGATATCGATTGGGAATTCCCTGGTGGTGGCGGTGCTGCTCCAGACCTTGGTGATCCTGTAAATGACGGCCCAGCTTACATTGCACTGATGGCAGAACTTCGCGTGATGCTAGATGAGCTAGAAGCGGAAAACGGTCGTACTTACGAGCTCACTTCTGCGATCGGTGTTGGTCACGATAAGATTGAAGACGTGAACTACGGCGATGCTATCCAATACATGGATTACATCTTCGCAATGACTTACGACTTCTACGGCGGTTGGAACAACGTGTTAGGTCACCAAACAGCACTAAACTGCGGTAACTTCATGCGTCCTGGTCAATGTGATGGCACAGGCCTTGATGAAAATGGCGAACAATACACAGGCCCAGCTTACACCACAGACAACGGCATCCAACTGTTGCTTGAGCAAGGTGTTCCAGCGAACAAGCTTGTGGTTGGTACAGCGATGTACGGTCGTGGTTGGGAAGGCGTATTACCATCATCACTCACCGATCCGAGCGACCCTATGACAGGCGTTGGTAACGGCAAACTGAAAGGCAGCTCTGCGCAAGGCGTATGGGAAGATGGCGTTATTGATTACAAAGGCATTAAAGCAAACATGCTTGGCGCGAATAACCAAGGCATCAACGGCTTCGAATATGGCTATGACGAAATGGCAGAAGCGCCTTACGTTTGGAACCGCACTTCAGGTCAGCTAATCACATTTGATGATGATCGCTCTGTAAAAGCAAAAGGCGCGTACGTTCGTAGCCTTGGCCTTGCGGGTCTATTCTCTTGGGAAATTGATGCAGATAACGGCGACATCCTGAATGCAATGCATGAAGGCCTAGCGGGCGGTACAACTGATCCTGTCAACCGCAAACCAACGGCAGCTGCAGGTACAGACCAATCGGTTGAAGGCCCAGCTTCTGTTTCTCTAGATGGCAGCGCTTCAAAAGACAGCGACGGTACAATCGCGAGCTACGCTTGGTCTCAAGTCGGCGGTACAGCAGTAACACTGGCGAACGCTAATGCTGCGGTTGCGAGCTTCGATGTTGTTGAAGTCGCTCAGCAAGAAACACTAACCTTCAGCCTAACGGTAACGGACAACGAAGGTGCTACTTCTACTGACACCGTTGTTGTAACAGTAAGCCCTAAAGATACAGGCCCAGTAAACACAGCACCAGTAGCAGTGGTTACGGCTCCGGCTGAAGTTAATGCGGGTGATGTAGTCGTGGTTGATGCTTCGGCTTCAAGCGATGCAGACCAAGACACATTGACCTTCACATGGGATGTACCTGCTGGTATTGATGCAACGGTTCAAGGTTCTTCAGTGAGCTTTGTCGCAGCGGAATACACGAAAGATACAACGCTGAACTTCTCTGTAACAGTCAGCGATGGCACAGAGACATCGGTAGCAGCTACTTCAGTGAAAGTTCTTAAGAAAACCACAGGCGGCGGTACGTGTACTAACGCTTGGGATTCAGGCGCGGTTTACACTGGTGGCGACCAAGTGACTCAAGGCGGTAAGGTTTGGGAAGCGAAATGGTGGACAACCGGTGAAGATCCAACAACGACAGGCCAATGGGGCGTGTGGAAAGAGATCGGCCCAGCAAGCTGTGCTAACTAAAAATAGGATTGAGCTAAACACCAACTAAGCACCTAAAAGCAAGGCCAACCAGATAATGTCTGGTTGGCCTTTTTAATGTTTGTTTTCTTAACCTGCGTTCTACTGGCTTGATTAGTTAAAGTTAACCAATCAAGTTATCAAAGCTCTCAAATACTTGTGGGCACTTCATTACTCGCCCGTGGCCCTGTCCTTGAGTCGCAATTAAAGTAACGCGACCCATTTCATTAGCAGCACGCTGAGACACATCAAACTTAGTAAACTTGTCTTGCTCATCATGAACGATGATCGTCTGAGACTCACGAAGCGCTAGCTTTCCATAGGGATCAACAGACTGAATCGGGTAGTTAAACTGCTCTTCGACTTCTCCAACTACCGCCTCGAACAGTTTCATTGAGTAGCCAGAACGCGCAACGCTGCCAAATAGGTTTTCTAGATAATCCAGTACAGGTGCAATCAGCAATAATGGCTTGTTTTCCAATTTAACGTGCTTACATTCCAACGCAGAAGCCGTACCCATGCTGTGGCCGACCAAACCAGCTACCTCACCTACCGAATCTAGAATCGCTTCAAGACCGTTCACAAACGCAGGAATATGACCATGTACACCATCGCTGCCACCATGAGCAGGATGATCGTAAGCCAGAGCCGTAAAACCTTTAGCAGCAATATGTTCCATCAGAGGGAAAAACTGACTCGCAGTGCCAGACCAACCATGAGTCAGCACCCAAACAGGTCCGGTACCTAAAGAATAGGTTTTTATAACGCCATCACGACCTTTGATTTCACTCTTGATAAGCCCTTGGGGATCGGCATTTTTTTGCTCGGTACGCATTGGCGTGAGCAGCAGCTTACGTGCGGTTTTCTTCGCATGACTCGGCGCTAGAATGTAATGCAGGTTGGTTGTTGCGCCAATTAAGCTGCGCTTGAAGCTGAATTTGTTCGATGTATTAAAGTAGATTTTGTCACTCATGACCGTTCCTTGTATCGCCATCATCATTGGCGGATCGAGCTCGGCCCTAAAAATCGAACGACCGTGCTATTTGTTAGTGTAAAAAATGGCGATAGCGCTTTTTATGGCTGCTTGCCGCCACTTCTCTTAAAATTTCTTATAAGCCTTAGTTAAACAAAACTCAGATGCTTTGCGAGCTAAACCTCTTTCCAGCTAGCGATTAAGCGCTGTACACCACTCCAAAAGTGGGTGTGGCTCGCTTGTTGGCCTCGTAACGAGTAGAACAAGTTGGCACTCAAGTAGAGGCCGTATAACTCAAAGGTTGCCTGTTTAGGATCTAAATCGGCTCTGAACTGTTTGCTCTCAACCGCTTTTGCTACCTGAATCGTCAAGTAATCAATCCACACTGAAATGGTTTTCTGCAGTGCTTTCTGAATCACAGACGTTTCACTGCCCGCATCTTTCCATGCATCAATAAACATGCAACTGCCTTGGAATGAATGGTTCCAGCCCAACCAATTGTCGAGCAGCTGTTTCAATTTCGCTTCAATATCACCATCTCCCAGCTCTCTTGCGGGAATGATGACTCTTTCGGTGAATATGGCGTTGGAATACTCGAGTACAGAGAGTTGCAGGTTTTCTTTAGAGTTGAAGTGTGCAAACAAGCCACTCTTAGACATGCCACACTGTTTGGCTAATTCGCCAATCGTCAAACTCTCAAGCCCGTTTTCACTCGCAAGTGCGAATGCATGACTCAAAATATACTCTTTGGTTATCTTTCCTTTACTCATTATTCACCAAGGATAAATCTGATACGTTATTTTTAGCACGTTCGTTCTTTTTTTCAAAGATTTTTACTTATCTATTGGGATTCAATTTCTCTTCTCAAAGAATTGTGGAAAAATGCGACAGTATTCAAAGGAAATTGAAATCGACTAACAAAGGAAAAACAATGAACACACTTTGGGAACAGTTTGCGTTTTCGGCGTCAGTAACAGGCCCTATCTGTTTAATGCTGTTTCTTGGTGTGATGCTCAAACGAATCGGCTTAATCAACGACAATTTCATTGATGTCGCATCTAAGGTGGTCTTTCAAGTCACCCTACCCGCGATGCTATTTCTGAGTATTGTTCAATCGAATCACAACTTTTCAGCCAGTAGCGCGTTAGTTGCCTTTGGCGTCATCGCTAACTTTATCTTTTTCTTGTTCACGATTTTCTCGACCAAGTTAGTATTTAAAGGTTCGAAAGATCAAGGTGTGATTGTCCAAGGTGGATTCCGCGCTAATACCGCGATCATCGGCCTCGCCTATGTAGCTAATATTTATGGTAACCAAGGCGTGGCATTGGCGGCTATCTATGTCGCATCCCTAACCGTGCTATATAACATTCAAGCCGTAATTGCACTGACACCCAAAGGCGAAGACACTGGTGCGAAAGCGATTAAAGTGATCGCTAAGTCGATTACCAAGAACCCATTGATCATCGCTATTTTCTTAGCGGTCGTCTTCTATGCGCTTTCGATTCCTATCCCAAAAATGGTCACTGATGCTGGTCAGTACTTTGCCAACATGACGTTACCTTTGGCACTGCTGTGTACCGGTGGGTCGCTGGACATCAGCTCGCTCAAACAAGAAAAGTTATCGACGTGGTTCGCCTCTAGCTACAAGTTAATTGCCTCACCGTTACTGATTACACTGGCGGCTGGGTACTTAGGATTTGAAGGGCTCGATCTCGGGCTTATCTTCTTGATGAGCGCAGCACCAACAGCAGCGGCAAGCTACGTTATGGCTCGTGCGATGGGAGGAAACTCAACACTGGCGGCTAACATCATCGCGCTTACTACTGTTGTTTCTCTTATCACTTGCACACTAGGTATTTTTGCACTCACCGCAATGGGTTTAATATAGCTGCGACAGGCTTCAAAAAACCGACACAAGCCCTGAAATAAAGGTCATAAGCCTTGATTTAGGACTAACTGGTTGGGCATAAAGGCTGCTAGATTTCGTAAAAATTTTACTAAGAGATCTGATATGTCTTCCGTTCAACATACGCCTTCACAACACATCGCCAGTATCGAGTTAGGCCGAGTGATTGCTATCTTGGCGATCATTGGTTTACACGGCCAAATGGCACTCACTTATTGGCAAATAGATGAAGTGCCTTGGATCGGTTATGTGCTCAACCAAACCGCTCGTTTTGCGGTACCTCTCTTCTTCCTGATTTCTGGTTACCTTATTCAGCCCAAGTTGGCTGCATCGCCATGGGAAACCGTCCTGAACTACTCTAAACCACTGCTTAAGGTTTGGTTGGCATGGAGCATCATTTGCTTAGTGATGCCATTCAATCTCGCGAAGGTAGAAGAGTTTGGCTATCTAGGTGAACGTGAAGGCTATTGGGGTTTCTTAATGAACACGCCACTTAACTCTTTCTTAGAGGGTGGATTGGTTCATTTATGGTTTATTCCCGCTCTGGTTTGTGCAGTTTTGATCATTGCTTTGATAGTCGAAATGAAACTCGACAAACTACTATTACCAACGGCTATTCTGCTTTACCTCTATGGTGTTTTAGCGGGCAGCTACGCGAACTTAACCGACCTGAGCGCACCTTTCTTTACTCGTAACGGCCCGTTCTTTAGCACGTTAATGGTGAACTTAGGCTTCCTCATTCGTCAGAATCAATGGAAGGTGTCGTCAGCCAAAGCGTTGGTGTTATTAGTGTTAGGCATGTTGATTCATTTTGCTGAGGCATCATGGCTCACCACGTTCGACGTCGGATTCAACATGAATGATTTCTTGTTTGGTACGGCACTATGGGGAATGGGCGTATTTATGTGGCTTTTGGCTAATCCAAACATCGGCGACTATGCGTGGGTTCGCGCGATCTCGAATCGTATGTTAGGCATCTACGTTTGCCATTTGCTGATCATTATCGTGCTGTTCAATGTCTGTGGAGTCTTAGGCATTACGGAATTGACAAAAGACGTTACGGTATTTTTTGGCACCGTATTGTTGAGCTTCGGGTTGGTTGTTGGAATCGAAAAAACACCACTGCGACGCGTGCTACTTCGTTAGTGTTTGTGCCTAACATCATCAGCTAAATCAGTTTTAAAGAGTCACAAAAAGTAAAGGCAAGATAACGGATTATCTTGCCTTTATTTCATCATGTCAGTAATGAGACTGTGTCACTCGCTGGAGTGTTATCGGAACGCCATTGCGCCCTTGCCAACACCTTCATAAGCGACGATTTGTAGTGATTGGTTCTCTGCTAGGCTAGGTTCAACTTGATCCGCGATATAGCCAGCAAGTAATTCCACCGTGGTATCTGTCGGTAAAATTTCCGTCTCACTCTTAGCAATCGCTAGCTCAAATTCGCCTTGTGGCGCGGTGTAGCGGAAGCCATAGTGACTTTCATCATTAACACTGTTCGCGTTTTCACTCAGGTTAAGTGATGAAACTGAAACTTGGTCTTCTTTAGAACCTAAATAAATGTCTTCCCAACGCTGAGCAAATGCTTGTTCACGTTGCCCGTCACGCTGACCATCGACCACGATTTCTACTGGAGAACGGTGACCATGCGCGATGCGCTGGCAGTTACCATCATGCTTTTTCAAACCGTGAGTATAGTGGTAGAACGCACCATTAATGTTTTCATGGCGAAGGGTAATCTCTAACCCTGTGACGTTACTTGGAAGGTTGTCGCGAAGAATATCATAAACATGAGCGGTCACACTCTCGATGGTGATCGCTTCAGCGTCAATCAGACAGTAAGCTTCATCAGGGCAGTGCAGGTGCAGGCTCTTGTCACCGCGCAACACATCTACCTTAGAGTAACCGGCTTTGCTTGCTTGATGCACGATTGCAGAGTTTTTCATTGGCAGCAGTAAGCGGTGGTCAACATGTTGATCAACCAACTGTTTGATCTGCTTTTTGACCTTACTAAAATCCAGCACCATGCTCATTTCATTAAGTTCACCAGACATGGTGACATCTAAAATCCAACTATCTCCTACGACCCCTCTGTGTTCACAGATGTATGAAGAATCGATAACGGTAAGGTCTCTTACAAATAGGTTCAAGTTGAACTCCTTAATACTTTAATGAGATACGGGAGGCTGAATAATGTTCAGCAGGCACTTCGTCTCATTGGTGTCTAGATAAAATAGGACGGGCAGGATGTTACAACGAGCTTATAAAGTCCACCTTTTTACACCCTCTTCCGATAAAAGAACAAACTACATACAATTTCCGCTAAAACATAGACCAGCCAGATACGAATAGCCATAAATCGGGTGGGGATTGCCTGCCGTTTCACGACGCATTTTGCTTTAGCCAAAGGCGCGGCGACACTCCGGCAACATGTTGAAAAGCACGTGAGAATCCTGAATAGCTATTGTAACCCACTTCATCAGCGACCCAATTGATCGGCTTATTTTGCAATAACAGAGATTGAGCAACAGAGACTCGCCACTTTTGCACATAATCTCCCGGCGTTTCACCCACTTCCCGTTTGAACGCTTCAATAAACTGAGTACGAGACATCGCGGCCAGTGACGCCATTTCGGCAGATAAACAATGCAGGGCTGTGACAGTTGCTTGTACTCCGTGTGCGCACTAGACAAGGTCAACTCACCTGCGCTCAATACATGAAGATGCCCTTCTTTACCCTGTTGCGGCTTAAATGACGACACTCCGCACAAATTGCCAGAATAGAAAACACCGGTACGTATCGAGAAGTGTTCCATTAGTTGTGAAAGCAGATCCATGCATCCTCCGAACGATTCGCTTACTTTTAAGTTCTTTTGTCCCTCTATAGACCGGACGAGTGGGCTAAATTATTTCAAACAAGATAACCAACACTGACAAGGAACTTGATATGTCACACATGAAATCGACCAGTCAAAAAATCACTCTATTGGCCGCGTTACTAGGAGCCAGCTTTTCACTGATGGCAGCAGACATCGACATGAGCGTTGATAGCAATGACATCGCGATCAAAGGCTATGACCCAGTGGCTTACTTTACTGATGCTGGTGCCGTTCAAGGTTCATCAGAATTCACTGCTACTTATAAGAACGCTATTTATCAGTTCGCAAACAGTGACAACCGAAATCAGTTCCGCACCAATCCTGAAGCTTATGCACCTCAATACGGTGGCTATTGTGCCTTTGGTGTGGCTATGGGTAAGAAATTTGAGACCGACCCTAACGCATGGAAAGTCGAAGATGGAAAGCTGTATCTGAACTTAGACAAATCTGTACAAAAACGATGGTTGGAAGATACGCAAGAGTTCATCCAAGACGCCAACAGCAACTGGACGACGATCAAAACCGTAGAAGCCTATAAGCTTTAGTCTATAAGCTTTAACCTACAAGTTTTAGCCTAGTAACTTTAACCTTTATCCATTGCCCATTAATAAAAACGGAAGCGACCGAACGCTTCCGTTTTCATTTCGACGTTCCAAATCTTAATAAGCCTCCAGCTATTGGTATCACCACAATAAATGGCGATGCGCTGCTCAAATCAGGAAAACCCGTCAGCCTTTAGCACGAATCAAGCCCATTTCTATTCTATACTCCAAGAAGATAAGCTTTTCTTTTTATGGAAGAATAATGATATTACCTAGGATTTTTGCACTTGGGCTCTGCGCCTTATCAACACTGACTTATGCAGCTACATGGCAGTTCGTCAAAAGTGAAGACGGCATCATCATTGATAAGAGACCTCACAGTGAAGGCTTAGTAGAGATACGAGCACAAATGCAAACGCCCACCACTTACTCCGGTTTTTTACTGTTGCTGGAAGACAGCGAGAACGTGCCAAACTGGATAGACAATGTGTCGCAAAGCCGTGTCTTGATGCAGATATCTGAGGCAGAAAACATCGTCTATACCCAATTCAAAGCGCCTTGGCCTGCTAGAGATCGCGATATGGTGACCTACTCAAAGTACAGCATCGAGGATGGGCAGTTTGTCTTGTCGATAAAGGATGCGTCTAATTATTTGGCAAAAGAGTCGGGGTACATTCGAATTTACGATGTGGACGCACTTTGGACGCTGCAACCGCTCACCAACGGCAATACCTACATTACCTACACCGCATATGCGAACGCAGGGGGTATTTTGCCCAATTGGTTGATGAATAAGTTATCGATAGGCAGTGCGCTGAGCACGTTTAAGGGGCTGAAAGAACAGCTACCAAAATACCAAGGCCAGCAGCACCCCAACCTGCCAAGTGAGTCTCGTTAGCGGTACAAGTAAATAGGTAAATAAGGTTAAAGACTAAGGTCTTCTTGCTAGGTCGCGAGCTAAGATAAGCGCTAAACCAAACACCTGAAGAAACAGGGCGATGTTCTTATAGAAAGCCATTTTCTCATCAAGCCTTTGGATCAACTCAACCAAGGTCAGATTATCCAAATAGTAGTCATCAATTCGTGATCGTTGCGATTCTTGGGCATTGTTTATCAGCATCATAAGCTTAGGTAAATTAGCCAACGAGATGGCCGGCACCTCGTCACTCACCCAACTCCGAAGTTGTCCGCGAAGCGCTTCATCAAGAACTGTGGCAGGTTGAGCGATTTCTGGGGATAGCTTATCAAGGTGAATCAGAATCGCTTCACGCTTACGCTCTAAGGTTTCGATCGTATTCCAGGACAGTTGTATAGAGTACACATTACCGTATTTACGATCGTTGTACTCCGATTTCTCCGCTTCAATTTTGTCCAACACCAAGCTCGACATGACAATCGCCATGATGTTGAGTATTAGCCCTGCAAGGACAATCGCCCAAGCAGGAGGAAGGCGCAATGCCATAATGCTCCCTAGAACATTTTATCAAAAGGTAGGTAAGCTAAGTTTAGGACAATCAAAGAGATCATGCAGATAAGCGTTAACACCATACCCACTTTTCTGCCTTTGAAATTCTTCGCTAAGATCCCTTTAGCGTGAATCACTCGCCCCAGAATAAACGCCACACCAATGACATGAATAAGCCACACACCAGCCCCATTCATCTCTAGCAACCCCATCAAAATCACCGTGATTGGGATGTAATCCATCGCGTTACTTTGTGCCGAACGTGCTATCTGTAACGACTCAACACCGCCATCGGCATGAGCAACAAGATTGATTCGTCTTTGCTTAATAACTTCAATCGCCAACCAAATCATTACTACCGTCAGCAGAGCTGCGTAAAGTGCTGTAACCATCATAATTCCCTATTGTTTTGTCTTAACTCAGTGTTCTTTTCTATCTTTTCGACATTAACCGCCAAGATAAAATGATAATCACGCCCGAGCACTTGTAAGAGATCTCTCACACCGAACGTAAGAGATCACAATCAAGCTTCGCAGAAAATTCCTAAAATACAAACCCAACCCCTTGTTTTGTATGAATCCACGCATATTTCTTTCGGTTAGTGAGTACATTTATTTCTTGAGGTGGATTGTGAGTAAAGCCTCTGCAGTGTTTAATACACATGTCGACAGGGAGTTGGCAGGAACAGGAAAAAGCCTAACGGATTAGGTATCTTCAGGATGAAGATTTGATGACTTAGGATGAGTTATCAGCAAGGAAGTTTTGCTCTAGGATAGAGTCGCTTGTCAGGATGATGAGTTAGCAAGGACACCGCTAGGAAGGCGATGAATTGGATAGGTTAAAGGATTTAGCCAAGTCAAGGAACGATGCAGGGAGCACCAGTTACCTATTGAAAGATAAGTAACGCGCAGTAGCAGGATGGCTACGAAAAGAATAGACCCCGTTTGGTGAAAGCCAAACGGGGTTTCCTTTTTTTTTAGCGTTTGAAAAGTCTCATTGGCAATTCATTTACCATAAACCCTAAAAAGTTTCGAGAACTGTCATTCTACAAAAGTTATAGAATAATATTCATCAAGAACATCGCACCAAACGCATTCAATACTGAAATCGCGATCATCACTGGAATATAGCGACCTTCAATACCAATTGGTCCCATGATACGTCCCATGTATTGCACCAACAAACTTGAAGATAAACATCACAGCAACCGCTAGGCCAATTGACGAAGTTACCGCCAAAGAACCATCCATAACTGGAAGGGTGAACAGTACTGTACCTGAAGAGAAGAAGTTAACGATCGCCCCGCGCCAGCATCAGTACTTTGAAGCGACGCAATCAATGCTAAGCCTGAGTTGCCAGGAGTATCCATCAAAGCTAATACTTTCGCCACCGTCTTTCTTTTTCACTATAATCTATTGAATTATTAAGATATCTATCACACTGCACATGGTTATTTAGGTCTACTCTTTTACCCGTGTTAATAACTTATTAACTTCGGAGCGTAATCCATGTTAGGTATCCAGCTTTCTGCTGTTCTCTCTTTGTTACTCTTTTCTTCGGTAGCAGGTGCTGCCACTTCTCAGTTGGGAGAACCACTCAAGCTCACCAACTCATTCGCTGGCTACCTATCCCTGACCATTTTCGTTGTCGCCTACATCGTGGTGATGATGGAAGAATACCTAAAACTCCGAAAATCCAAACCGGTTCTACTTGCAGCGGGCCTGATCTGGATAATCATTGGTTTTACCTACCAAGAACACAACCTTGTTGAAGTCGCTAAACAAGCGCTCGAACACAACCTGCTGGAATATGCCGAGCTATTACTCTTTCTGCTCGTCGCCATGACATACATTAGTGCTATGGAAGAGAGAAGACTGTTTGATGCGCTGCAAGCGTGGATGGTAGGCAAAGGCTTCAATTTCCGCTCTCTGTTCTGGATAACCGGTATTCTAGCCTTCTTTATTTCGCCTATTGCCGACAACCTCACGACAGCTCTATTGATGTGCGCCGTGGTTCTCAAGGTTGCTGGTTCTAATCCTAAATTCGTTAATCTCGCTTGTGTGAATATCGTGATAGCCGCCAATGCTGGCGGCGCGTTCAGTCCATTCGGTGACATCACAACGCTCATGGTGTGGCAGGCTGGTTATGTGAGTTTTAGTGAGTTCATTCCTTTGTTTATCCCTTCGGTGATGAATTACCTCGTCCCTGCGTTGATCATGTCTTATTTTGTACCCACGACTCAGCCCGACACGGTTCATCAACACGTTGAATTAAAACGTGGTGCAAGGCGAATCGTATTTTTGTTCATCATGACAATAGCGACCGCAGTTGCTTTCCATGCCGTACTCCACTTCCCTCCTGTGATGGGGATGATGATGGGACTCGCCTACCTGCAGTTCTTTGGTTATTACTTACGTAAGACTTTACCCAACTCACTCGCGAAGAAAAAAGCGGTGGCGATCGCCAATAACGATGAAGGCGCCCTGAAACGACTCGGTTCTGTTGTGCCATTCGATGTATTTCGAAGAGTTTCGCATGCCGAATGGGACACGTTACTGTTCTTCTACGGCGTCGTAATGTGTGTCGGTGGCTTGAGTTTACTTGGATACTTGGAATTAGCCTCGGGCGTGATGTATAGCCAATGGGATCCAATTTGGGCCAACGTCATGGTGGGGATCTTATCGGCTATTGTCGATAACATTCCGGTGATGTTTGCCGTGTTATCCATGGAGCCTCAAATGTCGATGGGCAACTGGCTACTGATCACCTTAACCGCGGGCGTCGGTGGTAGCTTGCTATCTATAGGAAGTGCAGCAGGTGTGGCATTGATGGGGGCGGCGCATGGAAAATACACCTTCTTTGGACACTTAAAATGGATGCCAGTGATCATGATTGGCTATGCCGTCAGTATCGCCGCTCACCTATGGCTGAATGGCGATCTTTTCTAATTCGGAGATCTTTTCTAATTCGACTTGTCTTTCAAAGGCTTCTCAACAAGTGTCCAGACGTTACTCAATTGTATCGCTGGGCATTGGTTGCAAGTTAGCATCTCGCCCTGTTGTTGAATGCGCATCACTAGTCTAGAGTCAGTTCGACTGCTTCCAGAATTGAACTCAATGGTGATCAAGTCATCATCAACACGATAGGTTCGAGTAACGGACTTATCCGTTGTTTGATAAGTCACTTGCCCGGATTCAAAAAGTAGATAACTGTCATTATCTACGTTCTCATACATACCTTTGAACAGAGCAAGCTGTGGAAGCTCGAAAGGTCGGCTGGTATCAGTTAAACAACCCGTCAGCAATAGTGCGCTACTGCAGCAGAGTATAAGTGAATGATGGCTATTCATTTGGGCATCCTTGCCTAGAGAGCATGGTTAAAGGATATGCAACCAAACAAGTATTTTCCAGAAAGCGGCAGTTTTATTGCAAAGTCACACTTTAAGAACCCTTAACGTTCACCAATAATTGATACGCAATTTTCAACAAACATTCCGAAAAAGACTCTTTAATCTTCTTCTCTTCCCTCAATAACCAATAAGCGCTGTTTACGTTCTACACCACCCGCATACCCGGTCAGCTTGCCATTTTTACCAATCACACGGTGACACGGCACAATCACTGACACCGGATTTTTTCCATTCGCTAAACCCACGGCTCGCACCGCTTTGGGGTTACCAATCGCGTCGGCCAATTGTGCATAGCTCCATGTTTCTCCATAAGGAATGGTAGTAAGAGCCTGCCAAACCGATTGCTGAAACGGAGTGCCCTTAGCTGCGATCGGCACAGAAAACTGGATAACTTCACCAGCAAAATAACGGTTGAGCTGGTCGGCGACCAATTCAAAGATCGGAAAGCTAGCATCTTGAACGCCTAACTGTTCTGGCTTAGTGGTGTATGTTTCAAACCAAAGGCCGAGCAGCCCTTCATCGTTCGCCTGTAAAGTCACGGTTCCCAATGGGCTCTCATAATAAGTAAATCGGTTAGCCATAATATCTCCTAGCCTGCTACTGCATGTGTTTGTGGGTTGCAGATGTTTGTAGGTGCTCTTTCTATTAAGACTGATTCCAACAATGGAACGTGGCGTAACTTCCCCAAGGCGAAACACTCTCTGTATTGATGGCTGGGCGATGCTCAATGAACTTCTTCACCACCAGATCGCCAACCAACAGATGATTAGGTTCACTTAACCCGCGAAGTAGCGCGTATTGAATCGTCCAAGGCCCAATGCCCTTTAGCTCAATCCACTTAGAAGGATGTTCGGCTTCATTGTCGACCATGTATTCGGCAAAGCGCTTTAAGGTCTCTTTGCGGCTTCCCGGCATTCTTAAGAAGCTGACATCAGCCTCCGCTATCTTTTTAGGTGTTGGGAAATAGACCTTCTCATGTGCATCAGAAAGTTCTTTGACCAACAAGTTAAGCTGCCCAATCGCCGCGGTTACCGAAACTTGCTGCCCGAGAATCGCTCTTACTCCGGCTTCCCAAGCACTCCACACGCCAGGAATGCGGATGCCACTCTTAGCCACTAAGTTGGGGTCAATGGTTGTAAAGAAGGCCTCAACCTTAGCAATATCAACATCAAGGTCGAACATGCGTCGAATGTTAGCAATCAAGCTTCTTAACTGGCTTATATCTTCCAACTCAAATTCAATATCTAAGCGGTTCTCTTTGGCCAAGGTGGCCTTGAACCAACCCTTTGACCCATTAACATTCACTGTGCGTTTGTAATAATCTTCGCCAACGTCCTCTACACCTTCAATCATTCTTCGTCGATAGAAACCCAGCAAATGGTTCCAGTCTAATGGGCCGTGAAAGACTAGCTGAATATGATTGCTCAGGTTTTCACTTAGCTTTGTTCGTCGGATTTGGCTTGGCGAGAGCTGAAGCTCTTTTAGAAAGGCATCATTGAAACGACGCGTGCTATTAAAACCACTCGCAAAGCCAACATCGGTAATGCTCATGCTACTGGTGTGCAGCAACTGTTTGGCAAACATCAATTGGCTATAAAGGCTATATTGCTTCGGCGACACGCCGATGTAATTGTCGAATAAGGTTCGTAAATAACGGTCTGAAATACCTAACCGCGTTGCAAGGTCGACGATTGACCCTGAGTTCAGCGCACCATGATCAATCAACTGTAAAGCACGCAAGAAAGTCGTTTCAACACCTTTCCAAGCTGGAGAAAAAGGTGCGCTGTCTGGCCGGCAACGTAAGCATGGGCGATACCCAGCCTTCAATGCTTGAGCTTGATGGGAAAAATATTCGACATTTTCTTCTTTGGGTGGTGTGGCTGGGCAAATCGGGCGACAAAAAATTCCTGTCGTTTTCACCGCTGTAAAAAACATCCCATCAAAGCGAGCATCTCGTGCATATCGAGCCAAATGGCACTGCTCACTGGTTAAGCTGCTGTTGTGATTGATCTTTTTCGACATGCCGTACTCTTACCACTTACCATAGCGTTTGATCCGATACCTAAAAGTTTACCGTGAACCACCATTGTCGCTAGCCACTTTCGGAAGCGAAGGTCAGATAAATCACAAAAAAGGGTTTTAATTTTATTCAATTCGACTAAATTTAACCTAGAGAGGACATTCTTCTCACAACGTCAACGATCGGTACTTAGCACGCCAAGATGCAGAGACCTATCGAATATAAAAAGGAAAAGGCTATGGTTCTACACACATGTCGTATTGTTTTATCAAATCAACAGGTTCTCACCAGTCAATCAGTCGAGCAGTCTCTAAGCTTTCTTGAAGACAAAGCGGACAACGGGATTTCTATGATCGAGATTGACGCAACGGATGGCAATCAAATCCATTCGTACATGTCACACTCTCTTGAAGAGTCTATTGAGAATCTAATGAACCTATAGGGCTTTTAATAAAGGCTACACATACCAGGCTTAAACGATATTTATGGAATTAGAAACGATCTCTAGTTCCGAAAAGAAGTACATTTCTGGTTTAAAACAAAAATGGCTCCCAACTATACAATTAGTTGGGAGCCATTTTTTATTGAATCTAATCAGCAAAGCCACTGCTTACCGCGAATGCCGTTACTCAGGTGCTTGTTCAGCGGCTTGCTGCAATGTGTAAGCCGTCGATGGGTCAATCTCATTAACCAACTTCTCAACCTGCATGATCGCATCAACCGAGGTACTGCTTTTACGGTAGCTCAGATAAATTGGGAGATACCAGTCTTCAACCCCTTTCACCTTGTGCAGCTGACCCGAATCGATAAAAGGTTCGACTAGAGACACCGGAAGATACGCACTGCCGCCTTTCTCTAAAATGAAATCGAGGGCGATACGGGCTGTAGAGGTACGTAGGTACGGTGCTGGCACTTTAGGGTGACGTTCTGCGTGTTCAGAACCAAAGCGCGTTCCCCAATCCACATAAACATACTTATGTTGAAATACAGATTCCAGATCATCTTGCTGCGTTGATACCAACACCAAAACCAAGTCAGCGACTTTTTTACAGTTCAGCTCTTCTGCTTTGATCTGATCGAACGCGAAAGCCATATCTAAGGTTCGTTCTAACAAATTACGGTTCAGTTGCTCGCGCCCCATCACCTCTGCCATAAAGCCGTAACCACCAAAAGAGTCGGTTACCACACTTAAACAGTTTTGCAGATACGCATCCCAAATATTCGGCGTGCCGCCCAGCGTTAACTGCAAGGCTTTACCACTCTCTAACGACAGCTCAAATTTGGCTTGTTGTAGGGTGGACACCATCACTTCGGCATAACCAATCAAACGTTCACCGGAAGATGTGAGTTTGATGTTATTGCGGTCACGAATGAAGAGCTGAGTATCAAAATAGCCTTCAAGCTGTTTGATCCGCGCACTCACCGCCGCTTGTGTTAAATACAAGTTTTCAGCTGCACGCCCAAAATGGCGCACCCTTGCAACCTCAAGAAAGGTTCTAAATACTTTCACATCCATCAAATACATCTCTGTAATAAATCTGCTAACTAGCCGATCTAGGATTGTTTATCGTAAAGGCAAAAACATTTTGTTTCCTATTTTAGCCTTTTAACAATATTTTCGCGTGAGCAATAAACACTAATTTCTATCTAACCACATTACTGAGGCTGATATGTCTGAGACCGAATTCCGACACGGAAAAAAACGTTTTTATGACACCATTAAATTCCCGAGAGGGTTCGCTAAGTCGGGTGATTTTACTCTTTCAGAAGAGGAAATCCTAACCTTGTTTGGTGACACTATGCTTGCACTTGAAACTGGTGAACTAGCACCAATCAATGCAGAAGAAAAACACTTCATTAAAGTGTTGTCTCACCCTCATAAGGCAAAGTCCAAGTTAGAGCGTGTTTGGTTGAAGTACATTCAACTGGCTCGTGGACGCCGTCGCTTTCACACCCTAAACGGCTGCAAACGCGGCGACGTATCTAGGGAAGAATACGAAAGTGAGTTAGTGTTAGAAGATTAGTAAAATCGCTCAAAGTGATACCTCATCACTTTGGGCTTTTTTTTGCCTTCAAACACACATCTTCTTTGTAATTGGTAAGTTTAGCCAACCTATCCATTTTTACCAATATTTATATACAATTCATAGCGATAGCGTGACTAAAACACAGCTCTCGTTCAATCTTATGGGTATTCATCCCACTGAGATTCATCGTTCTTCATCCTGCCCCTGTCTTTTATCACGATAGCGCTCCATTGCCATCATTATTTTTCTAGTTTCAACTATACGCTCAACGCTTGTTTATACTCGAAACACGTTAATGCACCAAAATTCGTCAATGGTTCGAGCGATGCCATTATTACAATAATCGTATCAAGGCATAGAAACACACCAACCCTTTCAGGTGCTGAATTAGATCAACATTGCTGTATATGACAAACGTATTAATCTTGTTTAACGCCACCAAATATCCATACAATAATTGTGCAATTTTGAGAGTTCCAGTCACAGTTACGACGAAAAAAGCAAAAACTTGACCTAAAACAATAGCGGAACTGGATAACTTATTTTATAATGCGAATTAATGTTTCAGAACACTATAAAATTTTATTTCTAGGGGCAAAATCAATGAGACTTATTCCATTAAGCAACAAAGCTAAAGTAGGTAAATGGGCTGCTCGTCATATCGCAGATTCAATCAACAAGTTCGCTCCAACGGCTGAGCGTCCATTTGTACTAGGTCTTCCTACTGGTAGCACACCTCTAACTACTTACGCTGAGCTAATTGAACTTTACAAAGCTGGCGAAGTTAGCTTCAAGCACGTTGTAACATTCAACATGGATGAGTACGTTGGCATCGACCCTAACCACCCAGAGTCTTACCGCACATTCATGCACGAGAACTTCTTCAACCACGTTGATATCCAAGCAGAAAACATCAACCTGCTAGACGGCAAAGCTGAAGATATCGATGCTCACTGTGCAGCATACGAAGAGAAAATCCGTTCATACGGCAAAATCAACCTGTTCATGGGCGGCGTAGGCATCGACGGTCACATCGCATTCAACGAACCAGGTTCTTCTCTATCTTCACGCACTCGTATCAAAACGTTGACTGAAGACACTCGTATCGCGAACTCTCGTTTCTTCGATGGCGACATCAACCAAGTTCCTAAATACGCACTAACTATCGGTGTTGCTACTCTTCTAGATGCTGAAGAAGTGATGATCCTTTCTCTAGGCCACAACAAAGCTCAAGCGCTTCAAATGGCTATCGAAGGTTCTGTAAACCACATGTGGACTGTTACAGCTCTACAAATGCACCGTAAAGCTATCATCGTTGCTGATGAGCCAGCTCAACAAGAGCTAAAAGTTAAGACTCTACGCTACTTCCAAGAGCTAGAAGCTGAGAACATCCAAGACCTATAATTCCTATAGTCTTGAATAGCAGGGCGTTTTTATAAAGAGAGCGTCTTGAATAGAAAAAGCCACTGAATGTGGCTTTTTTTGTGCCTGCTGCTTTTGTATTTAATGGGAAGATATTTCGGATATTTTTTAGAAGCACAAAAACAACAAAGCGATTTCTCCAACGAGAGAAACCGCCATCATTTTAATCTTTGTATTGAAACGAACGAACAGCTACAAGTTATGTAGGATGTGAAACAAGATAAGCAGAGCTGCAAACTAGAGCTAAGAGCTCAGCGCGTTATCTCGGCATAGGGTAGTGATAATGTCAGTGATAGCTAATACGATCGTCGACTTCACCTTTTGATTATGTCGCCCCAAGAACATTTCAAGCATTGGGCCAGACATGGTTTCCACCATCTCCGCGTCATATTCGATAGGCATAATACGCTGAATCGCGTGCACCTTGTTGAGCTCAAATATCACATCAACTTCTGTGAAGCTGGTGTCTTCACCCTGTATTTTCGCCCACTCTTTCAAGGTAACGAAAACCTCGAGATCGTCGTAGAGTTCTTTACTGATCACGCCAAGCCCGAGTAGCAACTTAGCACGAATCATGATCTCGCCTAACGGCCCACCACTGTTGAGAAGTGGCTCGACAACGAACTTAATTGCAGTGTCGTCTTTCTTAAAGATGTTTTTTAATACGGCATCTACCGTGTCGTCCAATGCATCATAAGCAGCCATTAGGCAAGCGCTAGCACTCTCAGCTTCCGAAAGGGCTTCGAGTAATTCAGTTTCATGGCTTGTTTGTATTGGCATAACGGCTCGACAATAAGAAAGTGCCACTGGTGTGGCACTTTGATGGTTTATCATTTCAATGCTAGATAAGCTTCTTCCGCTAGTTTAACAACTTCTGAGTCACTATTCAGCTCAGAATAATGCGCTAATGTCTCAGCAAAGCCTTTTTCTGCGAACATTGCTTGAAGTTCAACCGCTTGTGGGTCGTCTTCGTTCTTGTAATGGAACGCAGCAGCGATTGCTTTTACTAGGTGAGCATTCGGTAGGCCGTACTCTAATGTACCGTTTAGAGGCTTAACTAGGCGGTCTTGCGGGCTCAGTTTACGAATTGGCTGACGACCAACTCGGTCTACTTCATCACGTAGGAACGGGTTAGCAAAACGACCTAGAATCTTTTGGATGTAGGCAGCGTGTGCTTCTGGATCAAAGCCGTAACGCTTAATCAGAACCGCACCACTCTCTTCCATCGTCGCTGTTACTTCAGCGCGGATTACGTCATCTTCGATAGAGTCTTTAATAGTCTCATGACCTGCAAGCACACCAAGGTATGCCGTTACCAAGTGACCTGTGTTTAGCGTGAACAGTTTACGCTCAACGAAAGCCATTAGGTTATCAGTGCATTCCATTCCTGGGATGTTTGGAATCTCACCTTTGAATTGTGTTTGATCTACGATCCACTCGCTGAACGTTTCAACCGTTACCGCTAGAGGATCTGTTTCGCCCGCTTCTGCCGGTGGAACAATACGGTCAACCGCAGAATCAACAAAGCCAATGTGCTCTTCAGTGAACGCTTTCATTTCATCAGAAAGGTGCTCTAACACGGCTGCTTTTAATTGGCTAGTACCGCGAACCATGTTCTCTGCCGCGATGATGTTCATTGGTGCAGTGTTGTTTGCTGCTGCACGCTTTTCAATGCCTTGAGCGATAGACTTAGAGATGATTTTAAGAACCGTAGGGCCCACTGCAGTCGTCACAAGATCAGACTCAGCAATGCAATCTACTACTGCGCTTGTCGCTGAGTTTACTGCTGTCACGTTCTTAACAACTTCGACAACACACTCTTCGCCAACAATCTTAACTGGGTATTCTTGGCGTTCAATTAACGCATTTACAACCGTTTCATTTACGTCAGCAAACGTAACCTTCATACCAGCATCAGAAAGAAGCTTACCAATGAAACCACGACCGATATTACCTGCACCAAAATGTAACGCTTTCATAATTTTGACCTTATAAATATTTGAATCTAGATAGCTAACTGCTCAACAACATGCCTTGACGATGTGCCCTAGGCATTAAGCAGTAAGCTATTCAGACTGAATCTTGTTAGAAAGATTAAGACCGAAAATGAGGCCAGTAGGGGGATACCGGCCTCCTTCACTCAGGAGCTTGACTAGAGCTTTTTAGTTTCCGTTGAGAATACGTAGAACATCAGCAGGGTTTGTTGTGTTCTGTAGGCATTCCACAGCTTCTTCATCATCGAGTGAATTGGTAATCGCCATCAGCACCATGTTGTGCTCATCGCCTTGTGCGGCAATACCGATAACCATCTTCGCGATATCATCTTCATCTTCGCCCCACTGAATACCTTCAGGGTACTGACAGAAAACGATGCCGGTTTTTTGTACGTACTGTTTCGCTTCGATTGTGCCGTGTGGTACTGCGATAGACTCACCTAGGTAAGTAGACACAAGCTCTTCACGAGCAAACATGCCATCTACGTATTCTGGTGATACGTTGCCAAGTTTTACTAATTGTTCGCCAGCAAACTTGATTGCGTCTTCTTTTTGAGTCGCTTTAAGGCCAAGGAAGATGCTGTCGTCAGTGAGTGCAAGCTTGTTGCCTTCTTGCGCTGGAGCTGCTGCAGGAGCCGGAGCTTCTACTTTCGCTTCACCACTTTGAGCATCGACAAGCTCCGCAACTAGTTGGTCGTATACGCCGCCGTCTAGGAAGTTGCTTAGAGACATATGCATCGCACCTGGCACAGTGCTACGAGCACGGTCTGTTAGGTCTTTATGCGTAATAACGATTTGCGAATCAGCCGGTAGGTTGTTGATTGCGTAGTTGGTTACTTCAATGTCTAGGCCAGCTGTTGCTACTTTCTTACGTAGTAGACCTGCACCCATTGCACTTGAACCCATACCCGCATCACACGCTACATAAACTGCTTTTACATCCGCTAGGTTTACGTTTGCTTCTGCTGCTGCACCTTTAGAAGACGCTTTCATGTCTTTCATTTGTGCAGAAGCTTTCTCTAGTGAATCTTCCTCATCATCTTGCGCTGATGTTTTAAGAAGGATTGACGCTACAACAAACGATACTGCCGTTGCTGCGATAACAGATAGAATCACGCCGATGTAAGAGCCTTTTGGCGTCATCAGTAAGACTGCGAAGATAGAACCTGGAGATGCTGGAGAGATAAGGCCAGAATCGAACATTACGTTAGTGAATACACCCGCCATACCACCTGCGATTACCGCAAGAATTAGACGTGGGTTCATTAGAACGTAAGGGAAGTAAATTTCGTGGATACCCCCTAGGAAGTGGATGATAGATGCACCAGCAGCAGATTGCTTCGCGCTACCTTTACCAAACACCATGTAAGCAAGTAGAAGACCAAAACCAGGACCTGGGTTTGCTTCGATTAGGAAGAAGATAGAGCGACCCATCTCTTCAGATTGCTGGATACCTAGTGGAGAGAAGATACCGTGGTTGATTGCGTTATTTAGGAATAGGATTTTCGCAGGTTCAACAAAGATAGATGCTAGAGGTAGTGCACCCGCTTCTACCATTGCGTTTACGCCAGCCGCAAGTCCGCCAGACAGAATCTTAACCGCAGGACCAATCACGATGAACGCGATGATCGCACAGATCATGCCGATGATACCCGCAGAGAAGTTGTTCACTAGCATTTCGAAACCACTCTTCACTTTACCGTGAACAGCTTCATCGAATTTCTTAATTGCGATACCACCTAGTGGACCTACAATCATTGCACCCATGAACATTGGGATATCAGTACCAACGATAACACCCATTGTTGTGATAGCGCCCACTACCGCACCGCGGTCACCACCAACCATTTTACCACCGGTGTAACCAATCAATAGTGGCAGTAGGTATGTAATCATAGGACCAACCATTGATGCTAACGTTTCGTTAGGCCACCAACCCGTTGGGATGAATAGTGCAGTAATGAAACCCCACGCAATAAATGCGCCGATGTTTGGCATTACCATATTGGATAAGAAACGACCAAAGTTTTGAACCTTAATCTTTGCTTCTGGTGATAACATAGGTAGAACCCCGTAATGTATTGGTTGGTCAAATGACCGAAAGTGTGTACTCAAAAGTCGATTAAAATGTATCACAACATTTCCAAAATGCACCTTAGCCCAACTTTCGTGATAGCCATCACACACGAAAAACACTTTCGGGTTAACAAGCACACCTTAGATCACAAAAACACCATGAATTTAAATTACAAAGCCAAATTAATGAGAATAGATATCATCAGCACACGATCTAGATCACATTTCATTTTGTAATACTTAAAAATAAATAGTGATTAAAGTCACATTTAATAAAATATAGCATCTAAGATCTATATAAACCGTATAAAAGAACATCGTGTCACGTATATAAAATATGCACCCAGATGAGCAAAATCGCGATACCTGTAATTTAATTACAGGTTGAGCTACATTTTGCTAAACATACAAAACGAGACCTAACGCTCTACTAAAAACATAGACCACTGAACTGCAGTTAGCATTGATAGATGTGATATGGTATTTACCAACGCTATCGCATCATATATATATCCAACACCCATCAGCTGATCACTCCGCTATTTGAGAAAAGACTATGTCAGACAAAATTTCCACATCCGCACTCGCTAAACAAAAAGGCATAGAAGCTAAAGCTTTATTTAGCGATCTAAAAACAGCGGGCTATATAGTGCGTTCACAAGAGCGTTGGATTCTCACAGAACGGGGAGAAAGCTTTGGTGGGGAATATGTCGAACACAAGAAGTTTGGTGTCTTTATTGTCTGGCCAGAGAAACTGCTTATCGATTTGGACTCATTCTCAGGAAAAACACTCACCGCCACCCAGCTTGGCAGTGCCTTTCAACTCAGCGCAAAGAAAATCAACTTACTGCTCAACGAGCTTGGTTGGATAACAAAAGAAGAAGACGGTTGGCATGTCACCTCTACAGGCTTAAAAGCCGGAGGTGAACAAAGAGAAGACAAAGCGACTCAAAACTTATTCGTGGTATGGCACGACTCATTGGTTCGCAATAAACGTTTAAAGCAGTCTGTTGTTGAATTCCTAGGGCATGATGCTGAAAGCCACTCGACCGATGTGTCATTCTCCAGTTTTCGTCAGAAATTTGAGGCGAAGCACCGAAGCTTAGACGGGCATTATGTTCGATCAAAGGGAGAGCTGATCATTGATAACTGGCTTTATATGGCAGGAGTGGTCCATGCGTACGAGCGTCCGCTTCCGATATCAAAAGAAGTGATCAGCGATTTTTATCTACCAAGTGGCAAAGTATACATCCAGTTCTGGGGAACTGATTCTGCGCCAATCGCCGAAAATAAACGTGAAGCTACGAGAAAAATCTATGAAGAGCATGGTTTTGGTTTAATCGAAATCACGCCAGAAGATATCCCCAACCTAGACAGCGTACTTCCGCCATTATTGCGCCAATATGGTATCAAAGCGTACTAAGCTACTGAATCTAGAGATTCCACCTCCATTAAGATCACACTTATTGAATCATTATGGACATTATTAACCATAGTGATTTGATATGTTCGCTATTTTTCCCGAGTCATTCTTCTATTATCTTACACCCATCGACTTGAGCTACCGCAGATACTCGATTTATTGGGGCATGTTCGATAACTATTTAGACGTTCAATCTATTGAGATTCGTTTAAATTGGTTATCCGTTTATTGTTGACGTAACTGAACATAAAACCCTACAACATTTATTATTGATAGATATTAGGATTCAACATGACTCATCCAATCATTACTGATCTAAACACTCGTTACACAGCTAAAAAATACGATGCAGAAAAGCGCATCTCTGCGGAAGACATGGAAGTAATCAAAGAAGCACTTCGCTTGTCAGCTTCTTCTATCAACTCTCAGCCTTGGAAATTCATCATCATTGAGAGTGACGCAGCAAAACAACGCTTCCACAATACTTTCGAAAACATGTTCCAGTTTAACCAACCACATGCGAAAGAAGCGTCACACACGATCCTGTTTGCTCACGATCCTAAGTACACTAAAGAGAAATTCGCGAAGCGTGCTGATACAGAAGTAAGCTCTGGTCACTTACCAGCTGAAATGTACGAGCAATTCTTAGGTGCTTACGCATTCGCAGAAATGAACACAGACGAAACAGGTTTCAACGGTAACTGGACTAAGTCTCAAGTTTACATCGCACTAGGTAACACACTGCACACACTAGCTCGTCTAGGTATCGCTTCAACACCTATGGAAGGTGTAGATGCAGCTATGATCAGCGAAGAGTTTGCTGACGAACTAGAAGGTCACGTTGTTGATGTAGCTCTAGCTATCGGCTACCACAAAGACGGCGAAGACTACAACTACGGCAAACCAAAAGCGCGCCTAGCTCTTGATGAAGTCGTTACAACACTTTAGGGCGTGTTGACCTTTCGTGGTTAAATTTTGTTCGGATGGGGACGCCTAGTCAAAAGCGTTTTAATCGCGGTGAGGGAGAAGTAGCCTAGTCATTCTAAGCAAACCTCCCTCAACAAAGAGTAAAACGCTTTTTGCGGGGGCGCCCAGCTCGAACCCTTCGGGCAGCGTTTGCTGGTCATTTCTACTGCGTTATCGGCTTCTCATGTAGGCTAGCTACACATCGATGCCTCTGCCTTGTATAAATACCCAGCAACTCACTGCAAAAATCAGCTCGAAAGATCAACACGCCCTAGTTATTGATGTGACAGAGCCCTAACCGCAGGGGTATCAGGCAAGAAAACCTCGATAAACAAGAACAAAAAAAGCCAGTCAACAGACTGGCTTTCTTGTATTCATCTTAGTGCGATAAGCACATTGCGTTTAAGTAAAGGCGAACATTAACCGATAAACGAGATGTAACCCTGAAGGATAATCAGGTTAACGATATCGATAAAGAAGGCACCAACAATTGGCACCACCATGAACGCCTGTGGTGAAGGACCAAAACGGTTCACCAAAGAGCCCATGTTCATTACCGCTGTTGGTGTTGCACCTAGGCCGAAACCACAGTGACCACCTGCCATAACCGCTGCGTCGTAGTTAGAACCCATTACTTTGAACGTCACAAAGTAAGAGAAGATACCTAACACAACCGCCTGAACCGCCAGGATAACCAAGAACGGAATCGCAAGGTCAAATATGTTCCAAAGCTTAAGGCTCATTAGCGCCATTGCTAGGAACAGTGACAATGACACCGTACCAAGAATATCGACCGTTTCGCTGTCAGTCTTATGCAGCTTAGTCACTTCAAACACGTTAGTGATGAACACACCGATAAACAACGCGTAAACGAAGTCAGGAATCATCAACCAAGAAATTTCAAAAGTCGCCACCCACTGCTCTAGGTACTTCGCACCCGTGATACAGATAAGAAGGATGAACAACACTTCAATCACCTTCTTCGCCGTCACTTTGTCTTCTTCATACTCGTTGTAAGTAACAAGTTCAGGGAAGCGTTCATGTGTTTGCGTGCCAGTGCCGTACTCAGATTCAAGCTGGTTTTTATCAATCAGCTTTTGCGCCACTGGGCTACCGATAATACCACCGATGATCAAACCAAAGGTCGCTGAAGCCATCGCGATTTCTAGCGTATTTGCAATGCCAAACGTGTCTGCAAAAGTTTGAGACCAAGCCGCGCCTGTGCCGTGACCGCCCGAAAGGGTGATAGAGCCAGCAATCAAACCCATCAAGGGTTCAAGGCCTAGTGCCGTAGCTAAGGTTACGCCTACACCGTTTTGGATAATGATGTAAACCGACGCTACCCCTAAGAATAGGAATACCTTAGCACCACCTTTTATCAGCTGCGTGTAGTTCGCCGCAAGACCGACCGTTGCAAAGAACATCAACATAAACGTGTTCTGCAGGGGCAAGGAAAACTCAAGATCAAGGCCGTTAAAGTGCAGGGCTGTAATAGCAAAAGCGACAATCAAGCCGCCGACAATGGGCTCTGGAATGTTGTACTTTTTGAGAATCGGAAGCTTTGCATTGACGAAATGACCTAGAAACAAAACACTAATCGCGATTAGGAAGGATTCTAGTGGTCCAATTGAAATTAATTGATTCATATAACCTCTATTTTTTTACGTTCTCATCTTCCCTAATGAGTCTAGTTTTATCTGTAATTATTTGTGCTGCTCTACCTATATTTATACAAACTGGAGAGAAAGTGTGGATTCGAAAAGCGAACACATTACTGCGATCGCTTAGTACCATGTTAGTAGCACGTTAACTTTTATAGGAGATAAAAGGATTTGTGACAACAATCACCTCCTAAAAGTTGAAAACGGCGTGAGTATCTATGCCGCTGACTCTGCTTTCTTAATACCTAAAAAAGCAAAAAGGAGCTATTTCTAGCTCCTCTTTCATCACCATCGCTGGTAATTAGAATTTTTTCGGTGCGTAACCAGTCATAACCTCAATGCGAAGTTCTTTACCGATCTTCGTCATTGGGTGAACAATTACGAGTCCTTTAACAGACTTTTTAAGTTTACCCATATCCGCTTGCTCAGCCTTAGTGATCTCACGGCTAAATGGCATATCAACCAGAGACTTACGCTCTTGGTTCACATCATAGCTTTCTTTGTGTTTAAGCTGGGCAATTTTCTTAGTTAGCTTCTTAATCTCTTCCTCGAACTGACGAACAACAGGACGATCATTACGAGTTTTAGCAGCATCTAACTTGTGGCGACACTTGTCTAGACGGTTGTTAATTTGTTGAAGTTCGTTTTTAACACTCATAATAATTTCCTAAGATTAAACAAGCCAATTCGGATTGGGGCGCGGAGTATAGCACAAGGGTTGTGTTGAACCGAAATTTATCTGTTAATTACCAATAGAAACGAATCACATCGACACCGCTCATTCAGCTTACTTATTCTTTGTGGCGAATCTCTAAGCGGATTATTCATTGATAGGATAGCGCCTACTTCAAAAATTGCAGTCCTCGATGCATCAAAATTCCGTCTAAACTTATACTCTAACGCAATAACTAAATCAGGGTACACAGCTTGGAGTTGTTACCCCCAGCACGACTCTGAATCGCAACGTAATCACAAGGATAGCCGATGACATTATTGAAACGAACATTGACCTGCAGCCTAGCCCTGAGTGCAATGTTTGCCACAACTTATGCATCTAGTGAACAAGCCACCCAAAGTAACCTAATCGTCGAGTACTCTACACCGCAAAATACCGAAGAAGAGCAGCTCAAACGAGAGATTCAAAGCAGTGGCGTTAATGACACCGTGGTCGACCTATCAAACCAACTCTTCATGTTTGAGAAGCCATTAACCATTCAATATGGCGGGGAAGAAGGACCACTCTACGATCCACAAACCCATCAAGTACTGATCCCTTACAGCTTTTACGCTGAGTCACTCAATTACTTTGAGAAGAACCAATACGAAAAAGAGTATGGGAAATCTGCGCAAACCGGCGCTATTGATACCTTGCTGCACACCCTGCTACACGAGACTGGGCATGCGTATATCGAAGATCAGAACATTGCCATATTGGGTAAAGAAGAAGATGCGGTTGATAACCTAGCAACCGTGCTACTGCTTAACTACGTAGAGCATGGGGCCGACGCTGCTATCAGCGCTGCAGACATGTTCGCTTTCGAGTCAGAAGACCGCCCAGAGTATTACGACTTGGGGGAATACATCGACGAGCACAGTTTCGACCTGCAGCGTTACTTCTCCACGTTATGCTTGGTGTATGGCAGCGATCCCGATGCCTATAAGAACTTGCTCGATGAAGTGGAAAACGACTATTTGAAAGACAGAAAAGAGTTCTGCGTTGAGCACTTTGACGTGATCAATGAAAATTGGCATCAGTATTTAAAAAAGAGTGACGATGCTTAGATGCTTAAAGGTTAGTGTCGAGAACTAGGAAAACGGCTTTGGCATCAAATTCCAAAGCCGTCACTCGATAGATTGGCTTAAGTCTTACGTGTTAAGAGTTAAGAGTTAAGAGTTAAGAGCTTAAACCCTAGACGTTCACTTTGTACTTCAGATCTTGTGCTTCATCGCCCGTCATCCCTCGAAAACCCCAACAATGTGAAGGCTGCTCTTTAATGGTGATTTCAATATCAATCGGAGAGATAGAGAGCTGCTTTTCAATCTCAGAAAAGATCTTCTTGATTAGACGCTTTTTGGTGTTTACCGCTCGACCTTCCATCATGTTGATCTCAATGACGGTATAGGCTTCTGTTCTTCCTTCTGGGTAAAAGAAGTCATCCCGTTCCAATGGCACAAATCGATGTGCTCGCTTGTCATCGGGTAAACCCATTTCACTATTCAAGCACTGCTGCAACACATTAGAGAGCTGCAACTTAATTGGATTTAAGCACTCTTTGATACCATAAATAACAATCATGACCATTCCTTTGATGCGATGTTAGGTATAGAAGAACGTCAGATATAAGCATCGTCTGGCGACTACCCATTCGCTTACTATTTGTACATATATTACATAATGACGCGTATGAAAAAAGGTAAAAACAGTGAATTTATGAACAGGTGCAACAAAATATCTATCCCTTTGCGAACATAAGCCGAAGCGAATTGATCGAACACCACCCTCCCCGCGTATATCTTCTCGAATCACATCTGAACTAAGGAGTATTATGTGCCGAATTCACCTAGGAAGACCACGCGGACAGACGCCGAACCAGAAACACCCGTAGAGTCTTCTCTGGAGCTCGCTGTGTTTCCCCTCCCCATCTTCCTTTTACCGGGAGGCAGACAAAGACTGCGCATTTTTGAGCCAAAGTATCTCGCGATGGTCGCTCACGCAGCGCAGGGCGATGGTTTCATTATCGCCACTCAAGACAAATCTAACTCTGATCATCTCAGCTCTTGGGGAACAAAGGTGACCATCGTCGACTTCAATATGTCGGACGACCAGATATTAGAAATTGATGTCGAAGGCGAAAAGTTGGTGCAATTGCATGGGTCGTTTCGAGACGATGATGACCTGATTAAAAGTAAGTTCAGCTTGTTGCCTCACTGGCCTACCGATGAATATAAAGTGCCTAACGTGTTTACCGCTTTTTTGGTTCAGTTGTTTCGCGACCACGATTCGATAAGAACACTCTATCCCACTCCTGATTTTGAGAGCCCACAATGGATCTGTGCGCGATTGCTCGAAATGATGCCTATCCCACTGGAAAAGAAAACAGAATTTACTGAGCCAGCCAGTTTTCCGTCTCTAGTTCCTTTTTTGAATCAAATCATTACGGGGCAATAAGCACTTTTCTTCACTATAATTTTGTATAGTAGAAATTAATTTAAATTAAAGTGATCCCGACTTTCTCCTTTCACGTAGTGCCCATCAAATTCGCATGATGGTTAGTTACTATGCAAGTGGAAAGCAGAAGTTCAGGGAACGGCAAGGAGCATGTCATTATTCCCGATAACAAAGTACCTACAGACAACAAAGTACCGACAGAGCTCTCGAGCTGGCTGGTGTTGGTTGGTACAGACCGAGACAAGCAGGCGTTCACCTGTTTGTTCAAGTTCTTCGCTCCTAAGATCAAGCGTTTTGGTATCAGTAAGTTGGGTGGCGAAGCTGCTGCAAACGAGCTAGTTCAAGACACGATGACTAATGTTTGGAAGAAAGCACATCTCTACAATGTAGATAAAGGCGCTGCGACCACTTGGGTCTACACGGTAATGCGTAATGCAGCATTCGACATGTTGCGCAAAGTGAAAGCGAAAGCCGAACAAACGATAGCCGACGATATCTGGCCAATCGATGCGATGGTAGCCGACTCTCAAAGCGAAGATTTGCCATTCGGTGACCATTTGATGAGCCGACACGTAATGACTCAAATAGAAAAGTTGCCTCTCGCTCAGAAAACCATCGTCAAAGGCGTTTACTTTCAAGAGCTCTCTCAAGAGCAACTCGCTCAGCAACTTGGCGTCCCACTTGGAACAGTGAAATCACGTCTGAGACTCGCTTTAGCCAAATTAAAAGTTCACATGGGGGAACAAGACCATGATTAAACATCACCCAAACGCGGCAATCTTGAAAGACTTCGTCGATGGCACGTTGGCTGATTCAGTTTCTTTGATTGTTTCTAGCCATGTAGAGCTGTGTGAACACTGCCAACAACAAGTCAAGCAGCTTACAGCTGTAGCAGCGAATAATGCTTTTGACGCAGAGCCAGTATTCTCAAATGAAGATCTAGACAGCTTCTCAATGGACGACATGGACTTTGATTTTGACGCGATAGAGCAAATCACAGCTGATACTTCTCAGTCTGTTGAAGTGACTCCAGAGGTTCAGAAAGTAACTGTTGCTGACACGACATTCACAATCCCTCGCGCTCTAAACTCAGTAGCGAGAAAGGACTGGATGAACCTAGGCAAAATTTCACGAGCAAGACTCGATTTTGCTGACGAAGCACACCACACCAGCTTGTTGCACATCGACAAAGATGGACAAGTGCCTTGCCACACACACAAAGGCTTCGAGATCACGCTTCTTCTAGATGGCAGTTTCGAAGACGAAATGGGCGTTTACAACAAAGGTGACTTCATCTGGTTGGATGGCAATCACACTCATCAACCGGCAACAAAAGAAGGTTGTGTCTGTTTAACCGTTTCAAGTGATGCGCTTTACTTCACAAAAGGTGTGAGCCAACTATTCAATCCACTTGGAAAATATATCTATTAACCCAGTTGCAGGCTATAAATATACAGGATGGCATAAAGCTATCCTGTATATCGTCAATACATCTGAATAAAAACAACTACGGTGTCAAAGTAAAAACACACCCAGCTCTGTAAATACGATTAGCAATGTTGAACTATAAGAAAAAGCTCAGAGCAAGAGCAAAGGAGTTGGCCAATGGAAAAGAAAATCAAAATCGGTATCAGTGCATGTGTTGCTGGACATAAAGTACGTTTCGACACAGGTCATAAACGCTCTCGTTTTTGTACAGACGACTTAGCAGACTACGTGGAATTGGAACCTGTTTGCCCAGAGATGGCTGTTGGTCTTCCAACCCCTCGTCCAACCATTCGTCAAACAAGAATGCTAGATGACATCATCCATGTTTCTCGCCCTGATGGCTCAGGTGATGTGACCAACGAACTGATCGAGTTCGGTCAAAACTACTCAAAGAAAAACCAACACATTGCTGGCTTTATTGTGTGTCAAAAAAGCCCAACCTGCGGCATGGAGCGCGTGAAGGTGTACCACCACCATGGTCGCGGCTCTGAATCGACAGGCATAGGCATGTTCACCCAACAAATTATGGACGGCAACCCGTTACTTCCCGTTGAAGAAAACGGCCGCCTTAACGATCCCATTTTGCGTGAAAACTTCATGACTCGAGTGTTCACTTACCAAAAATGGCTCGATCTTGTGGATGAAGGTGTGACCAAGCACAAACTGATTCAGTTCCACAGCGCCCACAAATATCTAGTCATGTGTCACCACGTTGAGGGTTACAAAAGCTTAGGCAAACTGCTAGCGGGTAATGATTTAGATATCGACGAACTAGCGGCTCAATACATCGAAGGCTTGATGACGGCGTTGTCTCATCACGCGAATCGAGGCAGTCACGCCAATACGCTGCATCATTTGCAAGGTTACTTTAAAAAACAACTGAGTAGCGCTCACAAGCAAGAGCTGACCAACCAGATCGCATCATTCAGAGAGGGCGTTGTTCCACTGCTAGTGCCACTGACACTGATCAATCACTACCTGATGGAATACCCGAACGAATACCTAGAATCACAGGTTTACCTAAACCCGCACCCTCAAGAACTTAAACTGAGATACGGATATTGAGCGACATACTATGGATACGACGAGACCTGCGGATTCACGATAACCCAGCGCTCGTCGCGGCAGTTGAAAACGGCGTAACGACCGCCGTTTTCATTTCAACGCCTCAAACGTGGCGGCAACACCACCTTGCGCCGATCAAAGCTGATTTCATCTATCGTCATCTAAAACAACTCGATTCCCAGCTCGCTGAATTCGGGATAACGTTGCTTCACCTGAAAGCTAGCGACTTTGACGACCAATCCAAACAGCTCATCGATTTGTGCCAGCAGCTTGATGCCAAGTGCGTCTACGCTAACTCTGAACCAGAGGTCGATGAACAAGCTCGCGATAAAAAGCTGATTTCAAGCGGCCTAAACCTGAAGATCAGCGATTGTGACGTTATGCTGCCACTCGGTAGCGTTCTCAACAAACAAGGCGAGATGTTCAAAGTCTTTACGCCCTTTAAGAACGCTTGGTTAAAAGAAGTTCAGGTGAAAGGCATCATCTGCAGTCCAGCTCCTGTCGAGTCAGCTGAACGTTCACAAACACAGCTTCCTGACGACTTACAAGCCTTAACCATCTCTGCTGACTATGATTTCGATTTTCCGCGTGTTGATTCGAGTCGCTGGCCATTAAGCCAAGATGTATTGGGCAATGTGATCCCCAATTTCTTAGGCAATAAAGTCAACGACTACGCACGTCTGAGAGATATTCCCTCAGTTAAAGGAACATCGGGGCTATCACCTTATTTAGCGATTGGCGCCGTGAGCCCACGTTGGTTAGCGATTCAATTGATTCAGCAGCAACCCGATCTGTTATTTGATACGCAATTACCGGCCTTTTGTTGGCTCAATGAATTGATTTGGCGAGATTTTTATAAGCATTTGATGTTCCACCACCCTAAACTGGTCAAAGGTGCTAACTTTCAGCAAAAATACAATGGTTTAGATTGGTATCACGATCATCCTAGCTTCAAAGCTTGGTGCGAAGGAAAAACAGGATATCCATTGGTTGATGCCGCAATGCGTCAACTGGTTGAAACGGGCTGGATGCACAACAGACTAAGAATGGTGGTGGCAAGCTTCCTAACCAAGCACCTGCTTATTGACTGGCGTTGGGGCGAGCGTTTCTTTATGTCGCACCTTATCGACGGAGACTTTAGTGCCAACAATGGTGGCTGGCAGTGGGCTTCAAGTACTGGCTGTGATGCTCAACCTTACTTCCGAATTTTCAATCCAATCACTCAGAGTGAAAAGTTTGATCCAAAAGGAATTTTTATTCGTAAGTACATACCAGAGCTGCAAAATATCCCAGATAAGCATGTACATTTCCCACATGACTTTATCGCTAAAAACGGAATAGACAGCGAATACTGGCAACCCATCGTTGAGCATAAAGAAGCACGATTGAGAGCCTTAGCCTTCTTCAAATAATTAGAGTGAATATTATGGATAACTCTCTATGGCTTGATAACTTTCTCAACATGTATCGAGAACTCGGAACCGACAATTTCGACGTGCTTAAGACGGTTTATCACCCTGATATTGAATTCCAAGATCCGCTGCATCATGTCAGCGGTATTTCGGCGCTTACGCACTACTTCGAGAACCTCTACACCCAAGTAACCAGCTGTTACTTCCATATCGAACACACTTTCGAAGTGAACGACGAAGCTTCGGTGTATTGGACAATGCAGTTTGCTCACAAGCAATTAAATGGGCAAAAGCCAATCGAAGTACAAGGACACAGCCACCTCAAGATGCTCGACGGTCAAGTGGTCTATCACAGAGACTATCTTGATGTCGGCTCTATGTTGTACGAACACATTCCAGTTCTGGGCTGCGCCATCAAATCCATCAAAAAGAGAGCGAGCCAATAATGCGTATTATGATCACAGGCGCGACCTCAGGTATCGGCCAATCACTCGCTATCGATTATGCTCAACAAGGGCATCAGGTGATTGCTTGTGGCCGTAACCCAGACAAGCTGCAAGCCTTGGTTGATTCTCACGAGACAGACATCGCGCATTCATCCATTACACCGCTCTGTTTCGATCTGACCGATTACCACAACTTCCCAGAACTCGACCAAGACAAGCCGCTCGATCTGCTGATTTTAAATGCGGGTGATTGTGAGTACATCGACGACCCAGTGAATTTTGATGCCGAGCTTTTTGAGCGCGTCATCAACATAAACCTAATTTCAATTGGCTACGCCCTTAAAGCTTGGTTAAAAAACATCAAGCCCGGCGGCCGTTTGGTTTTAGTCAGCTCCAGCGCCAGCTTTTTACCTTTGCCAAGAGCCGAGGCTTATGGCGCTTCAAAGGCAGCCCTCACCTACTTAGGCAGAACACTTTCGGTTGATCTGGCAACGCACAACATTCATGTCTCAATTGTGCACCCTGGCTTTGTTGAAACGCCATTAACCGAGCGAAATACGTTCTCTATGCCTATGATTATTAGTAGTGAGGCCGCAACTCAGCGAATCGTAAATGGTATCGCTCAAGGAAAGAGTGAAATCGATTTCCCAAGACGATTCATCATGTTGATGAAGCTACTAAGAATGCTTCCAACTCCAGTTTGGCAAAAACTCGCTTCAAGGATGGTATAACAATGAAGAAAATCGCCATTATTGGTTCAGGTATCTCTGGACTCACTTGCGCGCATATATTAGATAAGCACCACGACGTAACAGTATTCGAAAAGAATGATTACGTTGGGGGGCACACCGCGACCGTTGATATTGAACATCAAGGCTCGGCGTTTTCGATAGATACAGGTTTCATCGTATTCAACGATCGAACCTACCCGAATTTCAATCAGCTTCTAGAACAACTCGATGTCGAAAGGCAACCGACTGAGATGAGCTTCAGCGTCCACAACACGACGACCAAGTTTGAATACAACGGCCACAGCATTAATTCGTTATTCGCGCAGAGGAGCAACATCTTCAAACCTCAGTTCTGGTCTTTAGTGTCTGACATTCTCAAGTTCAACAAGCTGTGTAAGGCTCAGTTTGAAAGCAATGAATTCACACCAGACGTTACCCTTGGCAGTTTCCTACGAGATAATCAATTTTCCGACTTTTTCAGCCAGCACTACATCTTACCGATGGGCGCGGCGATTTGGTCGACAAGCTTGGAAGAAATGGAAGAGTTTGAGCTCAAGTTCTTCATTCAGTTTTTCTACAACCATGGATTGCTCGATATCGCGAACCGTCCTCAGTGGTATGTGATACCAAAGGGATCGCGTTCTTATGTTGAAATCATCCTTTCACGCCTAAGTAAGACTGTTGCACTGAATACATCGATTAAACAAGTGACTCGCCAAGAAACAGGCGTCACGATTGAATTTGAAGATGGCAGCGCACAAGGTTTCGACGAAGTAATCTTTGCTTGCCACTCAGACCAAGCCTTACGCTTGCTTGGTGATGCAACAGAACAAGAGCAACAGGTACTGGGCGAGATCCCATACAGCCGCAATGAAGTGGTTCTGCACACCGATACTCGCTTGTTACCAGACAGAAAACTGGCTTGGGCAAGCTGGAACTACATGTTGGATGGCGACAGTAAACGACCTGCCTGTGTCACGTACAACATGAACATTCTGCAAGGCATCGAAAGCCAAGACACCTTCTGTGTCACCTTGAATCAAAGCGAAGCCATCGACCCAGAAAAAATTATTCGCAGCTTTGTTTATCATCACCCGGTACTTAATTCGAACACGGTCGAAGCTCAGCACAAGCGTGAGCAAATCTGTGGCAAAAACCAGACGCACTTTGCTGGCGCTTATTGGTATAACGGCTTCCATGAAGACGGTGTCCACAGTGCACTCGATGTGACCAAACGCTTCGGTTTAGATTTGAGTACGAGTTCCGCGCTATGAACAGTCAAACCCTGACACCCGAGATGGGGATCGCATCCGAAAAGAGTGAAGAGCTCAGCGGTATCTATTGGGGTAACGTCAGACATCGCCGCTTTGGCGACATCACTCATGAGTTCAGCTATCAGCTGTATATGATGGGGTTAGATCTTGATGAGCTGCCCCAAACCACAGCGCGCAGTGCGCTGTTCGGAACTCGTTGGTACAACCCGATTCGCTTTGTCGAATCGGATTATCTCGCTGAAAAAAAAGAAAATGTCACCACGGATGAACCAAAATCACTTAAGCAACGTATAGCTTCCAAAGTGCAACAACTTGGTGGGGTTTGGTCTGATTCAAACCGTGTGACGATGCTGGCTCAGTGCCGCTGTTTAGGCATCTACTTCAGCCCACTCAACTGTTTCTTCTGTTATGACGAGACTGGAGATTGTAAGTACATGTTGGCTGAGGTGAGTAACACGCCTTGGCGAGAAAGACACTACTATCTCATCGACATGCACCAAGAATTGAAGGTAAAAAAAGAGTTTCACGTTTCGCCGTTCATGGATTTGAACATGACTTATTTTTGGAAGATTAAGCCACCAGCGAAACGCACGTTAGTTCACATTGAAAGCCGCCGAGACGACAAGCTTTTCGATGCGACACTAGCCCTGACGAAGCAGTCAGTAACCAAGACAAACATTAGACGAACGGTATTAAAGATTCCGGCGATGACGATAAAAGTCGTGATGGGAATTTATTATCAGGCTCTCAAATTATTCCTGAAAAAAGTACCGTTTGTGGCGCATCCAGACTCAACGTCTTAAGCGCACATGAAAGAACTCAATTGAAGCTTGGGTTCACTCCAATCAAGGAGCTGAACTCAGCTTAGTTGGCACAAAATATTAGAATGAGTTATCAGCGAGGTTTACATGGAACAGCTTGCCAAACAAAACAACAATATTGAACAACAAGCTAAAGCCGTTGCTGTTTCAAGCAACTGTAAATATCGAGCTTTAATCTTCAAGGTGTTAGAAAGCCTGCAATTCGCAACGCTTGAAATCATTGAGCGCGACCAGCATTCAGTATTTGGTGATCGAGAAGCTGAATTGAAAGGTCGAATCGTGATTCATGATGCGACCTTTTTTAGAGATGTGGTCATCAATGGCAGCATTGGGGCATCTGAAGCCTATATCGATGGTAAATGGACCAGCCCAAACCTCACGCGTGTGATTCAAATCATGGCTCGTAACCAAGCCCAATTGGATGAGCTTGATGACAAGACACAATGGATTTCTCGCATCAAAAACCTATTGCTGCGCCGTAAGAATGCCAACACCGAGCAAGGCTCTAAGCGAAATATTCTCGCCCACTACGACATTGGCAACGAACTGTATGAGCGCTTCTTAGATAGCTCGATGCTGTACTCTTCCGCAATCTACAGCGAAGACGCAGAAACCTTGTCGAAGGCTCAACAAAACAAAATGAAAACCATCTGTGAGCGACTAGAACTGTCTGAGAAAGATAGCGTGGTCGAGATAGGCACAGGGTGGGGCGGCTTAGCCATCTTCATGGCGCAACACTACGGTTGCCACGTCACCACTACCACGATCTCAGATGCCCAACATGCACTTGCTGAACAGAGAGTAAAAGCGCTTGGTTTAACCGACAAAATCACCCTGCTCAAAGAGGATTATCGCAATCTCACTGGTGAGTATGACAAGTTGGTTTCGATCGAGATGATAGAGGCGGTCGGACATGAGTATCTACAAACCTTCTTTGAAAAATGTTCCTCGCTACTTAAGCCCTCAGGCAAGATGCTGATTCAAGCAATTACTATTGCTGACAGCCGTTACGACAAATACCGCAAAGGTGTCGACTTTATTCAGAAGTACATCTTCCCCGGCGGTTGCCTACCTTCTGTTTCAGTGATGACCCAACACCTTGCGACCAGCACCGACCTTGTGGTTCAAGAAATTGATGACATTGGCCTGCACTACGCTCGAACGCTGAATGATTGGAATATCGCCTTTGAAAATAGTTGGGAAGAGCTAGAGTCTCTCGGCTATTCAGAAGAGTTTAAACGCTTATGGACCTTCTACTTCTGCTACTGTGAAGGCGCATTCAAAGAGCGCGTGATCAGCACTCACCATGTAGTCGCAAGAAAACCTCGTTACTTTGGAGAAAAAGATGAAGCGGTTTTGGATTATTAATCTCGTACTGTTTCAAGCGACCTGGGTTTGCAGTGCTTTCTTTACCGCGCAAGCCCCGTTCGTCACACCACTGATTGTAGTGGTTCACTTCCTTCTATCACCGACTCGCAGTAGCGATTTGAAGATACTCATTTTATTACCATTGGGGCTATTGCTTGATAGCCTCTTACTCCACTTCGGCGTGTTTGCCGTCGACTCTGAAATTGCGAATCAATCGTGGTTCCCGGTGTGGCTTGTCTGCCTGTGGATCATGTTCTTAATCAGTTTTAACCACAGCCTAAATTGGCTTTTAAAATGCTCGAAAGTGATCTTGTTTGTCATAGGGTTCGTAGCAGGTACTAGTAGTTATTGGGGAGGCATCAAAGCAGGTGCTCTTCTTACTACTTGGCCAGATGCATCGGTAGTTGCTGCCCTTGCAATAAGTTGGGGGATTTTGTTGCCCTTACTGGTGGCCGCCTACTCCAACTTAATACAACCTAAAATGGCAATAACGAGGTGACTTATGGCTTATCCACGCAACCCGACACAAACGTTCAAACCTGAGCGAGGTATTGTTCGCGCTCATCAGCAAGCAAAAAACACACTTCTAAGCTTTATTACTCTCCCGTTAATCTTTGCTGCGCTGTTATTTGCCGGACACGCTAGAGCCTCTGCTGTCGATGATCTGAACAAACGTGGTGAGGGTGAAATGAGTTACCTGTTTTGGACTCTCTACTCGGCAGAATTCTACGCAACTCCAACCAACTCCGAACGAGCTTTGAAGCTTGAGTATTACCGCTCTATCGATAGCAAAGACCTCGTAGACGCTACCGAAGATCAGTGGAACAAGCTTGGCTACTCTGACAGCAACATTCAACGATGGTTGAAACCCTTGTACGCGATGTGGCCGAACGTGGAAGAAGGAAGCACACTCACGATTCGTGTCGCTGAAGATAACGTAAGTCGTTTTTATTTCGATGAACAACCGATCGGCACCATCCAAGACAAGCAATTTGGTGAAGCCTTTCTAGCGATTTGGTTGTCTGAAAACACCTCTGAACCCGGTCTTCGTAAACAACTTTTAGGTTTGAACAAATGAATCCAAAAACAACAATAATAAAATTTGCTCTGGCATTTTTTTCACTCACTTGGCTAGTGGGCTGTGGCTCTGCAAGTTTAGAAGACCATGTCGACACTACGCCAGAGCTCAAGCTTGAAACCTTTTTTAATGGCGAATTAATGGCCTACGGCATGGTGCTCGACCGCTCTGGTAACCTACTGCGCCGCTTTGATGCCAAGCTTATCGCAACTTGGGACGGTGACAATGGAGAAATAAAAGAGTGGTTCTCTTTTGCTGATGGCGAGCGCTCAACTCGCGTTTGGAATCTGATAAAAACCGGCGAAAACACCTATTCTGGGACTGCCAACGATGTCGTCGGAACCGCTTATGGTGAGACCCAAGGTTCAGCGCTGTATTGGAAATATGATCTAGAAATTGAAGTAGACGGCAGCACCTATGAAGTGGTGCTCGATGATTGGATGTTCTTGATGGACGACAAGCGCTTATTCAACAAGACTGAGATGTCTAAGTTTGGCTTTAAAGTCGGAGAGGTCATCTTATACATAGAGAAGATTTGATTTAGCTGCCGTTTCTGATTCTTAGTTTCAAATCGATGACTACATCTCCAGTACGTAACAAAACAGCCCACAACGAAAATTGTGGGCTGTTTTGTTTGATCCCTCGAATAGCATACCTGCATGCTCAAGCCATTGTGCTAAGATGCGCCACCAGCATACAAATGGACTAGACTGACACTAAGCAGTCCCCATTTGTTTCGCTAAGCGTAGATTCCCTACCATGAATAATTGAAAAGGCTTTAAAGCATGAGCAAGTTGACCTCAGCGGAGCGTAAAGCTCGCGACAATGAACGTTTCTCACAACGCGTAAACGACCGCAGAGAAAAAGGTGAAGACGTAGTTGCTTACGCACTGACCAACAAAAAAGCTGTAAAATTCCTGACTAAGTCAGAGAAAAAACGTTTCAACGAAACGAGAGCGACTCTGCAAGAAGAGAAGCGAGTGAAAGAACAAGAAGAGCTTAACCGAATCGAAGACGCGTTCACGATCAAACAGTTCGACGACGAATAATCACTTATGATTACTCAAAAGCGCTGGCTCTATGCCGGCGCTTTTACTTGTTAGTTCGTTGTTTTTTAACGCTGTTATTTCTTGCTAAACCCGTCGATTCTTAACGGCTTTCCCCCACTCTCTTAGCTCAGCCTTACCGCTCGACCGATCACCCAAGCTATTAACCTATCAACCTATCAACCTATCAACCTATCAACCTATCAACCAGGCTATCGATCAACTTTAGCCATAGATCTCAGAAAATCTTAGCCTAGCCCCTTACTATCTCGAATCAACTCTACAAATTGAAGACAGTATGATTTTAATTACCGGATCAAGCAGCGGTTTAGGCGCAGCTCTCGCGAAACAATATGCTAACGCCGACGCTCAGCGCGTAGCCATTACAGGTCGCAATGCACAACGTTTAGCAGAAGTGGCGCAGGGCCTACCTGCGAATACCATTAGCCAAGCGTGTGATCTCTGTGACCCGCACTCAGTGAGCGAGTTATTGGATGCGTTACCTGAAATGCCGAAACTGGTGATCCACAGCGCTGGCAGTGGGTACTTCGGTAAGATAGAACAGCAAGATCCAACCATCATCAGCGACATGCTGAAGAACAATATTGAGTCTTCGATCTTTTTGATTCGCGAGCTTGTACAGCGCTACAAAGATCAATCGGTCACCATCGCTGTGGTGATGTCGACGGCGGCACAAGGTGCTAAAGCGGAAGAGTCCACCTACTGCGCGGCAAAATGGGCCGTGAAAGGCTTTATCGAATCGGTAAGGTTAGAGCTAAAAGGTCACCCGATGAAAATCGTGGCGGTTTACCCTGGAGGAATGGCGACCGAGTTTTGGAATACAAGCGGTAAAGGCATGGATACCTCGAGCTTTATGACCGCGCAAGAAGCCGCTCAGATGCTACAACAGGCGTTGACCAGCACAGAGCATGGATTCGTGTCAGATATCACGATAAACCGCGGCTAGCAGGTAAACAGCTCGCTTAATCGGTAAATAGAGCGACACATTACCAAAGAAATGATTAGAGTAATTATTTGTGAGGGTGAGCATGAAAGTGTGCGACAATGCTCGGCGTAAATTCATATTCAAGGTTTATTATGAAACTTCTAGTTCGTAACCTATCGCGCTCTACCTCTGAGCAAGACATCCGTGTGCTATTTTCTGAGTTTGGCTCAGTAAAAGAGTGCAGCCTAGTTTTAGACCAAGAAACTGGCGACTCAAAAGGCTTCGCTTTTGTTGAAATACCAGAGCAAGAAGAAGCTAAAGCGGCACTAAACAAGCTGAACTTGTCAAAGCTTGGCAAAAACACGATTCGTGTAAAAGTAGCGAACTCTTAATCGATTCAATGCTTCATAAGCCGCATGGCTTAGCTTAACAGCAGCACAGATGATAAAGCCCGTAACGATATGACGTTTTCCAGCGCAATATCGTTACGGGCTTTTTGCTGCTCGCAATTCTCTTTTCACACGATTTGAATACGCCTACAGACCTTCATGTTCATCAATAGCACGTCTTGCTTCGGCCATTGAACATCCAGATTCCATCACCAGCTGAGCCACAGTCATTGAAGGTGTAGCGGCCAACAGAGATGCCAAACACACCACGGGTTTAGGCAGCACTTTGTCGATTGCAATTGCTATCCAACCGTCTTTTTCATGGGTTAACATCGTTTTAAATTCAACGAGTTGATACTCTTGAGCGACCAACAGCCAATTACGCGAACGACGAACTCGTTTCAACTGACATCCACATTCCGCAGCATTCACCATCACTTGGCTTTTATCACTCACACGATGTACAAAACTATTCAATGGGACGCTAAACATAACTCTCTGCTAATCAATCTATTCCTACCATTCAAGAGCTCTCTACCTATCTCTCAAAACTTTCTAACTGTCACTCAATTAAAACCGTACGTAGGATTACACAGACACAAAAAAACCGCCAGTGATGCACTAAGCAACCTCGCGGTTTTTGGATGTTAACGTGTGTGGTTTACGCTTTAGTTTCTACCACAATGTCCGTTTTTACCGAGTTCGCGATAAAGCAATTTTTGTGCGCCAAGTGGTGCAGTTTGTCGAGCTGCTTGGCGGTGGGCTTTTTGGTACCTAAAAACACAATTTTAGGGCGCAGAGTCACCTTAGTGACCGATGAGCGGCCAGATTCATCTTCTTCCAGCACACCAATCGCATCATCGACATAGGAGTCGATCACGTACTTCTGCTTTGCGGCAATGCCCAAAAACGTCAGCATATGGCAGCTAGAAAGTGCCGCGATAAACGCTTCTTCTGGATCAACATTCGCTTCCACCGAAAACGGCAGTGGCACAACATGTGGAGAGGACGAAGCAGGCACAGTGACACCACCATCGAACTCCCACGTATGACCTCGACTGTATTGATTGTCGCTAAAGACTTCATCTTCTGCTTTTTTCCAGCGAATGATCGCTCCGTATTCAGACATAATTCCTTCCTTTTTTATGCTCAATAAATTAACGATCAGCTGGATGATTGACACCATCGTTGGTCACCACATCACCAATATCAAAAGGGTTTACCCCTTCCAAACAGCCGATGTTAAAACCGTATTCATTTGGGCTAGAACGGCGTTGATGATGGGTATAGATGCCGCAGTTTGAGCAGAAATAATGCTTTGCGGTGTTGGTATTGAATTGATAAAGCTTGAGATGCTCCGCACCTTTGAGGATCTTGATGCCGTCCAGTGCAACAGAGCCCACAATCGCTCCCCTGCGACGACAGATAGAGCAATCACAGCGGCGTGGTTTTTCTATCCCGTTAGGTAAGCTGAACTCTAGTTCAACCGCACCGCAATGGCAGGTTGCCTTGTGAAAAGGTTGGATAACCGTATCTCCGACGACTTTCATTTTTCTCTCCAATCACATCCTTATGTTGGTCGTATCATAACCAGTTCAATGTTCTCTGTCCGTACCCGGGTGTTGAGTTCGAGAGATCTGTCATGCGCTGCTTCTCGGCTAATCTAACTAGACTTTTCAACCAAATCGCCAAACCGCTCAAACAAGAAATCAAGAAACAATCGGATACGCTTCGGCTGATATTTCTTGCTGATGTACACCACATTCAAGTCGGCACTCGACACCGACATCGCGGTATTGAAGTTTTTCATGTAACCATTCAGCAGAGTAACAAGGCGTTGGTTATTGATGTCGTCTTGCACATCCAACACCGATTTAAGCGCAATGCCCTCACCTTTTAATGCCCAGTACCGAATCACTTCACCATCATCTGAAAATCGCTTCGGCACAACCGTCACCGACTTCTTCATATCATTGTCTTGGAAGTGCCATGTCTTGAGCTCTTCATTGCTACGCAGCATGGCTAAACAGTCGTGTTCGACCAAATCTTGTGGTGTTAACGGTGTTCCATGTTTAGCAAGATATTCAGGAGAAGCGCACAACACACGTCGGCTTGGCGATAAGCGTCTGGATATCAAACTGCTGTCAACCAGTTCACCATAACGGACCACGATATCCATGCCAGATTCAGCAATATTCGAGAGGTTATCGTTCAAATACAGGTAAGGAATAACGTCCGGATACTGCTGACAAAATTCCGAGAGAATAGGAAGAATGTACTGTTTTCCGATGTCTTTTGGCGCGGCGATTTTTAACGAGCCTTTGACTTCTTTTACACCATTTTGAATCAGGTTTTCGGCCTCACTGACGTTGTCTAAAATATCCAAACACGCCTTGTGATACAGCTCCCCTGAGTCTGTCAAAGACACATGACGTGTGCTTCGATTCAACAACTTCACACCATATCGTTCTTCAAGCGCTTGAAGCCTTGCTGTCATGGTCGCAGGAGAAAGCCCTAACTCTCGCCCAGCCGCAGCTAACCCGTGATGCTTAACAATACTGACGAACATCGCCATATCTGAAAACTTATCCATACGATTCTCGCTTCCACCTCTTTGTCTTACTTCTCGATCTTAATGCTCGATTTGAATACTCAGTCACACTATTCAGGTTAACCGAATAATGAATTTATATTTTAACCAATTATCAAATTTAGTCGAATAAATATAATGGCAAACATCAACAGAACAACGCAGGAATTCAGAGCATGACTAACGAATCGACTAAACAAGAGAAACACACTTTCGTCATCATTGGTGGCACATCAGGTATCGGCAAGGCACTCGCGATGAAATTGAGAAACGAAAACAACACAGTGCACATCGCTAGCCGACATACAGGACTTGATATCAGCAATGAAAAATCAATTTGTGAATACTTTGAATCGATTGGCGTGTTTGACCACTTAATCGTAACGGCTGGCTCATCCGCTCCCGCAGGAAAAGTAACAGACGTAGCAACCGCAGACGCCAAGACAGCTTTTGACACTAAGTTTTGGGGCAGCTTAAACGTAGCCAAACATGCCGCTCGTTACATGACACCAAACGGGTCTATCACGTTCACAACTGGCATGTTGTCACGCAAAGTTGTTGCTGGTACTTACGTAAAAACCGCCATCAACGCCGCACTAGAAAGCGTAACCAAAATACTGGCGAAAGAGCTATCACCTATTCGAGTCAATGCCGTTAGCCCGGGTTTAACCATGACGGAAGCCTACAAAAACATGGACGATTCCGCTCGTACAAGCATGTACGACAACGCCAAAAACAACCTACCCGCAGGCAAGGTTGGCGAGCCTTCAGAGATAGCCATGGGTTACCTGTTCGTAATTAATAACCCATACGTCACAGGGTCAATCATCGATATCGATGGCGGCGCTCTACTCGGCTAACACTCCGCAAAGAAGCAAAGAAGCAAAGACATAAAGAACAATCGTTAGGGCGTGTATCTCACGTCCTAACAAACAAGAATTAACACAGGTACTTCACTATGAAATCAGAAGCGATCCATAAAGAAAAGATCCCATTCCAAGTTTGGATACTGACACTCGCAGCTTTTGCCATCGGCACCGCTGAGTTTGTTATTGCAGGCATCCTTCCACAAATTGCCACATCCCTTTCGATCACCGAAGGTCAAGCTGGCTACCTTATCAGTGCTTACGCGTTGGCTATCGTTATCGGCGGCCCGATCTTAACCATCTACCTTGCTCGCTTTAACAAGAAGATGGTGCTGATTGGCTTAATGGCACTGTTCATCATCGGTAATGTCTTATCAGCCCTTGCTCCTAGCTACCCACTTCTACTTGCCAGCCGTGTTATCGCAGGCTTAGTGCAAGGCCCTTTTTATGGTATCGGTGCGGTTGTTGCAACCAACTTAGTGTCTGAAAAAATGGCAGGTCGTGCCGTTGGCCAAATGTTCGCAGGCTTAACACTCGCTAACGTTCTTGGCGTTCCAGCTGGTACATGGGTCAGCTTGCAATTCGGCTGGCACACTACTTTCTTTACCGTGGCAGCACTTGGCACTATCGCGATGCTTGCCATTCTGACTTCGATTAAATCGACCGGTCACAGTGAAGCGAAAGACATCAAAACTCAGCTTCTAGCATTCAAAAATCCAATGTTACTGATCAGCTTAGCAATCACCGCTTTTGCTTGGTCTGGCTTCATGACGCTTTACGGCTACCTTGCGCCAATCGCCATGCACATCACAGGTTACAGTCAAGAATCAGTGACTTGGATCTTAGTGATTGTGGGTGTTGGCTTAATCATCGGTAACACCTTGGGCGGACGCTCTTCAGATAAAAACCTAGGCAAAGCTTCAATGTTTTGGGCTATCGCAATGATCGTGTCATTGGTGGTAGTTGGCCTTGTGGTAGACAACAAAATCCTCTTCGTTGCAGCCGCATTTGTCTTTGGTATTGCATCATTTGCGAACGTCCCTGCCATGCAACTTCGAGTAATGAACCACGGTGGCGAAGGGCAAGAGCTAGCAGCAACTGCGAATATCTCAGCGTTTAACTTAGCCAATGCCTTTGGTGGATTCCTTGGCGGCATGGTACTCGACAGCCAACTAGGCGCAGGAATGATTCCGTTCGCAGCCGTTGTGGTTCCTATCGTCGGCTTGTTCTTAATCGCTAAAGCTAACCGAAAAGAGAAACCACAAAGCAACTCAATATTTGCACCCAAAGAAGCTAAATAATTTAAGAACTCCGTAACTTCAAAGTGCCAATTCATTATCAAACTGGAATTGGCACAGCACTAAAAATTCATAAAGGTAGAGATCATGAACAAGTTATTCGAAACATCAGAACTGAAAGGCCTAGAGCTGCAAAACCGTGTGGTTATGGCACCCATGACACGCGCTCGCACTAGCCAACCTGGAAACGTGCCAAACGACATGATGGCGACTTATTACCAACAACGAGCAAGTGCAGGGCTTATCATCACTGAAGCCACACAAATTTCAGATGATTCCCAAGGTTACTCATTCACACCCGGCGTCTATACCGATGCGCAAATCGAAGGTTGGAAATCAGTAACAACAGCAGCAAAAGAGCAAGGTGCCGCGATATTCTGCCAACTATGGCACGTAGGCCGAGTATCACACCCTACCTTTCAAAATGGCGAGTTGCCGATTGCACCTTCTGCACTGGCACCCATAGAAACGCAGGTTTGGATCTCTGATGAAAATGGTAACGGCAACATGGTGGATTGCATCCAACCAAGAGAGATGACCCAAACAGACATCGATCGTGTTGTTCAAGATTTTGCTAACTCAGCGAAAAAAGCTGTCGAGGCAGGGTTCAACGGAGTGGAAATCCACGGTGGTAATGGCTACCTCATCGATCAATTCCTAAGAACCAATTCAAATAAGCGCACCGACAACTATGGTGGCAGTCGTGAGAACCGACTTCGCTTTCTAATTGAAGTCGTGGATGCGGTAATTGAAGCGATTGGTGCTGACAAAGTGGGCGTACGTTTGGCCCCATTCATCACCTTCAAAGACATGAACTGTCCAGACATCGTGCCAACGATTTTAGAAGCGTCAAAGGAACTGCAAGCTCGTAATATCGCTTATCTGCACCTATCAGAAGCCGATTGGGATGACGCGCCAGTGATACCTGAAAGCTTCCGTGTCGAACTAAGAGAGTTGTTTTCTAACACCATCATCGTTGCTGGCAGCTACACACCACAACGCGCCGAAGAAGTATTGAGTAAGGGCTACGCCGATCTCGTCGCATTTGGTCGCCCATTCGTTGCTAACCCAGATCTCGTTTCACGCCTACAAAACGGCAGCGAACTATCCGATCTTGATGGCGCGACTCTGTTCGGCGGCAACGAAAAAGGCTACATCGATTATCCAGCGTTGTAGTGAATTTGGAGGAGATGATGGTTTCTAACCACTAGAAACATTTCCGACAGGCAAAAGAAAGGCTCGCATGACTAGTGCGAGCCTTATGCAGTTTAGGGGGTAAACCACAATCTAGTTTAATCTTAAGATTAATTATTTAACTTATGAGCCATTATGCACTTGTGCGCATTGATATTCTATTTTTAAATGATTCACTGCAATTAATCAATCGATAAAAGTTAGCGTTTGGTCAATTTAAACCACATAAATAACAGTGATTTAGTGAACGACGTCTAGAAAATCATCATAAAATCCATAGAAATCAGATTTATAGACTTCTCATTTGCCAATACCCTTCACCATTTGTCGCGAGTTGGTTGTGTAAATAATCAAGCGTATCCGCGACCGTTCCAGCAATGCCTTGTGGTGGATTGAACAACAGTAAACCACTACCGATCAGGCGATCATCACCCTTAGGATCTCGAAGGCGAAGCTCCGACTTAATCGGACTTGGCAGCAAACCATCTTTCACTGCGGTCACACAGTGGTTCAAAATCAGTGAGCTCTTGTCATCCGTGTAGAGCGGGTACCAAATTAGTGCAGATACCTTCTCAGATTGCTGATACGCCTTAACTAAGGCATCAATCACCGCGAGATATTCTGAATCGGTTTCATAGGGTGGGTCGATAACAATCAGATGGTGATTGTCATGTTTAGCTACGTCATCAGGTAACGCTTTAAGCCCATCACCTGCGCTAATCGTAAGCTTGCTTGAAATATCCAGGTTACATTGTAACTTATCAATATTGGTTTGCAGTAAATCAGCTTCATCTTGCTGAATGTCTGAAAAATAGAAACTATCTTGGCTGCGACCTTGTTGGTAAGTGATGGCGGCAGAACCCGGATACAAAGAGATAAGTTGATTCGGATTGTAGTACTCCAGTACCGACATAAAAGAAGCGAATGCCGGAGGAAGATAAGCCTTATTGCGCCACAAGTACCCGACCCCTTCAGCAAACTCACCGGCGTGATTACTTGGTGCGGTAGTTAGGTCATAACACCCTGTACCTGAGTGCGTGTCGATAACGTTGAGGCGTGAATGCTGCTGCATTAATGACTGAACAAGTGCACTCAATACTGGATGCTTCAGTGCATCACCATGGTCGCCTACATGACATTGATGTCGATATTCCATTCCCTTGCCTCATTTCTACTAACGTCATCTAAACATACTTCATATCATGAGGGCTTGCCTGCTCAATCCATCGTTTTTTGAAATAGGCTCGCTTTTCTCTAACCAGTTGACTCTTATATAAAAATAAAGCCCCTGAACTTACTTAGGGGGTTAAGTGAGTTCAAGGGCTTTTATTATTGATTTAGGTTAATAGCGTAAGTAAATCGGCCTACCGTGCATAAGCTAGCTAAGCTTGACTAAGGGTACTCACCCTCAACTTCTACTGGCGCTTTCACTTGGTAGTGACAAGGCTGTAGGCCAAGTAGCTTAGGCAGTGTGATACCTACCGAAACGGAAGACCACGTACCGCTAACAATACCCACCACCAATGCAATTGCGAATCCTTGCAGCGCAGCACCCCCAAGTAGCCAAAGCGCAGATACGGTGATTAGCGTTGTACCTGAAGTCACCATGGTGCGTGAGAAGGTCGCTTTAACCGATTCGTTAAGCAGGTTATCAGTATCACCATTTGGATTGCCACGCAGCATTTCACGAACACGGTCGGCAATGATGATCGAGTCATTCAACGAGTAACCCAAAATCGCCAACACAGCCGCTAACACAGTCAGGTTGAACTCGAACTGAGTAAAAGCGAACAGACCCAAGATAAGCGTCACGTCATAGATGATCGCGGCAAGGGCGCCGAGTGCTAAACGCCATTCAAAACGAACACTCAGGTACAGCATGATCATTAGGAAACACACCAATACCGCCAAGCCACCTTGGTCAACCATGTCTTGACCCACTTGAGGCCCAACCACGCTGCTGTTAAGCACTTTTACTTGATCACTTACCGATGACAAAGCATCCACTAAGTTTGGTTGTGGGGCGTCTGTCAGTTGGCTGTAACGAATCGTCCAGCGATCCTGCTCTGCCATACCGACCACTTGAACGTCTTGTTGGAAAGCCGTGTCGAGCTTGGTTTTTAACGCATCTTTGGTTACTTGATCAGAGAGTTGAACCTCGGCAACCACACCGCCAGTAAAGTCCAAACCCCAGTTAAAACCTTTCACTGCCACCAGCATCACAGAGCTCATGAACAGCACAATAGAAATCACAGACATCACCTTACGAAGGCGAGTCATATTGCTATTTGAAAAATAGCGGTCTGAAATAGTCATTTTTGAAGTACTCATGCTTAAATCCTTACATCGTGGCGTTGGTCACGCCCCCAAACCAAATTGATGATTGCTCGTGAAGCAAAAATGCCCGTAAACATACTGGTTAGAAGACCTAAGCCCAGTGTCAGAGCGAAGCCCTGAATCGGTCCATTACCAATGGTATATAGAGCCACAGCAACGATCATGGTAGTGACGTTAGCATCGAAAATTGACGAGAATGCGCTATCGAAACCACGGTCGATAGAGCTAGCAAAGCTGCGCCCTTCTTTCATCTTGTCTCGAATACGCTCGAAGATAAGCACGTTGGTGTCCACCGCCATACCAACGGTCAGTACTAGACCCGCAATACCCGGCAGAGTTAACACCGCACCCGGTAGCAGCGCAATCAAACCAAATAATGTGGTCATGTTAACCACCAATGCACAGTTCGCGACCCAACCTAAGCGGCGGTACCATAGCGCCATAAACGTTAGCGTAAGGCCAAGACCAAGTGCCAAAGCAGCAAAGCCGTTGGTTACATTTTCAGCACCCAAAGATGGGCCAATAGTACGTTCTTCAATGATGGTCACAGGCGCAGTCAATGACCCCGCACGCAACAGTAACGCAAGCTCTTGTGCGTCTGCCAAACTGCTTGCGCCAGTGATTCTGAAACGGCTACCCAGTTGAGATTGGATGTTCGCCACACTGATCACTTCACTGGTTTTTTCGCTGTTACCGGCTCTGTCACGGCTGTATTCGCTGTAAACGGTCGCCATTGGCTTGCCGATGTTATGGCGAGAAAACTCAGACATTTTCTTACCACCAGAAGAATCAAGCGTGATGTTTACTTCTGCACTGCCCATTTCACCAATGCCACTGCGTGCATCGATAATGTGTTCACCGCTCAGCACTGCTTTGCGAGCAACCACTACGCGATTACCATCTGAATCTTTCAGAGTTTGAGTATTGCGCGTTGCGTTGTCGTACACAGAGTAGAACGCTAATGAAGCCGTAGCACCAATCACGTCTTTCGCAGCTGCAGGGTCTTGTACACCCGGTAATTCGATACGGATACGGCTTTCACCTTGGCGTTGAATCGATGCCTCAGTGATGCCTAGCTCTTCAATACGGCTGCGCATGATTTGCAGGTTTTGTTGAACCGTAAGGTTGCGTAGCGTTCTTTGTTCTTCTTCAGACTGAGTTAACGTTAGCGACTTGTCTGATCGGTTACGTAGCCATTGTGGGAACTCTTGACGAATCAGCTTCTGGGCTTTTTCGAAATCGGCGTCGGTACGGAAATCAAACTGAACTTGGTTGTTCACCACTTTACCGCGGGCATAACGCACTTCGCTCGTGATCTCGTCGACCACCGCTTGAGCTTGCGCGTGATAAACCGGTGCCATATCCACTTCTAGCAAGAACTGCACGCCACCGCGTAAATCAAGGCCTAATTGAATCGGTGCGAAGCCCATGTCAGTCAGCCATTTTGGTGCAGCTGGCTCCATCGCTAAAGCAACGGTTGCGCTGTCTAGTAGGCGCTCATTAAGTACTTCTTTGGCTTTCGCTTGCTGCTCTGCATCTTCTAAGATCACAACTAAGCGTTTGTCTTTTTGAAAGGCTGATGTCGCTTGGATGCCTTCGCTCGCGAGATATTGAGTAATTTGAGTGGCGTCGATCGTCTGTTCAGAACGGTTGCTAATTTGAACCGAGGCGTTCTCGCCATACCAAGAAGGTAAAGCACTCAGAACCATAACGATGATAGTGGCGATAAGCACCACGTATTTCCACTTTGAGTAGTGGTTGATTTGTTTTCTTGGAATGCGTTTTTTCACAGTCAAGATCTCTTCTTTTTACCAATCACAGTAAATAAGTGCTCGAAAATAGCGTAGGAAAAACGCAGTGATCGAGCATTTTAACCAGCGAGGGTGACCAGTTATTTACTACGATTGGTATAACTAATGTTTTGCGAACACGATCGATAGCTGAAACCAGAACAAGCTGATTGAAAGATAGTGATGCTAAAGCTGATGTCGCTATGTTTGTCTTGGTTAACTGGCGAGCTCAATGGGCACGAGGCGACCATCGATACGACCAATTTAGGGTCAAACGATTAGCTAAGAAGTTCTCGGAAATGCGAGTATTGGATGTTGCCCTCTTTCCACCCAGAAAGCCGGGAGGACGGAGAACTCACAATACTGGTCCAGTGCAGCTTGGAATCCAACAACGGCGTGTTGAAGAGCAGGGAAGCCAGTATTGAGGGGGGAGAGAAGTCAATCAGTAGATGATAAGCAGGCTCAAGATCGGCCACGCTTTCTTGCTCGTTACTGAGCATACGTCTGAAGTTTGCTGCTTGAAGGCTTGATTCGGTGTCGTGATAGTTAGAACTGTCACCAGAAGGCACGGTGCCAAACTGAGCCTTATCGCACTCTAAGTAGCTCGACGGATTATCCGTATCAGCTTGTTTACAAAGATCATTCTGTGAAGATTGCTCTTGAGCCGAGTATATTTGAAATGGCTTAGAAGGAAACGAATAGCCGTTAGAATTCACTAAGCCAAAGCTCAGTAAAAACAACATTAAGACTAATCGGGTACCCAGTTTAAGCAATCTAATATCCAAACAACATTCTCGTAGATCGTCAATCTACAATACAAATGAAACGCTGTCTTGATTTAAAACATTTTTTTAGAAAATGATACGATGCAACCGATTAAGCGATCTCAAAATTTAGATTTACATAGATCTAAAACGGCTTAACAACAGGTGAGGCATAGACGTTATGAATGGTGGGAAAACAAGAAAGCCAAGCGGTGCTCGCTTGGCTTTGAGTTGTCTCTTTCTGTTGGTTTCAAGCTTTAGGCTTTAGGCTTTAGGACGCATGATGTTCTTAACCTTACGGCTATCTTCACCAAAGATGCGTTGGACAAGTTGATTCATGTCTTCCGCAGTAATCGACCTCGCCACTCGCTCAACTTGAGACAAAGCTTCGATATCGTAACCATGAAGTAAATAACGAGACAGATACCATGCTTGGTCAATAGAGCTCGTCTCGAGAGGCGTGAAGTCCGCTTCAAACTGTTTCACGACTGCGTGCATTTCCTTTTCAGAGACGCCTTGTAAAAGGTCTGCAATCACTTTATCGATCGCCACTTCAACTTGGTCAACGTTCTCCGGCGCTACCATCGCCCCGATAACCCACTCACCACTCAGCTCACTATCTGCGGATGCTGAATACGCATATGGCGAGTAATCTAAGCTCAACTCTTCACGAATATAGGTATCTAAACGAGTCGCCAGCAAGCGCTGCAGCAAGTCTTCCATGAAAACATCTTTTGCCGACATTTTAACTTCAACGCTAGGCTCAGAGATAACTCGTAGGATGTACTCTGCACTATTCACATTGTTGATCGCTAAATCAATGCGTGATTCAGATGGCTGCTTGTAAGCCACCTTAAATTCAGGAACCTCAGCTTTTTCTAATGGAATCGAAGCCAAGTATTGCTCAACCAAAGGCTTTAATTCACTTGGGTCGATGTCACCCACGATCACCAATTGGTTATGCCTCATTTGACCAAACAATTGCTGATGAAGATTAGCGACGTCTTCCACAGAAACCGCTTCAACACGTTCTTTATCAACAAAGAGGTGGCCACTGTCTTGACGATAGATATTCTGGTTTCTTGCGCGCTCAAACTGACCGACAGGGCTGCTCAAGAAAGATTCTTGACCTTGTACAAACTCCTGTTTCACTGCCTCTAACTGCTCGGGAACAATTTTAGGCGCAGTTATGAAGGTATAAAGCGCAGCAAACGTATCTTTAAGTCCGTCTTTATTGATATTAAATTCAATACCATGACGAGTATTACCAATGAAAGAATCGGCGCTAATATTTTCACGATCAAAGTACGCTAAAAGCTCAGAGCCCGTAAACTCACCGACACCACTTCGAGCGAAGGTAGGTAACGCAACCTCAACAGCTGGGTACAAGCTCGGATCCAAAGCGGCTTTTCCGCCGAGGCTCATGTACATCACCCCAACATCATCACCTGCCTCATAATCACGCAGGTACCACATGTCGATGCCATTGCTTAACGTCCACTTTTGGATGTATGGGTCAATAGACATTTGTTCAGCAAGTACAACCTCGCCTTGCGAGCTAGGTACAGCAAAAGCGCTGGCTGTTCCAATCGCAAGCGGCGCAACTCCCGCCTCGCTATACGTGGCTTTTAAACTATCGAGAGAGTTGATGATCGCGGTTCTGTCTTCGGAGTCATCCATCCCAATAACAATAAAGTAATCATCAGAAAGTAGATTCTTGATGTTGTCGTTAATCACTTCAAGGCTCAAGTTAGCGATGAAAGCTTCCAAGCTTGCTTGATAATCTTTCTGTGATTGGACGATTCGATCTGTGACTAACGCACTCACTTTGTAATTCGCGTGTTCAACACTGTCCATTTTATCCCAGTTATGCTCGATGTTATCCAGCAAGTCTTGGTAGTAGTACAGTTCGCCAGCAATATCCGTTTCCGAAACACCAAAATCACGCAATGATGCCAATGTAGAAAGCAGATCTTGTTGGATAACTTCACGGTCTCCAGCCGGAAACCCAACACTTATTGACGAATAGTAAAAAGCGCCCATTCGATAACTATCAGATGCAATCCATTGAGTCGGGAACGCGGCATCATTGAACACCGCTTCTAATCGTCGTTGAATCAATTGCTGAGCGGTTTCATCTAACCTGCGTTGATTCTGCTGAGCATGATTTTCAACTATATTTGAACCGCGGTTAAACGTCAGAGTGATGCTTGGCGCTTCTCTTCCTGCGTACTCAACATAATCATCTTCATTGAATGAGGTCGTTTTCTGTTTCTCTGGTCTCGGCGTATCGCCACGCTCCCAGCTAGAAAACTTTTCTTCAATAAGTGGAATCACAGTTTTGATGTCCACATCACCAGAAACGACCAGCTCAACTATTTGAGGTTGATACCAAGTCTGATAAAAGTTGGTGATGCCTTGAGGAGTAGCATTCACGATCGACGATTTAGTCCCTAATGCATCTTGCGATTCGTACGGGCCGCCTTCAACGAAGTAATCATAATATATATCTCCGAATGACTTATCATCGAGGCGAGCCATACGGAACTCACCAAGAACCACGCCTTTTTCTTTTTCGACTTCTGAACTTGATAGATCCAGGCCATCACCAATGTCACGCATCCACGTCAAAGCAGACTGCAATTGGATGTTATCTGGCAAATCTAACTGGTAGACCGTCTCTTCATAAGAAGTGTAGGCATTAATATCAGCACCAAAGCTAGCGCCTGCGTCTTCGAATAGACGAATCACATCATTTTGAGAGAAATTCTTACTGCCATTGAATGCCATGTGTTCCAAAAAGTGCGCGTAGCCTTCTTGTTGAGAAGTCTCTTGAATCGAACCGGCGTGCACGACTAAACGAACAGATACGGATTCTTCATGATCTGGATAAACATGATAAGTAAGGCCATTTTCTAGTTGGCCTGAAGTCCATGCCGGATCCGGCTGGATTGGCGTTTCGGTAGTTTTTGATGTTGTGCTACAGCCAACTAAGGTGAGGCATAGAGCCGTCGCTAAATAATATGTTTTCATAACAACCTCTTAATGTCATTCATCGACAATATACAGATTGAGCTAACGATTATTATTTAATATTGAACCTGATGAATATCTTTGTGATCTGGATCTTTATTTTATAAATCACCAATCGTTATGTAAGATCGCTGTGCTCATTTAAAGTGGTGTTTTGATAAGAGCCTAATACATCGATTTTAGACTCGCTTGTCAGTGCAATAAAAAAAAGCCAAATGCTTGAACATTTGGCTTGTAAGTGAATCCACATATAAAAAGTAGAAGCGGCTTTCAAGAAAACCACTCACCTAACTAGACCTAACCTTGTGGGCTTAACAAATTCTTCAGCTGATAGCTGTTATCACCAAAAATTTCTTTCGCATACTCTGTCATGTCTTGACTAGAAATTGAGTCTGCCGTCCCCTGCAGGTCGAACAACACCTCAAAACCATAGTCATGAATCAAATAACGAGAAATAAACCAAGCTTGTTCGGTAGGCTTATATTTAAGTGGAGTAAGGTCCGCTACAAGCTGCTTAGCGGCCGTCCGAGTCTCATCTTCAGAAATCCCTTTTGCCGCTTCAGCAATGACCTTATCAATCGCCTGTTCAATTTTATCTGAGTTTTCTGGAGCCGTTAAAGAGCCGATTAACCAGTCATAACTCGGCTCACTGTCTTGTGCAACCGAGTACACATAAGGCGCATAATCCAAACCTAACTCTTCACGAACATAAGCCGTTAAACGGCTCGACAACACGCGCTGAAGCATATCGTCCATAAACACATCTTTTGCGGTTTGATCCCGAGCTTGCTGGGAAATCACACGCAATAAATACTGACTGCTGTCTTCATTATTGACGGATATATCCATTCGTTCTTTCGAATCAGGACTATAAGCCACCTGATAATCAGGAGACACAGCGGCTTCTAATGGCAACGATGCAACGTATTGACGCACAAGAGGCTTAATTTCAGCGGGGTTAATATCAGCAACAATAACCAATGTATTGTCTCTTAATTTTTGAAAGAGTTGATGCTGTACGTCTAGTATATCTTGCGACGTGACAGCTTTAATATCGTCACTTTCAAGCATCATGTGACGGCTGCTTGTTTGATAGCTATTGCGATTAACCATCTGAATAAACTGACCAACTGGTGTTTCTAAATATGCTGTACGATCTTGAGCAAATTCAGACTTCACAGCCTCAAGCTGGGCACTGTCTATTTTAGGTTCGGTTACAATGGTATGGAGCGCAGCTAAACCCTCTGCAAGCGTCTTTTTCTTGGCGCTTATTTCTAAACCATGATGAGTAAAGTTGATAAAGGGGTAGATTTCAATGTCTTCGCGTCTCAAGTGAGCGGTGAACTCCGAACCACTAAATTTACCAACACCACTACGAATCGAAGCTGGCAGAGCAATCTCTACAGCAGGAAACAGCGAAGGACTCAGCGCCGCTTTTCCCCCCTCACTTGCATAGTAAACCCCAACACTATTACCAGCCTCAGAGTTACGGAGATACAAAACTTCAATGCCGTTGCTTAGTGTCCATTGCTTCAAATTAGGATCGTCACTCACCTGAACTTGTTTTACAATTTCACCTTGAGACGCTGGTACACTAAACGCCGAGCTTGCAGTAACGAGCAATGGTCTGTTACCTGTCTTTTTATAGGCTTTTCTGACATCTTTTAGCTCGTTATTCATTGCCTGCAAGTCTTCTTTAGACGATAAACCTAATCCCAAAATATATGGACTAGAAAGTAAATCATCTAAATTATCATTTACGGCTTCTAGATCCGTACTCGAAAGAAACTCTTTCAAGCTCGACTTATAATCAAGCTGTGATTGAACCGTTTGGTTAATCACCAGCGCCGTCGACTTACCGTCAGCATGAGCTACTGCGTCCATTCTCTCCCAGTTAGCTTGAATGTCATCAAGGTTAGCTTGGTATTGCTGTATCACACTCGTGAATTCATATTCGCTCACACCATAATCACGCAATGAGGCGAGAGTAGAAATAAACTGCTGCTGGCTTTGCTCTCGACTATCGATAGGAAAGCCAACCGTAGTAATGGAATACCTTTGGTACTCTAAGAAATAGGGAGTCGAAGCAACCCATTGCACTGGCAATGCAGCGTCAACAAAATCTGAATTCAACCTTTGTTGGATGAGTTGTTGAGCAATATCATCTAGCCAAAGCTGATGTTGTTGCTCATGGCTCTGTGTCACTCTTTGCCCACGCTCAATCACTATCCCGATGCTCGGTGGTTCGCTCCCAGCTCCATACGCCACAAAATCTTGAGTATTGTAATCCGCTGACGTGTTCTTCACGGGAACCGGTGTTGTGCCTCTTTGCCAATCAGAGAAAGTTTCTTCAATCAAAGGGATCACTTCTGCCAGAGTGATATCACCAGAGACAATCACCTCGGCTAACTGAGGTTGATACCAGGTTTGGTAATAGTTATTTAACTCTTGAACATTCGCATTAGAAACGGATTCTTTATTGCCAATGGGATCGTTGGTTTGGTAATTCGTGCCTTCAACCATATGATCGTAGAATTTAAATGAGAGAGGCTTATTTTCAACTCGTGTGTGTCGAAATTCTCCTAATATCACCCCTTTCTCTTTTTCGATCTCAGCGCCGGACAGCAGTAAACCATCGCCAATATCTCTAAACCATGCCAACGCTTTATCTAGATTCTTGTTGTCGGGTAGATCTAACTTATAGAGGGTTTCTTGATAAGAGGTATAAGCATTTAAGTCAGCGCCAAAGCTAGCACCAGATTGCTCAAATAACTCTACTACATCATTCCCTGAAAAATTGTTGCTGCCATTAAACGCCATGTGCTCAACAAAATGGGCATAACCTTTTTGTTGATCGCTCTCTTGAAAAGAGCCGGCATGCACAAGTAAGCGTACCGATACTGGTTGTTCTCGGTCAGGGTAAACGTGGTAGGTTAAACCGTTATCTAATTCACCTGTGACCCAATATGGATCGGATTTCAATAACGTTTGTTGATGAGGAGTAGAGCTGCAACCTAGCAATGTGGAGCTCAATACGACGACTAAATAGTATGCTTTCATAACGATCTCTTTGAAGGGCTTTGCTTCAATATATCCGATCGCCAAAGTGTAATAATTCGCCATTAAATCAAACGACTAAAATTTTAGAGTCACTCGATATAAATATGAAAGTGTTTAATTTATAAATTACATGAATCAATTATAAAGGTGATATGTCGCGCCTTTTGCTCGTACGCTACATACCCTTAAACAACGCTTGCGAGGCACGGCTGATCGGTAGCTTTTCCCCTGACACATACGCCGACATCTGACCTGAGAGCCCTTTCTTCACCTTATCAATGGCGGAAACTTTCACTACCACTGAACGGTGGATTTGCCAAAACTCATCAGGATTGAGTTGCGCTATCAACTCTTTTAGTGACACGCGAAGAATATACTCCTCTAGCGATCCCCCTTGACCCTTCTTAAATATAGACACGTACTTGTCTTCTGCTTTGAAGTAAGCGACATCATCGACGGCGATTAGGTGAATGTCTTCCCCTACACTGGCTTTGAGCCATGTGAGATACTTTTTCTCCGATAGATAAGGAGGCTGCGTTTGCTGTGACGTCGACTGGGATAGTTGTTGAAGCTGAGCCATTAACGCCGTGATATCGAGCTGTTCTGGCGTGGTACCTGTTTGTGTTTGATTGCTCGACAGACGCGCTTGCACTTTCTGACATGTGGCCAGTAAACGCTCTTCATTGATTGGCTTAAGCAGGTAGTCCATCGCATTGTGATCAAAAGCTTTGACCGCGTATTCGTCATAAGCCGTGATAAACACAATCAATGGCGGTGAATCTAACTTGTTGAGTTGTTTCGCCAGAGAGATACCATCCAGTTCCGGCATACGAATATCGAGAAAAGCCACGTCGGGCTTAAGCTGCTGAATACTCTGCATCGCCTCTAAACCATTTTGTGCCTTGCTGACGATTTCTAGCTCCGGCCAAACCTCAGCCAAACTCTTGTCGAGATGGTGCCTTAATAGTGCTTCATCGTCTGCGATAATAGCTGTTACGCTCGGCTGTATTGCTGGGTTATTCATGGTTAATCCTTTAAATTCACACTGTAAATCGTCTATTTGCCGTCACTTTTCTGTGCTTTAGGGTCTGTCATTTTAAGCTGCTGCGTCAGTCAACGGCAACAAGATCGTCGATGCTACCCCGCCCTCAGCAGGTTCAGTAATCGTTAGACTCGCCTTATCACCATAAAGGGTTTCGATTCGCTGACGAATATTGCTTAATCCAACACCGTGACCCGTATTCGTAGAAGGCGTTTTCAACCCAGCGCCATTATCAGCCACTTCAATTTTTAGCTGCTGTGCTTGTTGAGTAATACGAATATTCACTTGGCCACCAGCGGCTTTGGGCTCGATGCCGTGCGTGAGTGCATTCTCGACCAAAGGTTGAATCAAGAACGGTGGAATCACCTGCAAATCGCTAATCTCGTGTGTTTCAATCGAGAACGTTAAGCGCTCACCCAAGCGTATCTTTTGGATATTAAGATAAGCGTCTAACAAGTCGACCTCTTGTGCGATGGTCGATTGTTCAGTGCGGCTGTTTTTCAGAGTTACACGCAATAAGTCAGTCAGTTTTTCGAGCATCAACTTGGCTTTCGCGCTGTCACTCTCAATCAATACATTGATGGTCGCAAGCGTGTTGAACAGGAAGTGCGGCTCAATTTGGCTTTGCAGCTGTTTTAACTGGCTAAGTACAACGACCTTTTCTTGATCAGATTGGCGACGCTTCGCCACCTCTAATTCATTATCGGCACGTAGCTGCTGCTCTCTTGTGTAGAAATAGTAATAACAAACGGAACAAAAGATCACACCAAGCAGAATCACAGACTTAAGATCGGAAAGGTTAGAGCCGAAAAAGCCGTTCAACCAATAGTGTGCATTCAAGGTACCAAGGGTCATTGCAATCACCATTGATACCCCTACATCAAATGCCTTTGATTTCCTTTTGAATAGTTCAACCAACACAAACGAAGAGCCAACTGCGCTGTAGCCAAAGCCGAAGCTGATGGCCAAGTTAAGCGTAAACCCGCCTCCCCAAATCGTATTGGTTGTAATTGCAATAAGAACGCAAAATAGCGTAGTGAACGCGAAGCTTTTAATCCATGAAAAGCGACTGTTTGAAGAAGTGTCCATTAAAATCGTCCTTTGATATTTAAAAGAATCATATGACTATCCGGTAAGTTGGCGTAAGCAGAATCACTTTTACCGCCTAGAAAGCGTGCAGCAAGTTCCAATTCCAACGATGAATCGCCATTATCGAAAGCCTGATAATTGAGCCACTGCGTAGCAATAAAGCCACCGTCTTGTGGAGACAGCATGACATCAAATGTTGGCGTGATATCTTCAAGCCAGCCATGTGTCGAGTCCAAAGACCAGTGAAACATGAGGTTGTGTTGAACCAAATTGGCGTGTTGATAGCCTTGCGCATAAGAACCTACCAACGAAGATGTCATCGGATTAACCGACAAAGACTCTGCACTTTCTATCGCGCTTTGCCACTCAGAATGACTCCAAGCACGGCTATCAAACCAGTATTCCAGCACCACATTATGGCCCGTGTCATTGGCCCATGTTAATCCTGCTAACGCTTGATAAGCCTCGCCCTGCTCTTCAAGATAAACCGGTTTAAGCATTGAATCCGGCTGACTGTAGCCAAGGCTTTGTCGCTGATAAACCACCGAGCCATGAAACTCCCAAGCGAGATTCAACACCGACACTAAACTCGCCCCAAGTAAGCCATGGCGTACATCGTCGTAATAAGCGACCCACTGATATTCGTGGTCGCCAACCAGATTGTAACGACGTATCCCAAAGCCTTGTTGCTGATTCTGCTTTTCGAATTCATTTACGTCTTGGGAAGTCCATGACGAATCGCTGTAAAGCAGTGTCCATTCGCCCGTCATATCGAACAGTGACGCTGAAGCCACACCGGCGCCCTCTTCTGCGACAATGCCAACAGGGTTTTGTCGGTAAGGCTTGATAATGTCTAACGGTCGGTAGCCATAACCAACACCCCAATCTAGGCGAACCTTACCGAGTGTCACATCAAGGTAGTGATCACCGAACGCTGAATTAGACAGTTCAACACCACCTTGCCAAAACAGCTCGCGCGCAATGAATTCCGATTCAAAGCTCGCGTCTTGGTCTTGAGGAGTATTAGTCAAAATATCATTGGCTTTCACGGCAAACAGGCCAAGCCAATTGCCATATCCAACTTCAAGATCCAACAAACCATTGAGTGACTGACGATTATCAGATGCAAAAGGGCTAAATGGCGACTCTCTCGATTCAACGGCTTCTGCACTCAGTTGCCAGTCCCACGCCAAGCTCAGGTCATCCGCTTGAATCGTGTTACTCACACAAGACAAGGCAAGTAAAGTAGCGATTGAAGACTTGATGTGGAATCGGCAATTGGAAGCTTTCATGACGCTCACCTACAGACCAGACACGCTATTACGTGATAAGTAAGCAGGGTTGTAATATTTATCCGCCAAGCTTTGTTCACTCACTTCGCGGTACTCAATCACGGTTTTCTTTCTTGGTTGAATCTTATCGAGCAGGGTCATCGACATCACTGTTGGCAGTCCATCACGCACGCCTTCAGCAAACCACGCTTGTTTCGCCAGCTTTCCTGAACGCAGATACAGATCCGCTTTAATTGGAAACGCTCGGTCTGCCGTTAACCACAGATCTATCGATTGATAGCTGGCACCCTTGGTTTTCGCCGCGAGCTTTAGGTGATGGGTATCGAGTGTCTCGCCAGTCGGCATCTCAACCTGTTGCTCGGCAACCCATTCACCTTGGTAATCTTCGCTCCACGTCAGCGTTGAGATGTCCCCTACCGAAGCTTCACCCAAGAGTTTCTGCATTGGTGTGATTCGGATAGGTCGGCGCGATTTCGGCATCAGTAACCAATAGTTGTCCTCTATCATCAGCATCTTTTGACCCGCCTCGACCGCCGACTTGAACACGACCAGCGACTCTCGGTTTGGTCTTGTGTAGACGTTGTATTCGCGGGTTTTGTCTAGTTGCTCGTCTTGATATAGCGCGACCAGAGAAACCACTTTTGATGCCTGTTCGCTGTTCAAACGGTAGCTGTCTGCCTTAGCAATCATCTCGGTAACTTGCTGTGAATCGATAGCCCAGCTTGGTGCCGATGCTAGAGCCAACGCAGAACCTAAAATAGTGAGTGAACGAGTAAATTTATACATAAACCAGCGCCTCCGTGATTGGCTTATTTACGCCTTTGCGAGCAGAGAAATAAGCGGCTAGCAAACAGATCGTCAGTACACCCAAGGTGGCGTAACCAACCAATTCCAATGAGAAGTAAATATTGAGTGGGTAACCCTCGGTTCTGCCGGGAGGTGGTGGCATTTGGATATCAACCACTAGCAATAACACCGACACTAAGCCACTCACTAAAGCGCCAATCGCGCTGCCAATCACAGCCAACAATCCCGCCTCTTTTAAGAAGCCTGCCACGATTTCAGAGGGGTAACTGCCGAGTGCTGACAAGGTGCCAATTTCTCGAGTGCGTTCCGTCACCGACATGGTCATAGTATTAAACAGCGACACGAACACCACTAATGCCATAACTGCGCCCATGATGCCGAAGATCCGGTCGTAAAGATCTTTAACCTTGGTGTAGAAAAACGCGCGATCTTGCCACGGGGTGATCTCGATCTCTGTGCCTTGATCGCTTTGGCTCGCACTATTTCGATCTAAAGCTGTTTGGATACGCTGTTGAACGGTCGAGGTCTTGCTTGTCTCAAATAAGAACACCGACAAGGTACTGACTTTGTCTGACGCTAAAAGCTCTTGGGCAGTGGTGATGTGTACGTATAACTGACGCTTATCCAGCTCAGGCACTCCTGTCGAGTAAATACCCTGCACCTTAAAATCAAAAGCGTTCAATGCGCCGTCACTGGTGGTGGCGAGCAGTGTCACCCAATCATCAACCGCAACTTTGAGGTTGCGAGCAAGGTCGGTTCCCAGCATCACTTGTGGCTCTTGGCTGTCGTATCTGGGAGATTTCACATCAGAGAGAGTTTGACCGCTGCGCACGTCAAGGAAAGGTCCTTTCATGTCGAACTCGCGCTCATTAACGCCTGTTCCCATAAAGATGCTCGACTTGCTTCCGTTAGACACCAAACCACTAAAATAGACTCGCGGCTGCACCCCACGCACATTGCTGTCGCCAATAATGCTCTTGGTTAGGGCTTGAACATTGTCTAGACCATTGCTCAGCGGCATGTCTTCATCTTGCTCAAAATATCCCGGCGTACTCAAAGTAAGATGACCAGTATCGCGCGCGGTCGATTCACGCAGAGATTCATAGGTATAAAGCCCAAAACCTCCAGCCGAGGTCAGCGCAAATACGGCAATTGCGATGATCAATACCGAAAGCAGACTACGGCGACCGTTTCTCAATAAATTAAGCCACGCCAAACGCACCGAGGTAGGAAGCAAAAAAGTGCTCATTCTTTGTGTTAACTTGCCCATGAGATTGCCTCCATTGCTGTGGCTTGTAGTGCCAGTTGACCATCGATAAGTTCAATGACTCGGTCACAACGCTGCGCCATTCTTGGGTCATGCGTTGCGACAATAAAGGTGGTGCCCATTTCATGGCCGAGCTCTTTCATAATGTCGATCACAAGGTTGGCGGTGTGACTGTCTAAGCTAGCGGTCGGCTCATCGGCAATGACTAAGCTTGGGTTGTGGATTAGCGCTCTGGCTATCGCGACACGTTGCTGCTGGCCGCCTGAAAGATTGTCTGGGCGATGATGTACATATTCGCCTAGCCCAACACGCTCCAACATCTCTTGTGCTCTGGTCTGCTGTTCTTGTTTCGAACATTGGTTCAACATCAATGGGTAGGCCACGTTCTCAAGTGCCGTCATCACTGGAACCAGATTGAAGCGCTGAAATACAAAACCCAACGACTGACGGCGAAAGCGTGCAGCGGCGATTTGCTCTGTCGGATACGGTTGGCCATCAATATTGATCTGTCCTCGATAGCTCATATCCAAAAAACCAAGAATATTCAAAAGTGTGCTTTTTCCAGAACCCGACGGGCCACACAACGCCACCATTTCACCGCGCTGGATATGGCCATCGACCCCGTTTAATGCATCAACACGTTGACCGCCTGTGACATATGCTTTGCCGATATCTTTAAATTCAATCATCCCGTTTTCCTCTGATTACTAACCAACTGTTTAGCTTCCATGCCCTTTATTTCGCTTTCGCTATTAGGGCCTTCGCAGTCATCGTTTCGATGTTGTCGGCATCGGCCGTTTCCATTTGCTCTAGCCACGCTTGTGCTTGCGTTAGGTCTTCAGCACGAATCGATGCCTCAATCGCATAACGGTAAATCCACGATGTCACAGCGAAATGCTGTTGCTGGAAAGCATCTTCAGCCAATAGCGAGAGGAACAGGTCATAACCACGATCGAAATGATTAAACATGTCTGGCAGAGAGGTGTAAGTAACGGCGGCCATTGCGCGAGTTAGGTAAGAATCTGGCAGCCCTTGAACACGGGGTTGTTCATGAATTGGTTGGTCTTCGTCTTTCAGCAGCACCAGTGATTTATCAATGGTTGATAAGCCTCTCTCCACATACTTCATCTTGTTCCAAGGTAAGAACGCATCACGCCCCATCAGGGTTTCTGTGCTTCCTAAATAAACTAAAGTCAGTGGCGTAGCGCCGTCTTGTTGCAGCGTGTCATTAAGGCGTTCATAAGCCACCTCAACCAAGTCTTCATTGCCTTGCGCCGCTTGGTTGTAGATATCGAGCACGTCTGAACTCGGGTTCGCTAAAGCTAACGACGGTGCAAACGAAACAAGAGCAATCAGCAATGAACGCTTAAGCACAGAAGTTGTAGAGCCTGAATTAAATGAGTGTGAAGTAGTCATGATTTCTAATCCCTTTCAAATGTTGACGTTGAAAGGTTAACTAGAATTTGTCGTGCAGTTTTACCAATGCGACGAATGGTAATTATAAGGAGTGAATGGTTGAGAGGCGGTGTGAGTGCGGTCTCAACCTTATAGGAACTAGACGAACACTATTCGCATAATTAGCCATAGTTACCTCCCCCTCTAACTCCCCCTCAATCTGGGTTCATCAATATCTCTAGATCTTTAGCAGAGGGGGAGAACTTTCTTTAGCACTGAACATATATCGACACTTTTAACGATCGATGTTCTATTCCTCCCCTCTCCACGATCAGCAAGGGATCTACATATGAATCAAGGGGAGGCTAGGAGGGGATTTATTTTGGATTAACGCACTCGGCAGAGCTCAAACCAAAAAAATAGCCGCTAATCAGCGGCTATTTTTAGTTATCTAAACGAAGTTCCTATTACTTCGATCTTTCTACTTCTTTGTCTCTTCAACCACGGCTTTCATCAATACTGATGTATCCATGCGGCCTTGTCCTTCGGCAGACAGTGCCTTGTAGGCGTTGTTGGTCTTTTCAGTCAGTGGAAGCTGGATGCCTTGGCGCTCAGCTTCATCTAGACAGAAACCTAAGTCTTTGATCATCCAATCAATTGCAAAGCCAAAATCGAACTTGTCTTGTGCCATTGTGGTAGCACGGTTTTCCATCTGCCATGAGCCAGCAGCGCCGTTTTTAAGGCAATCAACCAGAGTTGGGATATCCAAACCTGATTTTTCAGCAAGCACTAAGCCTTCAGATAAGCCATTCAACACTCCTGCAATGCAGATCTGGTTAACCATTTTCGCGCGTTGGCCTTGGCCGACTTTACCCATAAGAACTGACGACTTACCGTAAGCTTCGAACACAGGTTGAAGGTCGTTGAAAAGCGCTTGTTCGCCACCACACATGATGGTTAGCACGCCATTTTCTGCGCCCGCTTGGCCACCAGATACAGGTGCATCCATAAAGCGAATACCGGCTTGCTTCGCTGCCACTTCAAGCTCTTCAGACAGAACTGCAGACGTTGTAGTGTGATCGACAAGAATCGCGTTTGGCTTCATCGCTGCCAATGCGCCTGTTTCGCTGGTTGTCATGCTGCGTACGTCGTCATCGTTACCCACACAAACCAATACCACGTCAGCTTCCGCTACACACTCAGCCACAGATTCAGCCGCTTTACCTTGGTGTTTATCAGCCCAGCCTAGCGCTTTGCTGTGAGTGCGGTTAAATACCGTTACTTCAAAACCGGCTTTGACTAGATGGCCTGCCATTGGGAAACCCATAACGCCTAGCCCGATAAAACTTACTTTCATTTCTTTCTCCTTTTATTTGACCAAACCATCGCTATGAAAAGATCGAACACTCTCAATCAATGCATCAATAAGCAGGGTCAAAGCCTTTGGCTGATATTTTCTTTCTTTGTACACTAAATACGCTTGGCGATCACCCCGATGATACTCAGGGAGTACTTAAATCAAATTCATGTCGGGATAAGACGAACAATATAATGAAGTTCAGCGATAAATCGCGACCAGAGAACGCTTTGTCAGCCGTACATTATGGAACGATGATCAAGGAAAATCAGGTATAACGTTCATAAAAAAACCGAGCACTAGGCTCGGTTTTTTAATAACTGTTGTTACTGTAAAGATTACAGCTCAGCGTTGTGGTAAACCTGCTGAACGTCATCACAGTCGTCAAGCATGTCTAAGAACTTCTGGAACTTCTCAGAATCTTCTTCAGCTACTGGTGTAGTCGTTTGAGGAACGAAAGTGATTTCCTCAACGTCTAGCGTTAGCTCTGGGAACGCTGTGTTTAGTGCAGTCTTCGTTTTGAAGAACTCAGTCGTTGGAGCGAATACAGTGATTACACCGTCTTCTAGCTCAACGTCAGTCACGTCTACGTCTTCCATCATAAGCGTTTCTAGGATGATCTCGTCATCTTCGCCTTTGAACTGGAATACAGCTTGGTGAGCGAACATGTGAGAAACAGTACCTTCAACACCGATTTTCGCGCCAGTCTTAACGAAACATTGGCGAACGTCTTGGAAAGTACGGTTGCCGTTGTCAGTTAGACAGTCAACGATTACGCTTGTGCCACCTGGGCCAAAACCTTCGTAGCGAGCTGGTTGGAAGTCTTCACCGCCGCCGCCGTTCGCTTTATCGATCGCTTTTTCGATAACGTGTGCTGGTACTTGGTCTTTCTTCGCTTTAGCAATCAGGTGCTTAAGAGGTAGGTTCATGTCTGGGTCAGAGCTGCCGTTCTTAGCCAGTACGTAAATCTCTTTACCGTATTTAGAATAAACTTTAATTTTTGCGCCTGCAGTTTTCGCCATTGAGGCCTTGCGCACTTCAAAACTTCTTCCCATCGGGATCTTCTCTCTGATTCAATTAACGGTGCAAATTCTAGCAAATTACTGTGTCATTTCAATTCTACAGCACTGCTGGGCAAGGTTTGTCTGCGTTTATGCGACACCCATTACCCGTTTGTATTTTTCTACAGACTGATCAAACCAAGCCTTTTCTTCTGGGTCACCTAGCTTCATTGCTTCTTCAACAATGGCTTCAGGGCCACATTTCGCTTGCTTCAGTTTCCATACAAGAAACGATGCTTGCTTATCCAGTTCGATTTTATTTTTCTCGCTGGGTGGAAGGAGTGAAAGGTTGATAGACATTGCTAGCCTTCGTCTGTAATACACTTGGCCGAGAAATATATCATAGAGCAGCCTCATAAAACCAATACTATGAGTAACAGAAAGGGTTTATGAGACCCGAAACCAAGCAAGTCACTGATGCAGGTCAAGCTAGTTTGGGAAAGTGCGTTTGGTGAAGAGCAACTAAAAAGTGAAAAGCAGAGTTTTGAAAGTTAGCTTACTAAACAACAAAAAGGCGTTAAGGATCGATCGATAATGATTGATAGAATAAAATTGGACCCTTAGATATCTTCTGATTTAGTTCAATAGCTCTTTTTATATCTAACCGCTTTCCATAAGCTAGCACTTCTCTTGTAGCCTCAACATACCCTTCTAATAACTCTAACGATGCTTCCATTCCGAGAATATGGAGATTCATTCTAGCCTTACGCAAAGTTAGATTACTATTGAATGAATTTAGGTAAGCTGTTTTCAAAGAGCCGTCATCGACTTGATCTCTTAGATAATTCGCTAATGTAGTCGTATAAATCGCCATTAAATGCTCAAATTCTGCTACATCATTTGCAGTTTTCATTAACAGATCATTCCGCAGCTTTTGAGCGTCTTTCTTTTCGTCATTGTCGTTATTCAACTTTGTTAAAAGATAAGTTGATGCTGCACCAACTAAACCACCACATAATGTCCCTAATACAGGAAACCCAGACTTAACTATATCGTTATATAATTGTATTTCTTCATTTGTCATTGTATTTGCACATTTTAATAGTAGTAAAAAGAAGGAGCGAGATTTAACCTATAAGTTGGCTCGTTTAACAACCTTCTGTGGCTAAAGAACTGCCAACATTCTCAGCACCTTTAAGTATATAAATTGAAGTGAGCCCTACTCCGGCAACAGATAGCGCGTGCTTCTACCACCAGAACCAGATTTAACTAAGCAGCCATGCTCAATCAAAGCGTTCAAATGACGTGTTGCTGTGGCACTACTCACCTTTGCTACTTTCTGATATTGGCTGGCATTGATACCTTCTGAAAAATCACCATCGAGCATCCTATTCAGCACTTTTACTTGCTCTGCTGTAAGCTTGGTTTGGTCGATGCTGCGCCAATAGTTGGTCTTATATACAGTTTGGTCGACCTCAGCGAAAACCCCTGTAAACGTCTCGTCTAACGTATCTAAGAACCACATCAACCATTCGCTAATATCGAGTCCCCCTTTCTGGGTTCGCTCCAATATCTCGTAGTAATGCTTGCGGTTAGCGAGAATTCCCACCGACATCGCATAGAAGCGTACCGACTGCTGCTCGGCCTGTGCTAACGCCAAGTCGGTCAACAATCGAGTAATACGACCATTACCATCATCTAACGGGTGTAAGGTGATAAACCAAAGGTGAGTGATTGCGGCTCGCAATAGAGGATCGAGTGTGGCGTCGGTAAGTGAATCATTAAACCATTTGATAAATGTATCTAGCTCAGCATCAAGAATGTCTCGGCTAGGCGCTTCAAAGTGCACGGTTGGGCGGTCAATTCTTCCTGATACCACTTGCATCGGAGCGTCACCTCGTAGCTGACCTCCAACTACAGGGTTAAACATGGTGTAGCCTTGAGGAAACAGTCTATCGTGCCAATGTAAGATCCTATCAAGCGCTAGTGGCTCTGTTAGGTTCTGCACCGCATCCAACATAATTTCAGCTAGGCCATCGGTTTGTTCTGTCGTTGGAAAAGGTCGATCTTCACTGACACCGAGTTTATTGGCTAAAGAAGACCGGACCGAGAAAGCATTAAGCTTTTCTCCCTCAATCGCACAGGAATGGACTATGTTCGCTAATAAGGTGTCGAGCATGGTTTGGGATTGATCTGCCGACTGTGAGGTAATCTTGCCCAATAGAATGCCCTGATTAAGCCGTACTTCTCTTAACCTCACGCCTATTTTCTGATTATCCCAAACAAAGTTTGGCCAATTATCTTGCTGCCAAATCCACATATTACACCCCATGATGCGAAAGTATCACTTATTCAACTCATACTATGAGCTGTTTAAGGCAATTATTCAACTCACATTATGAGCCGAATAATGAGTTAATCGCATCACAGAGGTTGCAAGAGTAACTCCTAACCTACAAAACTATTCACTCACCGCGAACACATCGCAGCGTGAGGCGCAGATGAAGTCATTTTTGTGCAGGCCTTTGATTGAGTGGCTCCACCAAGTGACGGTGACTTTGCCCCACTCCAATAAGATCGAAGGATGGTGGAACTCTTCTTCTGCCAGTTCTGACACTATGTTGCTGAATGCCCATGCTTGCTTGTAGTTCTTAAACTTGAACACCTTCTCAAGCTGCGGGATGCCGTCTCTTTCGATGATCTGCCAGTCTGACAACTCCAACAGTAAAGATTGTTGTTCATCTTCACTTAGGGCAATCGCGTCGATACTGCAGGCTTCGCATTTTTGTTCATTCAACATGTGTTGGTTCCTTGGGTTCAAAAAGTGGTGGTAGTAACCCCGCATCGATGGCGAGATCAGCTTGCTTTAATAGGTTTTCCTGACTGATTTTAAAGAGCTCAGATAGCTCGTCGATCACGTAATATTTCGGCTGCATGATGTCGATACGATAAGGCGTTCTTAAAACCGTTTGCAGATCGAACCGCTCGCGAACGGCCAAATCCCCTCCCAACGCATACATAGTTTCCGCTGGAGACGAAAGAATGCCACCGCCATAGATTTTCAGTTGTTGGCCTTCTTTTACTAAACCGAACTCAACCGTAAACCAATACAAACGGGCAAGATAAGCGCGCTGTTTAGATGTGGCGGCTTGGCCTAGTTTTCCATAATGCTCAGTGAAAGCCGCGAAATCGGCATTAGTGAGCATGGCACAATGGCCGAAAATTTCATGAAAGAAATCAGGTTCTTGTAAGTAATCGAACTCGTCTCGCGTTCTCAGAAATGTCGCAACTGGGAATTTCTTATTGGCGAGCAAATCAAAGAATCGGTCGAAATCGATCAATGCAGGCACAGGCTGAACTTGCCAACCGGTTGTTTCCATTAGCACTTTATTTATCTCTGGCAGCTGGGGAACTCTGTCTAATGGTAGATCCAGCAAGGTCAGACCGTGCAAATAGGCATCGCAAGCGCGGTCACTAATGACGTCCAGTTGCCTTTTCACCAAGTCGTGCCAAATGGCATCTTCTTCGAGGCTCCACTCAACCCATCCCTCTTGGCTCACGGGCTTAGAATGATATTGAGTCATTACACACCTCCTTTCGAATGTCTCACTTTAAGCCTATCTCCACTCCTTATAAGCGCCAATTTGCGCGATTTTTCGAAACAAGCGATCGTGTAACATTTTATTTACACAATTCCACCAAGCGCTTATTTTGCTGAACTTTTGACTTTGTAAAACCTAAATACCAGACTGAAAACGTTAACTTTTTGTTAAAGGTAAAGGAATGCACGAAAGCAATAAGCCCATTTGGCAGCCAAGCGAGCAGCGTATCGCCAATGCCAACTTAACCCGATTCATCGATAGCCTTGAACAGTCTTGGTTAAACCTAGATAGGGACGTAAAAAACTATGCCGAACTCCACCAATGGTCTGTAGTTCAGCCGGAATCGTTTTGGCAAAACGTGTGGCAGTTTTGTGGAGTAGTCGGCTCACAAGACTCTATAAACAAGGCAGAAAGCGAGACCATCAAAGCTCAAGGTGGGAGCCGCTGGCAGCAGCCTAAATCGAATCGGGATGCGGTGTGGTTTCCGAATGCTCAAGTTAACTACGCAGAAAACTTGCTGCATTCAGCAAAAACGTTGCCAAACGAGCTTGCGATTTGGTTTGAAAATGAACGTGGCGAGCAGCAAAGCTACACATGGAAAACCTTGTGTGAGGAAGTCTCTAGTGTTCAACAGTGGCTCCTGGATTGTGGCGTGGAGCAAGGTGATGTAGTTGCCGCTTATACCCCTTATCTGCCACAAACCGTGGTCGCAATGCTAGCCGCCACCAGCTTAGGCGCGATTTGGACATCGACCTCGCCTGATTTTGGAGTAGAGAGTGTGATTGAGCGATTCGGACAGGTGAAACCTAAGGTGCTGTTCACCTGTGACGGTTACACCTTCAATGGCAAAACGTTCGATATGGCGGGCAAGAACCGTGAAATCATCGAACACTTAAACGAATTAAAACAGGTGTGTGAGATCGGTTATTTGAAACCGAGTAATGACTTAGAGAAGAGCGATTTAGAGAAGAAAAAAGTTGAACATGATGTGTCGATTCTAAGCTGGCACAGCATCATTAATCACTATCAGACAAAACCTCTTCGATTTACTCGTGTCGGCTTCAATGAACCGTTGTTTGTACTCTACTCTTCCGGCACCACAGGCAAACCCAAATGTATAGTGCATTCTGTCGGTGGCACTACCATCAACCACCTAAAAGAGCATCAGCTTCATTGCGATATTAAACCAAGAGATCGCGTGTTCTACTACACCACTTGTGGTTGGATGATGTGGAACTGGCACGTATCTGCGCTCGCCAGCGGTGCTTGTTTGGTTATCTTTGATGGTAGCCCGGTTTACCCGCAACCTAACGTTCTATGGGATTTAGCGCAGCGTGCTGACGTATCGACATTTGGCACCTCAGCCAAGTACATAGAAGCGATTGAGAAAGCCGAACTCTCACCAATCGACAGCCACTCTCTGCCTCAATTAAGAACACTGTGCTCGACGGGTTCTGTGCTTTACCCAGAGCAGTTCGATTACGTTTACAAGCACATCAAGCAAGACCTGCATTTAGCGTCGATTTCTGGCGGCACGGATATTTGTGGCTGCTTTGTTTTGGGTAACCCAATCTCGCCTGTGTATCGCGGTGAGTGCCAACAGGCCGGGCTCGGCGTCGACATCAAGGTGTTCAATTCGTCTGGTCAAAAGGTCGATCACGAACGTGGCGAATTAGTATGCACCAACTCCCTACCCAACTTCCCCGCTGGCTTTTGGAATGACACCGGAGAGCGCTATCACAGCACCTATTGGGATAGGTTCGACAATGTGTGGCATCACGGTGATGAAGTCGCACAGAGCGAACATGGCGGCTACCTGTTCTACGGGCGAGGCGACACCACACTCAACCCCGGTGGCGTGCGAATTGGTACGGCCGAAATCTATCAGCAAGTGAACACCATTGACGGCATCATCGATTCGATAGCAGTCGGTAAAAACATCGACCGCAATGAACAGGTATGGCTGTTTGTTCAGCTGCAGCAAGGTGTGAGTTTAGATGAAAAGTTACTGACAGCCATCAAAAGCAAACTCAAATCCTCTTGTTCGCCAAGACACGTGCCAAGCCAGATATTTGCGATCAGCGACGTGCCAAAAACACGCTCTGGCAAACTGGTGGAGTTGGCTGTGAAACAGGTGATCAATGGCAAAAATGTAGAAAACCTCGGGGCTATCGCTAACGCCGAGGTTTTGGAAGAGATAAAGAGTGTTGTTTCGCTTTAGTGTTCCTATCTCAAAAAATCCAAGCTAGAAGAAAGTAAAGTAACCAGTTATCTATGCGAAACCTGACGAATATCTGAGTTGATGTCATCAATAAGCTGTCTTGCTGATTCATCTCTTTGCTTCACTAATGCAATGAACAGCAAATCAGTAATAATGTTTTGAGCTGTTCGGGATGCTATCGATGAACTTCGGTATTGGCTTTCATCAGCAATCGTATCAAAGGATAAATCCGCGATGCTTCGAAGTTTACTTTTACGAGCGGAGGTAAGAGCGATGACCTTAACACCTTGCTCCTTTGCTGTTTCTGCGGCGATTAACACATCTTTTCTTTCCCCTGAAAACGAAATAACAACTTGGACATCTTGCGGGGTAAGCGTACGGGCTATCGCTATCTGAACGTGACTGTCTTGTTCTGCTAAAGCGGTAATGCCTAATTTCAGCAATTTAAAGCTAAACTCTTTTGCCGTGAGTGCTGAGCCTCCAATACCCACGACTTGCACTCTATTGGCACCATCTAACAGTCGAATAGCTTCCGTGCAGGTATCAAGTGACAGCGCATTGGTTGTCTGGATCATCGCATCGGTTTTTTCTTGCACAAGCTTTTGAGAAATAACGCTGAATGGGTCATCGGCCAGAATATTACTGTGCAGTGGGGTGGTTTGAATGGCGTGCTTTCGACCTATATCCTCCGTCAGCGCTAACTTGAATTCACTGTAGCCTTTAAAACCAATTCGCTGCGTAAATTTCACGATACTTGATTGACTCACGTTGGTCGCTTGCGCCAGTTCTTGGCTTGTCAATGAGGCTGCCTGTTCCACATTTGATGTTATCCAATCCGCAATTTTTCTCGCATTGGCAGAGAGCTGAGTACGACGGCTGACAATTTTATTCACGACTGACACATTTCACCTCGATTATTTTAGAATAAAATATTCCTAATGAATAATAATGAATATTCAGTTCAAACCGCCACTTAAGTCGGAATGCCTGGGATTTAGTATAAATTTATCACAATTATTCCACCTAAATCACCACTTCAGAATAACTCTAACTGTGATTTTTATCACTCAAACGGAATATTTTATTCTTTAGTATCGCCCTCAGTTTGTATTGGGTAAGAGAACAAGTAATGAAGATCGATTTGAACCGTTTGGTTACAGAGAGCCGCAATCCTGCAAGCGCAGACATTGATAAGCTATCAACAATTGACATGCTAGCCGTCATCAACAAAGAAGACCAACGTGTTGCGTTAGCCGTAGAAGAAGTCCTTCCTCACATTGCAAAAGCCGTTGACGCGATCACAAGTGCTTTTGCAAAAGGTGGCCGATTAATCTACATCGGCGCTGGCACTTCTGGGCGCTTAGGCATTTTAGATGCAAGCGAATGCCCACCGACTTATGGCACGAGCCCTGAACAAGTCATTGGCGTTATTGCTGGCGGGCACCAAGCCATCTTAAAAGCTGTAGAGAACGCGGAAGATGATCCTGCGCTCGCACAAGCAGATTTAAAATCGTTGGCGCTAACAGAGTCAGACGTAGTCGTCGGAATAGCCGCGAGCGGTCGAACTCCATATGTGTTGGGTGGCCTCACCTATGCTCGATTCATCGGAGCGACCACTGTGTCAATTTCATGTAACCCCGGAGCTCCAATGGCAAATTCCGAAGACATTGCGATTACTCCAGTTGTCGGCCCTGAAGTGGTGACTGGGTCATCAAGAATGAAGGCCGGTACCGCTCAGAAATTGGTTCTCAATATGTTGACCAGCGGCGCCATGATCCGCAGTGGGAAAGTGTTTGGAAATTTGATGGTTGATGTAGAGGCGACCAACGCCAAACTCGTCCAACGTCAAATCAACATTGTTATTGAAGCAACCGGAGTTGACAGCAAACACGCTGAATATGCGCTTAACGCTTGTAATAACAACTGCAAAACCGCAATTCTCATGATTTTGGCTGGCATCAGCGCCGAAGAAGCCTGTGCACGACTCAATAAAAGCGGTGGTTTCATCCGAACTGCACTCGCCGACGAATAATTAAATTCAGTTATAAAAGGTAATTCAAATGGCAAAAATAACGCCTACCATGATTGAAGCTTTACTGTTGGCCGTTGGCGGCAGTGGCAACATTCGTAAATGTGGGAACTGCATGACCCGCTTACGTTTAGCCCTCGTAGACATCAATCAAGCGTCTCTGGATACCATCAAGAAAACCCCAGGCGTTCTGGGTGTGGTTGAGAGTGACGAACAACTTCAGATCATTCTTGGGCCAGGTAAAGCGCAACAAGCTTCTGAGCTGATGAACAGCTTGATGCTTGAGCAGCCTGAAGCGACCGTAAAACAAACTAATGCAGAGGAAGATTTGTCTACGGTTGCGGCTGAACAAAAAAAGCAAATGAAGAGCAAGCAAACCAGTGGAGTACAGCGATTTCTTAGTAAGTTCGCTACCATCTTTACCCCCTTAATCCCTGGCTTTATCGCGGCGGGTCTGTTGCTTGGTTTTGCAACCTTACTTGAGCAGACCTACATTATCGATCAAGAACCAAGCAAGTCGCTGTTAGACCTTGTTGCCTACATGAAAGTATTTGGTACCGGCCTTTTTGCCTTTTTGAGCATTCTGATTGGCTATAACGCCCAGCAAGCCTTTGGCGGCTCTGGCGTTAACGGGGCGATTCTGGCTTCACTGTTCGTCTTGGGATATGACCCAACCGCCACGTCCGGCGTCTACTCAGGGATGAATGAGTTTTTCGGATTCTCTATCGACCCGCGTGGCAACATCATTGGGGTATTACTCGCGGCAATCACCGGTGCTTACGTAGAGAAACTGGTTCGAAAATACATGCCCGATGACCTCGATATGATCCTAACGTCTGTCGTCACGCTTCTCATTATGGGCGCGGTCACCTACTTGTTGATCATGCCGATTGGTGGCGAGTTGTTCAAAGGCATGTCTTGGTTATTCCTTAACTTAAACGACAACCCATTTGGTGCCGCTTTACTGGCTGGCCTATTTCTTATCTCTGTCGTGTTTGGTATTCACCAAGGGTTTGTTCCTGTCTATTTTGCACTTATGGAAGCGCAAGGCTTTAACTCTCTGTTCCCAATCTTGGCGATGGCGGGTGGCGGTCAGGTCGGCGCGTCAATGGCGTTGTACTTCAAAGCCCAAAAAGACTCTCTTCTTCGCACTCAAGTCAAAGGGGCTATTGTGCCTGGTTTGTTGGGTATAGGTGAACCGCTGATTTACGGCGTCACACTTCCACGAGTAAAACCGTTTGTTACCGCTTGTATTGGCGGTGCAGCAGGCGGGTTCTTTATTGGATTGGTCTCTTACTTAGGGATGCCAGTCGGTTTAAATACAGTGTTTGGCCCATCGGGTATCGTCGCTGTGCCATTAATGACTTCTAACAGCGGTATTTTTGCAGGGATGGCGGTGTTTGTTATTGGTCTTCTTATTTCGTATGTCGTGGGTTTCTTTGCTACGTACATGTTTGGTTCCAAAAACGTTGATTTAACTTAGGTAAAAGCAGTGATGAAATTGAATAAGATCATTTTGAGTACAGCAGTATTGTCTGTTGTGGGTTGTTCGAGTGGCATGAATAAATTCAGTAATCAAGACCTAGAGCAGTACCAGCAACAACCAGAAAAATACGCTGAAAGCGTCGTAAGTACGATGAATAACAGAGAGTTAATCGGTCAAACATTGATGATGGATTTTCGCTCGTGGGGCAAAGAACCATACACCGATGAAGAGATCCCTGTAACTCGAATTAACCATGACATAAGCTCGATGATCACCGACTACCATATCGGCGGTGTAATTCTATTTCGCCAAAATCTAGTGAATTCGAATCAAATCGTCGAGTTCACTGATGCCTTGCAAGAGGCGAGCAGTAACCTACCTCTTCTCATCGCGACTGACCAAGAAGGCGGTTACGTCACTCGATTGCAGAATGGCACAGAGATGCCAGGAAACATGGCGCTAGCTGCCTCTGGTGACGCGAACAATGCTTACGTTGCTGGCAAGATTCACGGCTCAGAGCTGTCCGCTTTAGGCATTAACTACAACTTCGGCCCTGTGGTTGATGTCAATGTGAACCAGAACAACCCGATCATTGGTGTGCGCTCGTACAGCAGCAATGTTGATGTGATCAATGAAATGTCTACCGCCTACATGGATGGTATTCATGAAGCTGGCGTGATCAGTGCACTGAAGCACTTTCCTGGGCATGGCAACGTGAGCGTCGATTCACACTACGATTTACCAGAAGTCAGCTACTCACGAGAAGAGTGGGAAGCGATCGACCTCGCTCCATTTAAGTACGCGATTGAGCACGGTACCGATTCCATAATGTCAGCGCACGTGACGCTACCAAGCGTGGATGACACTATGATCCAAGCGACCTTAAGTGACAAAGAAATGCTAATCCCTGCAACGTTCTCCAAACCTATTTTGACTGGGGTTTTACGTGACAAAATTGGCTTTGATGGGCTAATTGTGACCGATGCGCTCGATATGGGGGCCATCGCTGACAACTTTGATCGCAACTACGCAGTTCACGCTTCACTTTACGCCGGTGCTGATATTGCTTTGATGCCGCTTCAAATTACCAACCGAGATGAAATCAAACAGTTGGAAAGCCTATTTGTCTACCTAGAAGACAAAATGGAAACCAATCCAGAGTTCCTTGAGCGTATGAAAGAAGCCGCAACTCGCGTTATAAAGAAAAAGCTTCAAATGGGTCTGGTTTACCAAACCACAGACAAACAGTTTGCCATCGACTCAGTAGGCTCTGAAGCGAACAAACTTGAAGAGAAAAAGGTCGCTGATGCATCAATCACGCTTATTGAAAACCAAAATAATGTATTGCCTGTCGATCCAAGTGAAGCCAGCAATATCCTAGTTATTTCTGATGAAGATAGCCGCAATGCACTTGTAACCAAGTACCTGAACGTTGTGAAACAAGAGACAGGTAATCACCCAATGTTCATTAGCGAGCAGAAAGCGGCATTAATGGAAGATAACTTAAATGAAAATGAGCTTCGTAGCACCATTGTAAAATCCGATCTGATTATCATGTCGACATACAACCTAATGGGCCACGCGGCAAATGCTCAGAAAATCGTAGATATCGCGAACGCTGAAGGCAAAAAACTGGTGATGATTTCAACGCGTAATCCTTACGACATTGCCCATGTAGACGGTGTACAAGCGAACATCGCTATTTACGGTATCACAGGGTTCGACGTGACCAACAATGACCGCAATTCACTTGAAGCAAACATTAGCTCTGGTATTCGCACCTTGTTTTTAAACCCTCAAACGGGACTGCCTCTGAACGCACCAACAGGAACTCTTCCAGTAGATGTAAAAAATGACAACGGTGACGTTATTTACCCATTCGGCCATTCAGTGAACTACCAATAATTCGTCCTAGGAATAATAAAAATGATAAATAAAAAGTCTGGAGCTACCCTACTAGCACTGCTTCTACCTAGTCTCGCGCTTGCGACTGAAGACAACGCCGTAAAAGTTGAAACGGAAGAGCTAACCCAAAACTTTACCTCTGAGTGGAACGTTGCGTCGAACATTTACATGGAAATGGAAAAGTTTGAAGGGCACAGAGACCCTGATGGCAATGCAGTGATAGACAAACTCACCCCAGTCGCACAGCTATTCATTAATAGCCCTAACTCCAAATGGAGCTATTTTCTTGAACATAAAGTGGCGCGCCGTTCGATCACTGAGGATCTAAATAACACAGATAACTCGTTTCAACGAAACCGTACTCAGATTGGTGCGACTCGTAACTTAGTTCGCAACGATGATGTGGTCTTTAATCTGAACGCTACATACCGAAAAGAATCTAACGACTCTGCACCGGGAACAGATGCTCGTGGCAGCAACAACCTGTACTGGATAATGCCTAGTGGTGAGTTTAAGATCACCGATAAACTCTCATTCTCTTACTGGGATGCGTTTTACTACTATGATCGCTTCGTAGGAGAGAACGATTACGAGTGGGAAGCGGAGCATGGTTTTGCGTATAAACACAGTGATAGTTTCACAGCAAAAGTCTACCTATACACCGATTGGACTTGGGATAACGACCAAAACAAGAACTGGGAACAAAACCAGATTCGTGGGTACTTCCCAACTAAAATTAATGACAAATGGAGCGTGATGCCTTATTTCCGCTACTTCATCAACGAGAAAATCTATGATGCGTCAAACAACTACAACGTCGTCAATGAGACAGACGACGGGCTGCGTTTAGGTTTGAATATCGACTATAAACTGAGCCCTAAATCAACGTTGTGGGTAGGTATGGCTTACGAAGAAACCAAGTGGGATGAGTCTAAGTCTGCGGGCCTAACCAGTGGTTCAGACAACAGCCAGAAATTCTATCTAGCTCAAGCGGGTTGGAAGTATAAGTGGTAACAGCTTGATTATATTTTCGATGTAACAACATACCAACCGGAGGCGCGTTCTCCGGTTGGTATACTAATGATCATGACTTCTCCCGTTTCATTGATACTAATCTGCACCAATAAAACTGCACACTCAATCAAGCGACTTTCCAATACGTGAAGATATTCGTATATTGCTAAATGAGCAATCAGGCTAGAACAGAATAGTCCAAAAACGGTTTTGGTAGCGTAAGGGAAAAGTATTTGCGTTTACATCAGTGAATCTACATGGAATCATTCGCATCCGCTTGATTCTCTGGCATCGCCTCAATAAAAGCAGGTAACTGATTGCACGCTTCGACAATTGAGTTAATCAGCGGAAACGGCGACATATCAACGCCAAAGCGCAGCGCGTTATACACCTGTGGCACCAAGCAGATATCGACAATGCATGGTGAATCGGTGAGGCTATACACCGAATCACCGTGTGCTTTTCTGTGCTTTGCCAGTTTCTCTTCTAGAGCACGGAAACCTTGGTTCATCCAATGATGAAGCCAGTCCATTCTCGCCTCTTGCTCGCACGACAATTCCCGCTCCAAATACTGCAACACGCGCAGGTTGTTCAGAGGGTGAATTTCTATCGCAATATCCTGAGCCATTGCCAACGCTTGATAGCGCAATGGTGTTTGCTCGGGAATCAACAAGGAGTCTGGGCTGCTCTCACATAAATATCTTTCATCCAAGTATTGCAAAATAGTCAGCGACTGATTGAGTTTAACTTCACCATCCACCAGCACAGGCACTAACTCACTGGCGTTGAGCTCACGATATTGTGGATCATGCTGCTCGCCGCCATTACGCACCAAATGCACCGATTTAGACTCATAGTCGAGTTGCTTTAGGTTCAATCCAATACGCACCCGATAGGCGGCCGAAGAGCGCCAATAACCGTAAAGTGTCATGTTCTGATTCATACAATGATCTCGCTCGAGCTGAATCTTTATAATATGGGCTATAACGCTCGATATTGGCTAACTTTTTGGTCAATCGCACCAAAAATGGAATCACCCGCCGTATCAAACATCTCTAGGCGAATCGAGTCGCCAAACGACATGAATTGAGTCGAAGGTTTGCCATCGCGAATCGTCTCAATCATGCGCACCTCGGCAATGCATGAATAGCCCACGCCGCCCTCGGCAATTGAGGTGCCGTGGTCAGTGCCTTGCTTATTCGATACCGTGCCTGAACCTATGATCGCGCCTGCCGATAATGGTCGAGTTTTAGCTGCATGCACAACCAACTCTGCAAAATTGAAGGTCATATCTACACCGGCATTCGGACAACCAAAAGGCTGGTCGTTGTAGGTCGATATCAACGGTAAATGTACCTTACTGCCTTTCCATTGCTCGCCAAGCTCATCAGGTGTTACCGCAACCGGAGAGAACGCAGAAGACGGTTTAGACTGGAAGAAGCCAAAACCCTTAGCAAGCTCCGCCGGAATCAAACCGCGCAGCGACACATCGTTCACCAACATCAGCAAGCGAATCGAGTCGTGCGCTTGTTTAGCGCTAGCGCCCATCGGTACATCACCGGTCACAATCGCAACCTCACCTTCGAAATCGATGCCCCACCCGTCGCTGGCAAATTCGATATTGTCACAAGGGCCGATAAACGCATCTGAGCCGCCTTGATACATTAATGGATCAACCCAGAAGCTTTCTGGCATTTCAGCACCACGCGCCTTACGCACCAGTTCAACATGGTTTACATAAGCACTGCCATCCGCCCATTGATATGCGCGTGGCAGAGGTGATTCACAATACTGAGATGCAAACACTTCACTGCCAGTCACATGCCCGTTATTTAACGAGGTGTATAACTCTTGTAACTGAGAAGCCACGCTGTCCCAGTTATCCAATGCTACCTGCATGGTTGGCGCTAGATGCATCGCATGGAAAATTTCGGTGGCAGCTACACATTGTTTAAGATCTTTACTTACGACCATCAATAGACCGTCGCGAGTGCCATTTTTCTTGGTTGCTAATTTCATCCTTGTCCCTTACTTCTTATCGTCAGCCATGGTTTGAGAACCTGTCTCTTGCAAACCAGTGTCTTGCCAACTGTAGACATATTCTTTGTTCTCAACGCTATCGAGTTCATCAGAGAACTGCAGTGCATGGCGAGTATCGATCATCACCGCGACTTCATCAGTGAACTTTTTCTTATACGCTTGCCCTGCCTTAAAGGCTTTTGGGTGAGGCCCATGCGTGAAGCCTGCAGGGTGGAAGGTCACCATGCCCGCTTCAATGTTATCGCGGCTGAAGAAGTCACCAGCGTGATAGAACAGCACTTCATCGTAGTCGTCATTGTTGTGATAGAACGGCACTTTCAACGCACCTGGATCGCTCTCAATCGGGCGTGGCACAAAGGTACACACTACAAAGCCTGCGCCAACAAAGGTCGTATGCGCAGACGGTGGCAAGTGGTAACGATGTGACATCAGCGGTCTGATATCGCGCCAATTCACTTTCACCACCGCTAAGTCGCCATGCCAACCAATTGCATCCAATGGATTGAACGGATAGGTGATCACACTGACTTTGTCGTGGCGTTTCACCTGAACCTGAGTTTGATTTTCTGAATACTGAGCGCGGAATTGCTCATTGATAGAAGGTATGTCGAGCACCGCCGGATCAAACACCGCGTGATTACCGACCATGCCTTTCTCTGGCAGGGAGTAAGCCGCGTCTGTGTTCTCAATCATCAAGATGAACATCGGCTCGCTTGGCTCTAAACGCCAGTTGGTCGAGCGCGGGATCATCACGTAATCCCCTTCACTCACCGCTAGATGACCATAGTCACAATAGAGATCGGCGCTGCCTTGGTGAATGAACAGCAGCTCATCACCGTCGGAGTTACGCACTAAGAAATCCATCTTCTCATCCATGCGCCACACGCGGATTTTGCAGTCCGCATTGTGCAAAAGATGTGGCACCGCCCAAGGGGTTATCTGGCTGGCTTTTTCCACCAGCGTAAAATCAAAAGCGCGAGGGCGCAGATCGCCCTCCCACTCCGACCAACCTGTTGGGGCATGTTGGTGATGAAAATGAGCGGCAGGGCCGAAGAATCCACTTCGGCCCGCCTCTCGCTCATAAATTGCCTCTTCGGGGAAGTCGGCATGCGCTTGTTTAGAGCACACCCCCTCCCGATGAGGAAACGAGATCCATTTATGCATCGTCTAATACTCCTCGACGAATCTGGTCCTCTTCAATCGATTCAAACAGCGCCTTGAAGTTGCCTTCGCCAAAGCCTTCGTTGCCTTTACGCTGAATGATTTCAAAGAACACAGGCCCGATTACTGTCTGCGTGAAAATTTGCAGCAAGATGCCGTCTTTGGTCGGCGCGCCATCAATCAGAACGCGTAGGTCGCGCAGCAGATCGGTATCTTCACCGTGGCCTTTCACACGATCATCAACTTTCTCGTAGTAGGTGTCTGGTGTTGGCATAAAGTCCATGCCGCGATCACGCAGAGTCTTCACGGTTTTGTAGATATCATCGGTGGCGAGTGCGATGTGTTGGATACCTTCGCCGTTGTATTCACGAATGAACTCTTCAATTTGTGATTTGTCGTCGGAAGACTCATTGATAGGGATACGGATTTTGCCACATGGCGAGGTCATGGCTCTGCTCACAAGGCCTGTCAGCTTGCCTTCAATGTCGAAGTAGCGAATCTCGCGGAAGTTACCGATGCGCTCATAAAACCCAGACCATACATCCATATTGCCTTGTTTCACGTTGTGCGTGAGATGGTCGATTTCATACAAGCCAACATTGGCTTCGGCCATGCGCTGTTCCGCATCGTCATAGAATCGGAAATCGACGTCATAGATGCTCTGCTTGCCATAACGATCCACAAAATAGAGCAGGCTTTCACCGATGCCGTAAATGGCAGGAATACTCAGCTCCATCGGCCCTATTTCTGTTTTGTACTCTTCACCGCCGCCCTTAAACGCTTGTTCCATTGCAGCTGTCGCTTCGTTGACACGAAAAGCCATGCCACAGACCGATGGCCCATGCACTTTAGCGAACGCTTCCGCTTGGCTGTGCGGTTGTTCATTAACGATGAAGTTGATGTCACCTTGTCGATACAGCCAAGCCTCTTTTGAGCGATGCTTGGCGACCTCAGCAAAACCAAGTGACACAAACAGTGCTTTAAGTTGCTCAATTCCCTTGTGGTCAACGGCCGTGTATTCAACAAACTCGAATCCATCCGTGCCAAGCGGGTTGTATGACTCCACCATGAACTTTCTCCTTGTACCTATTGGTTTTGTATTACGTGTTTTTTGTCCTTAATTAAATTTGGCCCACAAGCGGAAAGATTGGAATGCATCGAAGGAAATGGGCAATAACGCTAAAAACCCGTCAAATTGTAAAATAATTATTACACACAAACCCTCACAACAGGAAAGTGAGTGCTATCAAGGGATTGAAGAGTGGTGGTTTGATTTACAGCAAAGCAAGAGATGTTACTTAATTGTTACAAGTGATTTTTTTGGCTAAAGCAGAAAGAGATAAGTGTATGTTGAACGTAAAAAGAGCATCACAAAACAGGTGATGCTCTTTTAAAAAGCTTCATATCCCAGCGGTATTCTTATGGAACGAAGTATCAAACCTAACCCATTACTTTAATGGTTGACGGTCAAATAGAGGTTGTTTCTCTCGTGAGCACGTCATCAATTTAGGCAATCACAGAACGAGATTTTTTCAAGCGAACTGAAAGCACGGACATCAAACTGATAAGCACCAATAACCCGGTACCGGCACCACTACGTTCAACATCTTCAGCGCTATCATCACTTCTTTCAGCAATGTCTTCACTTGTTGCTCCAGATATCGGGATAAGTTTCACAGCCACCACCCTCTCGTCACCTACTCCATCATTACAATATGCAAAGTGCGCGGTTGAATCATAAGCCATAGAAGAGGAGCTACTTTCACTCGCAAAACATTGTATTGCCGTCCCTGAGATAACACCCGCGTCATTAATGTCGGTTGCGTCCAATATTCTAAAGTGGTTGTTGGCATCACTGTCGTCACCACCGTTAGTTAGGTCGTCTAACCACCAAGCTTGATCATTATATCTTGCACGTCTATCAGCATCGGTACCAGTGTCGTTATAAGGGAAAATGAAGCCGCGATGCCTTCTTTCATGTCCGTCTACTTCAGCGTGAGTTTCGGCGTCAACATAGCCAACGATTTCATTGTAGCTGTTGATCTCACTTGCTTTTCCCTCTGCACTGTCAAAGAAAATGTCTTCACCTAAACTTGCGAAGAATGTGGCTGTTGGCGTTGTGTCATTCGCATCAGCGACGAACATACGATTATCAGACACACGATCCGACGGATAATCACCATCTCTTTTTGCATAACCAATAACCATCATGTTTTCATTAATGTCTGTTGCGACAGAATTACTGTGAATGTATGAATCACTCACTTCTACCGTCGCATTAGCGATAAATGTAGTCGTCCAAGCATTTTCCGAAACGCTGAAATTTGACGTACTGCTTGGCCTAAACACAGCAGCCTGCATAAGAAAGTTATCTGAATCATCTAGTTCCGTATTGTAACCAACTAAAACAGGATAAGAGCTATATGTCCCTCTAGACGAAATCGTTGCAGCCCTCACACTCGCTTGTGCTGAAGCTTCATCATCGTTGTAAGAGTAATAGGTCGAACTGGTTTCCCAATCGGATACTGCAAAACGGTTTCCATCATCATTGGGACCATTCGCATCGGTTATATTCCAGACAAAAGCTCGATTAGCAAAAGCAAAGTTCTGACACTCTGGATATAAAGCAGGCTCAATATCTTCATCGATACAATTATCTAGATCCTCAGCATCACTGTCGGATGTGTACGGAGAGTCATAATCTTTGTATCCATCACTGTAATAAAAAGTCGCAACGGACGCGCTTCCGACCACATAGCTTTCCCCTCCATAACTGAAAGAGTCAAAAGCCATCGTTCTTCCCATTTGGGAGATTATATTCGCTTCGCCGTCAGCATCGCTGATCGTAATGCTGGTATCGGCTTCAGGTTGGAGAACCGTAAATTCAGTGCCTGTATCGTAGTAACCACGCTGCCTATACAACTGAATATATTGGTTGTTATAACTGTAGTAACCACTGCTGGTGTTACCAAGAACAAAACCATTCTCGTCAACTTTAGTGATGACCTTCTCCTCTGTTCCATCAACAAAGGAATAACTATAACTGCTCACATCAGGTGGGTTGCTGCCAACATCTGGGATCTCGCTTAGCGAAGAAGAATCATAAAAAGCCGTGGAATTGGTCTGATAGCTCAGCCCGTAATACGCATCACGCTCATTTTTCAAGCCTCCAATGCCCGCATCATCATCGCCATACCACAATAAAGAACTCCAAGCTTCACAAGTCGCGTAGCCAAGTTCGCTCGTGCAGTAGCTATAGATATCGTCATAATCCAAATAGTAGAACGTGTTATCGATACCAAAGGGGACCTCCTCTTTAAAGGAAAAACCTGGTTCTGCATTTTGAGCTTCCCCTGCGAATGCGTAGTCGGTGTCACCACAACTGGTACTAAAGCAATCCGTTGTACCAAGCTCTGGTTCAACTGCGACCCCATACACCGATTCAGTTTCTACTGGTGATTCCTCCAAAACCACCCTATAAAGCGCAGCGTTACTATAAGAAGCAACCAACAACGTAGAAGAGACAACGACTGATTTTTTTACCATTGCCTTCATTCTACGGCTCCTAAAAAATAATCCATTTCAATACCAACGATAGCTTTCTGCCTTTATTGCTAAAGGCATTAAATTCATGAGTTCAATAATGGACTAGGATAAAAATAGAAAATGTGGAAACTATGTAGAAACAATGGAGGTTTAAACAACCTGACTTGATGGGCTGATGAACTGATGAACTGATGCCCTATTAAAGTTAAACGCTAACTTTCATCTCCTAGATTTATCCATTTTCTCTGCTAATTTGATCGCTAACCTATTTGCGTCAAAGAAATACACTTATATTTGGTTACGAATAGGAATTAAATTATGAAAAAAATCACGACAGCATTACTTTTACTGACATCGACATTCGCGCTTCAAGCGTGTGCTGAAAGCCGTGAAGGTCCAAGAGAAATGCCAAGTTTTGAAGAAATGGATGCAAACGGTGATGGCGAGTTACAATTAGAAGAGCTCAGAGGTCCACTCGCCGATGACTTTGATAAACTAGACGCAGATGGAAGCGGTGGTCTATCGGAAGAGGAAGTTCCGCCACCACCACCAAGACGTCAATAATGGTTAGAGGGTTATCCTAAAATAGTGATAATTCAATGCGAGCTGATGGGGTATAGCACCCTGTCAGCTCGCTATTCATTTCTAACAAAAGAGTGCTTATACATGGCCTAAGATGAATAAAGAAATCAATGTCCATATTTCCCACACGATCGAGGGCTAATATTGGTTTATCTCATTTTATTGTCTTAACTCACTCTATCGTCTTAATTCACTTTAATTTCTGGAGAGAACGTGCGCATATCAATTTTCACCAAACTGTTTGTTTCAATACTAATGGTGTGCGTGACCATGCTCTTTGTACTGACCTATTTTATTAACTCCAGTTTTCAAAGAGGGCTCCAAGATTTCACAAATAATAATGAGATTGCCCTAGCTCAAGAACTCGCCAATAACTTAAAGCAATATTACTCACCTTCCGAAAAGTGGAGGCGGCTAGAGCGTGAACCACATTTAATCGCCAGTAGCATTAGCGGCCCCTCACGACCACATCCTCGTGACAGACACCCATCGCCACCACCATTAAGAGAGCCGGAAGCGCCAGGCCTTCAACCTATTTGGCAACGACTCAACATTTTAGATCAAGACGGGCGAGCCATAATTGGACCGCCTGAAAACCTACATCACCTTGAAGATGGTCAGCATCAAGCACTAGTCGAAATAACACTGGATGATCAAGTTATTGGGTATATCTCCATCGTCCAGATGGATGAAATATCAGGGCCTTTAGCAGAAAGCTTTTTCAAACAACAAACGACGCATGTAAGCACTATCGCATCGATTACCGTGTTGCTTTCATTCCTTATCTCTTTGTTTCTTGTTAGGCGATTTTTGAAACCATTGCGTGCTTTGTCGAAAGGTGCCAAATCTATCGAAAATGGCGATCTCGATTTCTACATTAAAAAAAGCGGCAATGATGAATTGTCCGATCTCATCGGAATATTCAACGGTGTTGTCGAGACACTAAGAAAACAGAAAACACTTAGAGAACAGTGGTTATCAGATATTTCACATGAACTTAGAACGCCTATCACCGTGCTTAGAAGTGAACTAGAAGCGCTACAAGACGGTATCCGATCTCCTGAACCAAAATACATCGACTCGTTACATCAACAAATCATCACACTAGGTCAACTCGTTGAGGATCTTCACCAACTCTCCCTGTATGACATCGGATTTAACCTCAATGTTAAAAACAACGTTGATATACATAAACTGATTGATTCTGTGATCGTTCAAAACTCGATCCGTTTAGAACAAAAAAACATCACATTAACAAAGCACTATGACCATTCGGCGCCACTGTTTACCTCGTGTGATGAGAGATTACTGACACAACTGTTTGTGAATCTGTTAGAAAATAGCGCGCGATACACTGGCGATAATGGGTATGTATCGATAGATGTTACCGACATTAGTGATAGTATTCTTATCAACGTTGAAGACAGTGATCCAGGTGTACCTGATGCATCACTTCCACGTTTATTTGAGAGGCTTTACCGCGTTGATAAATCGCGCAGTCGATCAAGTGGCGGTTCTGGGCTTGGCTTATCTATCTGTAAAAATATCGTTGAAGCGCACCAAGGACACATTACTGCCGACCACTCAGAATTGGGTGGACTACGAATCATCATAGCGTTACCAAAGGAAATAAAATCGTGATTTTAGTCGTCGAAGATGAGCCTGCATTAGCAAGTGTACTGTGTGAGTACTTAGAGCACTCTGGCCTTGAAAGTCATCATATTATCGATGGTAACCTTGTCATTGACTGGGTAAAGCAAGCATCGCCTAAACTCATTATTCTCGACCTCATGCTACCCAATCGAGACGGGTTGGATATTTATCGAGAGCTGAGAACGTTCAGTGACATCCCAGTGGTTATGGCGACAGCCAAGGTCGAAGAGATTGATCGACTCGTTGGGCTTGAACTGGGTGCAGATGATTATATATGTAAGCCGTACAGCCCGAGAGAAGTGGTTGTGAGGGTGAAAAATATTTTGCGCCGTTCCAACAAGCCCCAAGCCACGTCACCAACGAACGCCATTGATATTGATGAATTGAGTATGACCGCTGTCCTATGTGGTATTAAGCTAAGTTTAACGCCAGCTGAGTTTCGGCTTTTGCACCTTCTCTATCAAAATGTTGGCCGCATTTATAGTCGCGATCAATTGATTGATAAAATCTACGACGATAGAAGAGTGGTCAGTGATCGCACTATCGATAGCCATATCAAAAACTTACGCAAAAAAATGGTCTCGATAAATGAAAAATGTGACTACATCAAATCCATTTACGGGATAGGTTACAAACTAGAAATAGAATAATACGAATCAAAAAGCCGCTTTCATCAGCGGCTTTTTTCGTTCTAAAGCGAACATAATTCAAAGATGGGATCAGCGTTAATCCCAGTTGAGAATCGACCAATTCGGTTGATCTGCTAACGCTTTCAAACGCGGACACGGGTTCACCAAATAAGCAAAATCAGCGTGTTCACACAAAGGTAAGTCGTTGATTGAATCCGTATAAAAGTGGATATCTGAGTAGTTGGTTTCTTGATTGTCTAACCACTCTTTTAAACGCGTTACTTTACCTTCACGGTAGCTTGGTACACCTGAGATCTGAGACGTGAAGCGGCCTTGGCTTTCAATCAAATCAATACCGAGTGCGTTCTCAATACCAATCTTACGGCCCACAGCTTCCACTAAGAAAGTCACGCTGGCAGAGATGATCAGCATATCAATATCATCATTCTCAAGCTGCTCAATCAAAGGTTTCGACTGCTTGAACTGTTTAGGCAAAATATGCTGTTCAACACACTCTTCCACCAACGCAGTCACTTGCTCTGTTGGCATGTCGGCTAAAGGCAGCATGGAGAATGCTAGGTAATCTTCCATGTTCAGTTTGCCTTCCGAATACAGGCCCATTAAGCGCTTATCTTCTTCGATAAAGTTAGGCGCAGTAGCAATGCCCTTTTCAACCAAGAACTCATTCCAAAGCATCGCTGCATCGGCATTGATCAGCGTTTCGTCCATATCAAATACATACAAAGGTTTGAACATCTTAGGCTCTCACAGGTTGAATTTCGTTAAGGTTAAACAGGAGTTCAAGTTGGCTGCCGTTTGCCAACAGTCGCTCAGAGGAGCGGTTAAGCAAGTCGACCGTCAGTTCACACTCATCAACGTCGACTTGGTAGCGAATCACGTTGCCCAAGAGCTGATGGTTGCGAATCGTGCCCGTTTTCGGCGCAGAGATGTGTTCGCCATACTGTCGGCCTTGCTCTTTAACGTAGATAGATTCAGGTCGAATCGCCACCTTCCACTCGGTTTCAATATCGAACAACTGCTTAGCCTTGTTCGCTTGCACCAAATTGTAGTGCCCCATGAACCCAGCCACAAATTCATTGGCTGGTTGAGTGTAGATCTCTTCGGGTGTACCTGCTTGTACGATCTCGCCTTTGTTCATCAAGAAAATACGGTCAGACATGATCATCGCTTCTTCTTGATCGTGGGTCACGAAGATCGTGGTCAGGTTCATCTCTTTTTGAATATCTCGGATCTGTTGGCGTAGGTGCTTTCGGATCTTCGCATCCAACGCCGAAAGCGGCTCATCTAATAACAAAATACGCGGCTTGACCACCAAAGCTCTTGCCAAGGCCACACGCTGGCGTTGACCGCCCGATAACTGATGCGGGTAGAACTTCTCTTTGCCCGTTAAGTCCACCAGCCCAATCACTTTCGCGACTTCACGCTTAACCTCGTCAGCAGCAAGCTTTTTCATTTTCAGGCCAAACGCAATATTTCCTTCAACCGTCATGTTCGGGAACAGGGCATAAGATTGAAACACCATGCCGATGCCACGCTGTTGTGGCACTTGGTGAGTAATCTCTTCACCGTTGACCCAGATCTCGCCACCATCAACAGGATTCAGGCCTGCCAAGCTGCGCAGTAGAGTCGATTTACCACAGCCGCTCGGGCCAAGCAGAGTAATGAATTCACCCTTCTCGATGGAAAATTCAATGTCTTCAAACACTGTATTGTCACCAAAGCTCTTGGTGAGGTTTTTCGCATTTACATAGCTCATTATTTTGTTCCCTGGCTGAAACGACTTGCCAACCAAGTCAGTAAGAAAATAAACAGGAAGTACGTCATCACTAGGGCTGACGTGAAGTGGCCGCTGGTTTGACGCATGTTGTATAGGTAGATTTGCAGCGTCTCGTAACGTGTACCCACCAAGATGTTGGCGAACACGAACTCGCCCAATAGGAACGAGAACGACAAGAACAATGACGCCATTAAGCCTTTCTTAAGGTTTGGCAGAATAATCAACAAGAACGCCTTGGTGGTGCTTGCGCCGAGCAGGTGTGCCGCGTCCATCAAGTCATGCAAGTTAATCGCTTCAAAGCTGTTGGCAATCGCGCGGTACATGAATGGCAGTGCGATGGTGAAGTAAGTACCAATCAAGATCCACGGTGTGCCTATCAAGGAAATTTCACTATCAGCATACAGTTGAAGCAAGCCAACCGATGACACCACAGGCGGCACCGCGAACGGCAATAAGATCAGGATATTCATCACCTTGTCGAGTTTCGGGAAATAGTAAAACACCACGAAAATCGCAGGCAGAACCAGCACCACACTCAATGACAGCGCCGCGACACAGATAAACAGTGAACGACCAAAGGCTTGTAAGAAGCGAGGATCTGTTAGCAAGTTGATGTACCAATCTAACGTGAAGCCATCCGGCAGGATCGTTGCGCCCCATCGAGAAGAGATCGAGTAGATAAAGGTCGCTAAGATCGGGATCATCATGATGCCGACAATCGAATAGACAACCGTTTTATGAAAGCGAGTATTTACGGTGTTCATTACTTTCTCTTCCCTGCGTAGCTTTTGCTGATCAGCCATTGGTTAATCACGGTGATGAAGGCCAGCATCGCCATCAGAATCACTGAAATTGCCGCAGCTAGGTTTGGTTCTAAGAACAAGTCGCCCGATACCAAGCTCGCGATACGAATCGTAATCACGTTGTAGTTGCCCGAGGTCAACGCATACACACTCGCATAGGCGCCAATCGCATTAGCAATCAAGATGATGAAGGTGCCGAACAAGGCAGGCGACAACACAGGCAGTGCTATTTTGGTCCAGTACTGCCAAGTTTTCGCGCCAAGCAGTGCCGAAGCGGCTTGCCAGTCGTCACTCAGAGCATCAAACGCTGGATAGAGCAACAACACCGCCAATGGGATCTGGAAGTAGATGTAAATCGCCAGCAAACCCCACTTGCCGTACAAGTCAAAATCGCCCAGTAATCCATACTGCTTGAGCAATAAGGTGATCGCACCGTTGGTGCCCAAGATGATGATGAATGCGAACGACAGAGGCACGCCTGAGAAGTTGCTGCTCATATTGGTGAAGGCAATCACCGCATCGCGGATTTTAGAATCAACGCGGCGCAATGATGAGACGAGCAGAGTCGCGATCGCTAAACCAACAATGCTCGACCAAATCGACAGCCATAAACTGTTACCGAAGGCCTGCATCATGAAGGCAGAATCGAATATTTCAGAATAGTTTTCGAGAGAGAGCTCATCGTCGTAGAAGAAGCTGTTGATCAGCACCCAAACCATAGGTGCCAGTTGGAACAGATAGAAAAACAGCGCGAAAGGCGCAAGCCACAAAGCGGGCTTGAAGCGTTGAAACAAAGATTTGGTTTTGGGTTGAAGCGCAGAGCCATCGCTCTGCGTAATTACAGAACTGCTCATAAGGCCAACAATTCCTGAGTGTAAGATTTATCGTGTTCAAGGTTGAGTAACTGACAGACGCTGCCGCAGATATCGGTCTGTTTCACTGAACAGGCTTGGTGTGTGAACTTATCGCCAATCACAAAGAATGGCACTTCACGCTCTTCAGGCAGAATGCCACCGTGAGACAAGTCATTGTTCATGCCGTGGTCACTGGTGATGATCACTTGATAACCATCGTCTACCCATTTCTCAAGATAGTTTGATAGGTAAATATCCGCGCCACGAGCACTATTACGGTACTGGCGAGAATCCAGCCCATTCTTGTGTCCCATGTCGTCAATGTTCATTGGGTGAATCAGTAAAAAATCAGGCTGATGAGTCACGCGCAAGTGCTCTGCATCCAAGAACAAGGCTTCATCTGGGTAGTGGTCCCAATGGTAGAAACAGCCGTGTTGAATGTTCATGCTTTCATCGTTGGTAAAACGGTCACGCACAGCGTCAAACGGCGCTCGGTTATACAGCTCACTCACCCAATGATATGCCGCAGCTGCCGTCACTTTGTTCTGCGACTTCGCCAAGCTAAATACCGACTCGTGATTCGACAAACGCACGATTTGGTTGTTGACGATGCCACTCTCAACAGGGCGAACACCGGTCAGGATGCACTCATACAGTGGACGTGACATAGATGGCAGCTCACACTGCACAGGGTAAAGCGTGGCGCGCAGCTTGTTTTTTTGCGTGCTCTGCGAAGTGCTCTGTTTATTACGCAAATCGCCTTGGTTATTGTACGAATCGCCCTGTTTTGTCTGCAAATCGCCCTGTTTCTCATACATATCACTTTGCTCTAGAAGACCGTTCAGGTAGCCCATGCAATCACGGGCTACCTGATAGTTCAGTCCATCTAGAACAACAAGGATAACCTTATTGCTCATGGTCTATTCTCTATTGCTTGTTTCTAAAAGCCACCTACTGAAGGTGGCGTGTTAAGCGGGGTTATTGCTGGTGAATCAATACGCTTTCTTGCCATTGACGTGGCAGGCGACGTGCTGATTTTTCCCATGCTGAGAAGTCAGTCACTGGGTGAACATTGCTGTATTGCTCGTTTGAGATCAGCTTGTCTTGAACTGATTGAGGTAGCGTAATGTTGCTACGGATTGGACGTGCGTAACCTTCTGCTAGGTTGATTTGGCCTTGGTCGCTGAAGATGTATTCACGAGCCAACTTCGCCGCGTTCGGGTTTTGTGCGTATTTATTAATGATGGTGGTGTAACCAGAAATCACTGAGCCATCTTGTGGAATGCTGACGGTAAAGCGCTCACGGTCGATCTTGTCGCGGTAGTTCAGTGCGTTGAAGTCCCACATGATTGCCACTTCCACTTCGCCTTTTTCAAGATTCGCGATGCTTGGGTCGGTGTAAGACAGACGGCCTTGCTTCGCTAATTCACCAAAGAATTTAATCGCTGGTTTTAGGTTCGACTCGTCACCGCCATTAGCAAATGCAGCCGCTAAAATCGCGTTGTTTGCTTGCGCTGCTACGCCTACGTCACCGACTGTGACTTTGTAGTCACCTTCTAGTAAGTCACTCCAAGTTTTCGGCGCATCTTCAACAAGGTTGTTGTTGGAAATGAAAGAGATGGTGCCAGTGTAAGCCAGAGCCCAGTGACCATCTTTGTCTTTTGCCCAGTCTGGAATGTCATTCCAAGTGGTTGGTTTGTATGGCTGAGTGACGTTTTTCTTCACTGCCACACGTGCAAATGCGAAACCCACATCACCAATATCAGCGGTTGCGTTTTTCTTCTCTGCTTCAAATTTCGAGATCTCCTGAGCCGAGCTCATATCGGTATCCTGATGCTTCAAACCGTAGTTTGCTTTCAGGTCAGTCCATGTGCCTTTCCAGTTTGCCCAACTGTCTGGCATACCCACACTGTAAACTGCACCCTCTTTTTGAGCGGCTTCAATCAGTGACTCAAGATCAGCATCCTTCGCCATCGCTGGCATTGAAAGTGTTGCCGTTATTAGCGTTGCGCCGATTAATTTTGCAGGTGAACCGATTAATTTAGCTGGCGATACAGTTGAACGGCTAAGCAAAGTTTTCATTGTCTCTATCCTTCTGGACTAGGTCAGTAAGTTCGTTTTGTATGCTATAGCCGGAATGTGACGGTTTGCCGTAAGTTATTTGACAGTTCGAGTGCATTTACGTGGCAGTTATATTTCACTCATATGACAATAAGCCATTGTTTACTGTCACATTCCTGTTAACTCCATGGTTTACCTTATTAAGCACACGAACTTATGGACTAGATCAGTAATGAGAACATTGGGCACCGGGCAATCAGGGACACAGTTAGGAAGAATTAAGGCGAGTATTCGAGAGCAGCTTCAATCAGGTATCTTCATTGAAGGGCAAAAACTGCCATCCGAAAGAAACCTTAGTGAGCTGTTTTCCACCACACGAATCACGCTCAAAGATGCATTGGTGTCATTAGAAACCGAAGGTCTGATATACAGAGAAGAGCGTCGAGGCTGGTATGTGTCACCCGAACGAATTCGCTACAACCCGCTGTCTCGCTCTCACTTTCATCAAATGATTCGCGAACAACATCGTATTGCAGAAACAAGGCTGCTGAGCACCCGCACAGAGATGGCCGCGGGCGATTACGCCAAAGCATTAGAGATAGAACAGATAACGCCGATACACGTGATTGAGCGACTACGCTTTATTGATGGCCGAGCGGTGCTGTTTGTTGAAAACGTCTTAAAAGCGCCGTTGTTTGAGAAGGTGTTGTCAGAAAACCTCACCATGTCGCTGACAGGCATCTACCGAGAAAAATACGGCTACGAGACCCAACGCTCGCGTTTTGATGTAATTCCAACTTCTGCCCCTGCTCATGTCGCCAAGGCGCTGAATTTGGCTGAGGGGCAGCCTGTTCTTAAGATCTGTCGAGTGAACTACAAACAAGATGGCGAGTTGATGGACTGCGAGTTGGAATACTGGCGACCGGACTCTGTGGTCATTCATATTGACAGTATTGGTTAGCATCACATAACCATTTGCCTAGTTTTAGGTTTAAGTTTGGGTTTGGGAAGAAAAAACGAGCACAGACAAAAACTCCGACTGATTAGGTCGGAGTTTTGGATTTAGCGATCAAACATTAAGGTGATGTGGATCATCTAGTTCACGAATCAAGCTTGAGGAACTGCCTTACCCTTGGTGAGTCTGGGTTAGTGAAGAACTTCTCTGGGTTGGACTTCTCAATCAAGATGCCCTTCTCAAGGAATACCACTTGATCCGACACCTGACGCGCGAATTCCATCTCATGTGTCACAACCACCATGGTGTAGCCCTCTTGCGACAGTTTCTTCATCACCAACAACACCTCTTCGACCAATTCAGGATCGAGTGCTGACGTTGGTTCATCAAACAGCAACACATCCGGCTCCATCGCGAGAGCTCTGGCAATAGCGACACGTTGCTTTTGCCCACCCGATAACATGCTTGGGTAGTTCTCTAGTTTGTGCGACATCCCAACCTTATCGAGTTGCTTACGTGCCATCTCTTCGGCGTCTGATTTCGCTATCTTCTTAACGTGAACCAGCGCTTCCATAACGTTTTGCAACACGGTTAAATGCGGCCACAAGTTGAAGCTTTGGAAAACCATTCCAAGACGCTCTCGAAGTTTCGCCAACTCTTTGTATTTGAGTGGCTTACCCGTTTCAGAGTTGATACCAATACGCTCATCACCCATAAAAATCGTGCCGCGCTCTGGCTGCTCTAACCAGTTCATGCAACGCAGTAGCGTCGATTTCCCCGAACCTGACGAGCCGAGAATACTCACCACATCGCCTTTGTTGATGTTGAGGTTGATGTCTCGCAGTACTTCGATGCCATCAAACTGTTTCGACAGGTTTTCAACCTTGATGATCGTCTCTCGTTCTTCCAATAGTGGCTCGCACTCAATCACTTCCAAATTCACGCCCAAAGAAGGGTTAATCGGTGCTTCCGTTTCAATAATCTCTGATTGTTTAAGCATGGCTAAGTCCTCTAAGTTCAACTTTGGTTTGGATTCGTTTGGTGATGGTTTCAAGTGCAATACTCACGGCCCAGTAGAGCGCGATAGCAATGATGAACGCATTCAATGGGATGAAGTACGTTGATTGAATGCTGTTGGCGGCCGCGGTAATTTCTGCGACGGTGATGATGCTAAGAAACGCAGTGTCTTTTAAGCAGATGATGAGTTGGTTCGTGATCAGTGGAACCGACTTAAACAACACATTTGGGGTAATAACTCGGGTAAATGTTTTGAATTTAGAGAAGCCATAAGCGTGCGCCGCTTCGATGTAACCTGGCTCTAATCCTTTACGAACACCTCGGAAAATCTCACAAAAATAGGTACCGTGATAGAGACTTAGCGCGATGATTCCCGCTGTAATCGCATCGAGTCGAATACCAACCTGCGGCAACCCGTAATAGAGCAGGTACGCTAAGATAAGAAACGGCAAGGTGCGCATCATGCCTATCAAACTATTGATGGTGTACTTCACACCAAGTTTTGAGTTTTCGAGGCAATACAACAAACCGATGCCAATGATGAAACTCAAGATTGAAGACGAAACAAAAAGATAAAATGTGGTCACAAACCCTGAAGCAAACAGCTCTTTTTGTTGCCAGATAATATTCCATTCTTCCATATTTACTCCTTAAACTTACCCGCTCAATAACGCATCACAAGCAGGTAAATGGTGTTTCTGACCAAGTAGCCATGACGGCTAAACTGTGGTTGTTGTTGATAGCTGTGACTGAGGTAGATTACTGATAGCCACACTTACTACTGCAGATAAGTAGCTCGGTTTTCAGCCACCGCTTGCAACTTCACCAACACGCCAATAATCAACATGTAAATGGCACCGGCACATAGAATCGGCCCAAGTGGTTCATAGGTAACCGCAGAGATTCGATTGGTGACACGAGTTAGGTCGACGATGCCGATCACCGCAATCGCCGGGCTGCCTTTGATTAAGAACGACATCTCATTGACTAGCGCTGGTAGGCTCATGATCACCATTTGCGGGAACATGATGCGGCGAAAATAAGCGATACGTCTCATACCAATGGCTTCTGCCGCTTCCATTTGTCCTTTTGAAAAGTTAAGAAAGGCATTGCGCCAAATCTCTGCATTGAATGCCGATGTATTGAGTGTGAGAGCTAAAATAGCAGAAACGTGTTTATCTAAATTGATGCCAAATGACGGAAAAGAAAGGAAAATAAACAGAGCCAGTGTCACCAAAGGCGTTGCTCGTGCCCAGCTGACATAGATACCCAGCATTTGATCCACAAACGGGATTTTCATCATTCGAATTAAAGCAATGACTAGCCCGATGACGACACCTAATACAATCGAGACTGCCGATATCCATGCAGTAGCCCACGCGCCCTGTAGCAACTGTTCCCAAGCGTAATAATCCATAAACGACCTCTTTGATAAGCGACTTCTTTCGATAGGTTTTGCGCAAATGACTCATGAGTTAAACCGCTTTGAACCCATTGGCATGGACACAAACAGCCGTTAACTGTTTGTGTCAGCGCATGCTTATCCATCTATTGGACTGCTGTTAGCTTGTGATACTGCTCAACGGAAGTGATGGCCTCTGAAGGCAGTTGGTCGAACGACTCACCGAACCACTTCTTCTGCAACTCCGCCATTTTTCCTGTTTGCTCTAGGTGCAGGAAAAATTCCGTTAAATAAGCCAAAAGCTCAGGGTTCTCTTTAGGAACAGGCCAGCTCACGAAACCAGGACCAGACACCGCCTCGCCTTTTTTGAACACCTTCGCTTTGGATTTCACTACCTCGTTAACAGAAACCACACTGTTGATCACGTAGTCTATTCGGCCGATCGCCAAGTCGGAATACGCTTCTGGGTAGGATTGATACTGCACCACTTTACCCAAAGACTTGCCTTGTGCTTCGAGCATCACTTCTAGCTCTGGAAGCCTTTCTAGCAAAGCACTGCCCGCTTGTAAGCCCACGGTTTTTCCATCTAAATCCGCTACCGTATTAATGTCTTCCGCATCAGCTCTGGTTAAGAAGTAATGCTGCGCTGAAGCAATCGGTGGTGTGAAGTCAAAGGCCTTCAAGCGAGCATCGGTAATGATCGCGCCAGTTAACGCCACATCATATTGACCGGCTGATACCGAAGCGAGTAACCCTGTCCAAGGTAAGATCTCTTGCTCAATATCGAACTTCGAATATTCACGTAACTCATCAAGCAAATCTTTGTTAATCCCCGCAGGCTTACCGCGGTCGATATAGTTGAATGGAGAGTAGTTATCTTCTGTCGCCACTTTCATGAAGCCTTGCTTTTCGATGGCTGCAAGCTCCGACGCTTGTGCAACACCAAAACAACCCAGTACAACTGTCGCTGCCGCTGTTGAAACCCATGCCTTCATCGTCATTCCCTGTTTCATACGCTTTCCTTATCGAGATTATTTGCCTGCCTTTACTTTATGAACGGAACGCATCGAAGACGTAGAGCCAATTTAATTTTCAGGTTGGGACAGAGCGATTTTCTAGTTTGGGACAAAGTAACTTTCGGGTTTGAGATAGCAAAAAACTGTCCCTAGAACATCAATATGAACTCTGGCGCATTTCTTGCTTTTTTATACAAATTGGACTGAGGTTCACTGAGAATAAGGACTGTATCTCATGGCGATAAATCACAATTGTTTCATCGAGTTTGATTCCAAAAGAAGCCTGCAAGAACAAGTACGTAGCTATTTGGTGACGGCGATATTGAATGGTATTTTTCCGGCTGAACAAGCGCTTCCGTCTTGTCGTAAGCTGTCTAGCCAATTGGGTGTTTCACGCAATACTGTCTCCTTGGTGTACGACAGTTTGCTCGACGATGGCTACCTCATCAGTAAACCTCGCAGTGGCTATTACCTTTCAGAAAAGTATCAAAAACCGAGTGACACAATCGACGCGAGTTTGGATCATTTTGAATCAACCGACAGCGACAATGCACCGGATTGGAGCAAACGCGTTAAGCTGCAATTGGGCCAATACCCACGCATCGTCAAACCCTCGCATTGGAGTTGTTACCAATACCCATTTATTTTTGGCCAACCCTCTATCAATGACTTCCCATTAGCTCAATGGCGAGAAGCGACAAGAAAGGTCACCTCAGACCCACATGATCACCGCTGGCTTTGCGACAAGGTCGATAAAGACGTCGACATGCTGGTCGAACAGATACGCACAAGGGTGCTCCCACAGCGCGGTATTCATGCCCAAAGTGATGAGATCCTCATAACCTTAGGTTCGCAGAATGCGCTGTATTTGATTTCGACTTTGCTCATGAACCATCAGAGTCGAGTCGGAGTCGAGAACCCCGGCTACAAAGAAGCGAATCACATCTTCAATCTCTCTGGCGCGCAGTTACACCCGCATCAAGTGGATGAACAAGGATTGAGATTCAATGAGCACTCTTCACTGTGTGATCACTTCTATGTCACGCCTAGCCATCAAGCTCCAACCGGCGTCACCATGAGTGATGAGCGTCGAACTCAGTTACTTGAAATGGCCAAAGCCAATGACGCGGTAATTATCGAAGATGACTATGACGCCGAGTGCAACGTGGAGTGGAATCCTAAACCCGCGCTAAAAGCCAATGACAAGGAAGGGAGAGTCATCTACGTCAGCAGCTTCTCTAAGCTACTGGCACCCGGCTTGAGGTTAGGCTACATCGTGGCACCTGAAGAGTTAATCTACGATCTTAGAATACTGCGTCGCTTGATGTATCGACACGCACCAAGCCGCGTTCAGATGGAAGTGGCGCACTTTATTGAACAAGGCTACTACGACAGCTTTGTGAGGCGCTTTAGGGAAAACACACGCCAGCGCTGGAAGCTGATCAACGATGCGGTCTTGAAGTACCTACCTGACTGCAAGCGACTGGCTCAAAGCGAGCAGGCCAACTCTCTGTGGCTACAAACGCCCAGTCACATCAATAGCCAACGCTTAGCGTCACGAGCCGCACAAAAAGGGATTTTGATTGAGACAGGGTATTCACACTTTATGACGAATACCGAAACGGAATCGGGCTGTGAAGCATTGTCAGAATATGACCCCAATTCCTATTTTCGATTGGGCTTTCACGCCATCGACAAAGATCTGATCGCACCCGGTATCAAAGAGCTGTCAGAGGTGATGAAGATCTAGCATCACTTAATAGCAGTTTGACCAGACTGATTTAGTGAAAGAACGTAAAAAGAGCATCAATCGATGCTCTTTTGTCGTTTCTGAAGGTTAGGTTTGGCACGTTGAAAAGAACGGGGAATTCTTTGTCAAAGTGCCTTGGTTGCTGTGCTGGCTATCTTATTGGAGACTTAAGAAGCGAGTTCAAACAACACTTCATCAATGATCTTAACGCCTTTCTTTATATCGCTTGGCTGAATAACCAAAGGTGGCGCAACGTGAATGCGGTTATTCACAATGAAGGTCAACAGGCCTCGCTTGGTCAATTGCGCTTTCAATTGCCCCATTTTTTCATTGCTTAAAGGTGTTTTACTTTCACGATCTTCCACCAGCTCAACCGCCCAGAACATCCCTTTACCGCGCACATCACCAATCATAGGGTGCAACTCTTGAAGGCTCAGTAGGAGCGGCCCTAGAACGCTGTTACCGACGTTATCAGCATGTGTGACAATGCCCTCTTGCTCCATCACATCGAGCGTTGCAACGATAGAAGCCATCGCCAAAGGGTGACCAGAGTACGTTAAGCCGCCCATAAAGAAGTTTGACTTAAAGTGCTCAACGATCGGTTCGCTGACCACCACGCCACCAGCCGGCACATAACCCGAGTTCACCCCTTTCGCGAAAGTAATCAGATCCGGCACTACATTAAAGTGCTCAAACGCAAACCACTTACCCGTGCGGCCAAAGCCGACCATGACTTCATCGAATATCAACTGAATGCCATGTTTGGTTGCCAGCTCACGCACGCCGATAAGGTAATCTTTGGGCGGAATGAGAAAACCAGCCGTTCCCGGAATCGTCTCTAGGATAATCGCCGCAATCGCCGTTGGTCCTTCGCATTCAATCACTCGCTCTAAATGCTGCAGGGCACGCTCACTCTCTTCTGCCTCAGTCGCCGCGTTGAATTCGCTTCGATAGAGAAATGGATTGAAGAAGTGAACGTGCCCACGGCTATACTCGTTTGGAATTCGACGAAAATCCCCCGTCGCAGCAATAGCAGTACCTGTATTGCCATGGTAAGAACGGTAAGCAGATAGCACCTTGTCGCGCCCTGTGAATTGTCGCGCCATGCGAATCGCATTTTCGTTGGCATCTGCCCCTGCATTGGTAAAGAACACCTTCTTAAACGAGCTTGGCGCTTTCGACAAGATACGCTTAGCCGCCAAACCACGCGTGAGGTTGGCGGTCGCAGGGGCAACGGTCACTAATGAATCAGCCTGATCTTTAATCGCTTTGATCACTTGTGGATGCTGATGACCAATGTTGGTGTTAACCAGTTGGCTACTAAAATCAAGGTATTCTTTACCTTCGTAGTCCCACATTTTGCATCCTTGCCCACCCGCAATGGCGATAGGCTCCGCTGCTTCTTGAATCGACCAAGAATGAAATACGCTCTTGTCGAGGTCGATAATATCTTGGTTCACAAGCTGTTCTGTTGATACTTCCATTTCATCGTCTCCATTAACAACACTAGATTCACAGCCGCTCGTGCTTGGCTCGTCTTCGAGAATGAAAGACACAAAACACGACATTGAAAAGGCTGCGCTATCGGATGGAATAATCTTCATCCCAAACAGGGCGGAGGTCATAGTGTCAGTTTCAACAAAACATTGGGCCAGTACATCAGCCCAAGTCTCATCCCCGATCCAACAAACTGCCTGACCCAATCCAATCGTCGATCTGGCTCTATTCAAAACTCTTAGGTGTGAATAGATTGAAAGGCAGACGAGACAGGTCTCATCGAACGCTAATTAACGCAGCAGCAATATCAAAAGCAAAGAGGTGAGCAAGAGTGGAATTAGGATTAGCGATGACATTGATTCTGTTTGCAGGAGTAGTTCGAGGCTATTCAGGATTTGGGTTTGCGATTATCGTAGCGCTTTCCCTCAGCTTTATTGTTCCACCATTGCAAGCGGTAACCATCGCTATCTTGTTGGACTTTTTAAGTGCCTTTCCTCTGCTCAAGCGAAGTAAAACCACCATCAATATCCGGCTTATTGCGCCGCTGTGTATTGGCATGTTGGTTGCGGTGCCTTTCTCGCTGTATTTCATTAGCACGATATCGGAATCAGGCTTGAAGGCCTTTATCGCGATGATGTCTTTGGTCGCTGGCACGCTGATTATTTTGGACTTACGCCTCACTTGGTTGCACCAACGACACGCGTTTTGGGCGGGAGCCATTTCGGGGTTTAGCATGACCACCGCTTCTTCAGGAGGTCCGCCATTAGTGACGTATTTGATGAACCTGACCATTAAAACCAGTGAACAGAGAGCCACCGCGATTGTGTTTTTTCTGCTGAGTTCAGCGATTTCACTGATCGGCTTCATATGGATTGGCGCATTTAACCAAGAATCGTTCATCACAGGTTTATGGCTATTACCGGCAGCTTTGATTGGCAATGTACTGGGGCAAAAACTGTATCTATCAGTACCGAACTTGTCTGCAAAAACAACGACCGCGCCGATTTTGATCGGCATGGCACTACTTATGTTAATTTCAAATTAGAAGGATGTATTTATGGATAAGATAGCGTTCATTACAGGGGCAACCTCTGGTTTCGGCAAAGCGGCAGCAAAACGTTTCGCAGAAGATAACTGGTCGTTAGTGCTGTCTGGTCGTCGAATCGAAAGGCTACTCGACCTAAAGGAAGAATTAACGGTGCCTGTGCATGTAATTCAACTCGACGTTCGAGACGCAGACGCCGTAAAACAAGCCATTGATTCATTACCCGCTGAATTTTCATCGATTACCGCATTGGTCAATAATGCTGGGTTAGCTTTGGCACCAGAAGGCGCGCCTGATGTGGACTTGAAAGACTGGCACACTATGATCGATACCAATGTCACAGGCTTGGTTAATGTTACTCATGCGCTGTTGCCTACGTTAATTAAAAAAGGCGCAGGAAGCTCAATCATCAATGTTGGGTCAATCGCCGGACAGTGGCCTTACCCAGGAAGCCATGTGTATGGTGCCAGCAAAGCGTTCGTAAAGCAGTTCAGTTACAACCTACGTTGTGACTTACAAGGCACAGGGGTACGAGTGACTGACCTCTCCCCTGGTATTGCAGAAACGGAATTTACTCTTGTAAGAACTAAAGGTAACCAGACGGCTTCAGACAACCTTTACCAAGGCACTACACCGTTGTCAGCAGAGGATATTGCCGAGCAGATGTTTTATATCGCAACCTTGCCAGATCACATCAACATTAACCGAATCGAAGTGATGCCGACACGTCAAGCATGGTCTGCGTTCGCAATCGATAGAGATTAAGTTCAAACCGACACATACAAAAAAGGTGGTCTTTTCAGGCCACCTTTATCATTTCTTTCACACGATACTTCAAATATAACCAACGGCATAAAAGACTATGTCTAATTCGCCTCATTACTCTTTTAATGAAAGTAAGATTAGAGATACTCAACTAAACAATGTGCTGCTCATGTTCTTTGTTTGATTCCGTCTCTTTCGACAAGAAACTCGCTACGATCTCTCTCAGTTTGCCTTGGTTAACCGGTTTAGGTAAAAACTCATCCATGCCTACATCGAAGCACAAATGCTTGTCTCGCTGCACGACGTTGGCCGTCAGCGCAATGATTGGAATATGCTTTGCAGCCCCTTCTTCGAGCGCTCGGATCTGCTTGGTCGCTTCGAAGCCATCGAGAACCGGCATCTGACAATCCATAAAAATCATCTCGTATTCGTTGGCTTTGAATTTCTCGACACCAATTTCACCGTTGTCGGCAATATCAACCTCAAAGCCAAGCTTCTTGAGCATCATCTTGGCGACTTGTTGGTTTACTCGCGAGTCTTCAACAACTAAAACTGTACCACTAAATTCTCCGGCAACTGCGACAGGTTTTGACTCTGCTTGAATTGGAGCTTGTTTATCGGCTGGTGTGGCGTTTACAGAGACAATGGGAGCATCTTTAACAACCGCTGCAGGTTTACTTAACGGCACAGGTTCATTGTCTTTAAACGCAACCTCTCCTCTGTTCGGATAGGTAAAGACTGAAGTATCAGCCGCTCTCGCGAGTACCTCACTGATGGTCCATTTAAGCTGATTATCTTGGTAAGGACGCGCAATGTAGGCAACAAAACCGACTTGTTTAGCACGAGCTTCATCTTGCTTTCTAGGGTCAGCAGAGATCATCACTAACTTGGGACACTCGCTACCAAAGCGTTCAACTAAGCTTCTCGCCAGTTGAAAGCCATCAACGGACGGCATTACTTTGTCTATCAGAACGAGATCATAAGGTGATGACTTAGCCACAGACTCTGAAACCAACTCTAACGCTTGGTTTGCCGTTTCACAGCACTCAGACTTAACGCCAAAGGATTGAAGCTGTGTAGACGTTATACGCATGTTCAGCTGGCTATCATCCACAAGCAGAACCGAAACCTTATTGAAATCGATATTGCTTTCATCGGCTTCTAAACACGGGTCAAAGTCAGCCGTAAAATAGAAGGTACTGCCTTTACCTTCAACACTGGTGAGTTCAAGCTTGCTGCCCATCAATGTCACTATCTTCTCGCATATTGTTAGACCAAGCCCTGTGCCTCCATAAATACGTGTGGTACTGCCGTCGGCTTGTTGAAACTTATCGAACACCGATTTCTGTTTGTCTTCTGCAATACCGATACCGCTGTCGACAACCTCGAACCTCACTCTGAGTTTTTGCTCAGGCTCAACCACCTCTTCCAAACGAAGCGAGAGCGTGACGTGGCCATGCTCGGTAAATTTAATCGCGTTACCTACTAAGTTATTTAGGACTTGTCTTAGTTGTATACCGTCGCCAATCACCATGGTTGGGATCTTAGGGTCGATCGCTAATTGGAATCGAAGCCCTTTCTGTTCAGCTTTCACTCGAAAGGTTGATTCAACGTCGGCCGCAATGCCCATCATTTTCATCGGCTCTTGCTGAAGCTCTAGTCGCCCCGCTTCGATCTTCGAGTAATCGAGAATGTCGTTGATTAAGTCGAGCAACGTAAGCGAAGAGGTGTTGAGCATGTTGATGTACTCTTTTTGCTCTTTCGGCATATCCATTTCAGAGAGCAAAGACGACAACCCGATAATCCCATTCATTGGTGTACGGATTTCGTGACTCATATTGGCAAGAAATTCACTTTTATTGCGGTTGGCCACCTCAGCAACGTCTTTGGCTTTTTCCAGCTCTTGATATTGTTGACGAATACGTTCTACCGATCGGTTATAGCTACTCTCTAGAGTCGATATCTCATCTTTGTAAGTAGAGTGAGTTGGCGTTATAAAGCGCGGTTTGTTGTCTTCGACCTGTTGTTGGTTGATTTGGGAAGACATAGTCATCAAACGTTTTACGACAAGACGATAGACGATGGTTAAACATACGAGAGACAACAAGAAGATTTTAACGGCTTCGAAGGCGAGCAACAATAACACTCGTTCTTCAAAGTCATCTAGGATCATGCTCAAGTCTGATTGCACCGTGAGCGTCGCCAACGGGAAGTCTGTGCCGCCCATCTGGTGCACCATTTCCCAAGACTGAGAATAAGATTGGCCTTCGGTCTTTTGACCTAACTCTAGAATTTTTTCATCGGGACTTTCGATAAGAAGGTAACTGACCGAAGGGAGGCGAGAGATGCCTTCGGCTTGCACAAACAATTGCTCTCGATCTTCAACCCACAAACTTGCCGTTAAACCAGAAAGGTAGCCAGCCTTGACCTGCTCGATCTGAGAGCTGATAAAAGAAACTCGACTTTGGTACTCTACATACAACCCGAGACCTGTCACTATAACTGTGAATAAGGTACTGATCGCTATTATCATCCCGATCAACTGTCGGGAGAGTCCAACGTAGCGTTTTCCTTTTGTCACCATACACAAATTACCATTATTGTTATCCTAGCAAACTACAATTACTCAACTAGTATAATAGTAGTCATTCATCAAATAACTAGGGAAGGTTATGAAAAAACATCTTATCGTTGCATCCATAGTCAGTTTGTTTTCAAGCAGTTATGCTTCTGCAAGCGAACCTCTTCACTACTACATTATTGCGAGCCAAGCGCAACCTTTTCAAATCGAAACTGACGGGTCATCTCACAGAGGAATTGTTTCAGATATTGTGGAAGCCGTGTTTGATGACAGCCAATATGAGATCAACTACCACACCTACCCTTTTAATCGAATGATCGACAAGCTCGATGCGAGAGAGAATCCAAACTGGGTTACCTATGGCAGCCCTAGTTGGGGGAATATTCAATCTGCGAACCTATCTGAAGACCCGATTTACAATGTAAAACACGTATTACTCAGCAGCGGTAAAAAGCCATTTGAGTTCAATACAATCGATGATCTCGATGGGAAAGCCGTGGTATTGCTGAAAGGATTTGAGTATCCGAACTTGGAATCTTATATCCAACAGGGCAAGCTCAACGAGATTCGAGTAAAAGATTACACTGCTGCGTTTCGTGTCCTGAACCGAGCACCTGGCGACACCGTGTTTGTGGAAATGGAATCACGAATCAAATACAACCTAAACGAGCAAAAACTGAGTATTGATGATTACCAGATGCATGAGTTTGGTTCTGTCATCAATAACTACCCTATCCATTTGGCGTTTGACCCTGAGATGGATCCTAAGCTGCAAAGCTTCATCAACCAACGCCTAGACCAAATGAAAGACGATGGACAGCTTGACGACATCGTACAGAGTTACTTATAGCACCAGCGTAACGTAGAACTTATCAACGGATAGCTTAGTCACGTACGTTAACTCTCGTTGATGCCTGACTCTCTAAAACCGAAAAGGCCGCCCTGCTTCATACTAGATAGCAGGGCGGCCTTTTAAATGCGTCTAAGGAGTAATGATAAGCATGCCGCTATCTGAATCGACGAATCAGTGCGAAGCAATTAAATGCAGTTGCTGAGTACGCAGCTGTTGTCGCACCGCCATCAATATCTCGCCCAAACGGTTCTCGCCAGTTCCATCGCCCCCATCCCCCCAAAAACTATCTTTGTGAGAATGTTCTTTAATCACTGAATCACCCGTATTAGTAAGAAACAAAGCAAACTGCGGATTCTGTCTGAACTTCTCGGCCACGATGAACTCCATCACTTCAACACGAATATCGTACCAATCCTCACGTACTTGGTCTTCATAATCACGACTTAAGGAAAAGGCTTCTGCGGGCGTTCTGGCTTCGAGAATGATATTGCGTAACGCTTGAGAGGAGAACTTCATCGCTTGGTAATAATGTTCGCTGGTAGCCCAAATTTGGTCACCAACCTCGATAGGACAAGCTGCAAAGTTTGAAAGGTATCCGTTTGGATCTTCAGGTTCATAAAACAGCACCTCTTTCGCGTGAGCCACAGAATTAGACATAGCTTTCTCCTTACCAACGACATCGCATATTTTTGCGTTAACTTTAAAATTAGTGGCGTTGAATATTGCTGTCAAACAACTTAGTTCAAGAGTATGCCATGTGCGTGTTTTTCATCTGAAAAGCGTAATATCACAAGGGATAGGCTAAACGGAACAGTGAGCCAAAGAATCAAGGAGTTGATTAAATCTGGATAGGAAACATGAAAAAACACTTATAAATCAAAGGGTGGCGTTGTGCCACCCTTCTAAATGCAATGGGGATTATTAGTGAATAAGACCTAGCTCCCTCGCTTCTTCCAGACTCAAACCGCTTTCTCTAATTTCTCTTAGAGTCTCGATACGACGACGAGCTTCAGCAGACTTCATTTTCTTTTCTGGTTTGAAAGATACTTCTTCTTCAGCATCCCACTTGTTTGCAATATTTGTCATTTCATCATGGTTGATAGAATTAATGGACATGTTTTCCTCCGAAAAGCACCATGTAATGGACAGGTAATCTGTAGCAAATGCTTTTTCGCTTGTTAAGAAATTCTGTACTGAAGTGTGATGATTCCAACGCTTCACAAAGCTAATTAATAAATGCCTCATTTAAACTTTGCCAAAGCCATTTTCTGCAATTATATTTAAAAGATTCCCCATAAGAAATGTGGTTTGATCCAACTCTCATTTTCCCCTCTTTCAATGCAATCAAATCCGTTAGCTTTCACATAGGCTAAGGAGAGATTTTCGGCTTAGCCGGAGAATCTGGCTGCGGGAAAAGCACCTGCGCACGATTGATGACCAAGGTTTACCCTGCGACAGAGGGAGAGATACTGTTCAAAGGCAGAGACATCTCTACTCTGAAAAGCCGTAAAAATATCTTGGATTATCGCAGCCGTGTGCAAATGGTTTTTCAAGACCCCTTTGGTTCACTCAATCCCACTCACACTATTGATCACCATTTAACGCGCCCACTTAAGATCCATAAACAGGTAGCCACTAAACAGGCTCTCACAGAGCGCCTCAAAGAGTTATTAACGCTGGTGGAGTTACCCATCGAAACGCTAGCCAAATACCCGCACGAGCTCAGTGGGGGCCAAAGACAGAGGGTTAACCTAGCCAGAGCACTGGCCGTTGGCGCTGAGGTTATTCTTGCTGACGAACCCACCTCGATGTTGGACGTTTCGATTCGACTTGGCGTGTTGAACTTGATGCAAAAAATGAAGAAAGAGTTAGGCATAGGCTTTTTGTACATAACCCACGACCTTGCCACGGCACATTACATCGCTGAAGAGACGGCGGTGATGTACAAAGGGCAGATCGTCGAGTGGGGATCAACCCAGTCGATCTTGACCAATCCACAACACCCGTACACTAAGTTGTTGATCTCTGCGGTACCAGATCCCGATCTGCCATTTGGCGAACTCGTCAAAAATGAGCCAAACTATTCAATAGACGCTGATCGTATTCGAGAGCAGAGCAGTGAAATACAGCATGAAATCAAACAAGTTTCTGATAATCACTTTGTAAAACAGTGGGATAACGTTGCATGAATGAACTAGACACTTGGTTAGAGCGGATCGGAGATTGGTACAAAGACCGAAAGCATGATCAAGTGGACCGGTTAGAACCTTTGATCTTAACGCCTCCAGATGCGCTCTGGGGGCCATTGATCACGGATGAGCAGAGCAAAGGCATCGCATGTTGGCTAGACGGATGCCTGAGAATCTTTACTTTCTATCGCCACCTCGCGGATTCATCGAATCCGGAGTTGGCTTCGCAGGAGGCCAGCAGCTCAAGCCATCAAGATAAAGCCTACCAATACCTAATGTTTGCCTACAGTAAGCTGCAAGCGGTGTCATGTGACCCAAAATCAGAAGCAGGATTGCAAGAGTGGTGTACACAGCGGCTACAACACTTGTGTGTATTGGCTTTGGAGTTTACGAACCAACAGCAAGAACCACGTTGGAAAGCAGAGTCTGAAAAATTGATCGAGTCGCATGTACGCTTTATGGCAACCCATCTCCGAAACGATGATCAAGGCATTATTCAACGCCATCTCCACTGATCAAGCCCTTCTCGATCAAGCATCAAATCAGAATCTCACCAGAGCTAGATCCGTAGAAAGCATGACCGAGCCTTGATCATGCTTCGGCGTTTAACTATGTAAGCTATTGAATTTTAGGCAAAAAAAAGCGAGTCCCTTGGGAACTCGCAAAAATCTATTCAGTATGATGTAACAAAATATGAGCCAATCTATTAATCACAAGAAAGGACAAAGGTTGTCTATTCGGGATAAATAATAATCAACTAGATGCGCTACTTTGTCATCACTTTGTCAGCGTTAGGTGCGATTTTAATCAGCACCTAATGTGTTCAAAACTATCCATTCAGCGACGGTAAAACAGGCTTATCGCGATAGGATAATGACTAGTGGCCAATCGCCATTTCATCGAGCGCAAGGAACACGTTTTCGTCTAAATGACCTTCATGAACTTGTTTACACACTTTACGACGCACCGCTAAACCAGAGATCAAACGTTCAATGGACAGATGTCGATTGCTGGTGCTATCTCGGTCGTTATATAGCTCAATCAAGCGACTCAGTGTTTCGTATGGGATAACGTCCTCCCCTACTCTCAACCAATCAAGCTTCTCAATGAGCTCTGAGCACTCTTCTTTGATTGAGGCATGTGAGTGCCCTGTCATAGCAGATAAAGCCGTTATGCTGCGTTCTAGAGCCTCTGCAGAGGTATATTTAGAGAGAGTAATCATGATCTCGTCAGCGTTGATCTCAACAGAGTGTTTACGCTGCTTAACTCGACGTCCCAATTTGCCTCTTGGCGACGGTGCTTTACGCTGAATTGGCTCAAACTCACCGTCGATAATCTCAGACAGCTCTTCCAGTTTCTGCTTAGACACCATTTCGTTACGAAGTGGGTTCGGCAGCGTTGGTGCCATATTACGCTTACCTGCGTTAGTGGTACGCGCTCTTGAGTAACGTAATACTTCTTCCACATTACATTTGATATCTACCTGATAATCGGTCGTTTTCCCTTTTTCGATCAACGCGGTGATCGTCAAGTGATAACCCCATAGATTAACCAGGAAGGTATCTTCTTGATCCCCGACTTCACCCAATTTTCTGAGCTCGCGGATCAGATCCATCGAGAAACGACGCCAATCGATGTTACGCGCCAATTTCTGGTTGAGCTCACTGAGCAACATGCTATCTGAATGGCGACGTGCCATGCGGCTTCTAAAGTACGAATACACTTGGAAAACCAAGGTATGTTGCTTCAGGATTTCTGGCGGAAATAGGAAGAAATAGTCACGCGTCAGCAGCTCTTCGTAGAACGAAGGTTCCCAAACCAGGATGTATAGGTTCGGTTTAATGCGAATTTCGCCGTCAGAGCCCTCTGTAGGCGCTTCTTCCGATGCTGTAATGGTTCTAGCTAAGAATCGGAAACGATCACTCTTAAAGCCTTCTGGCATGTTCTCACTAAGCCAACGGCCTGTAAGCTCGTGCAGTTGGAAATCCGTGAATTCGATACGATCAATACTGTCGCGGATCGAATCACGAGCAGGGCCGCTGTCTTTCTTGCCACGTAAAGACAAAATATCAGTGATGTAGAGTGGTGTTTTGTTCGGCGTGTGTTTCGCGTCTAGATGGTAATCATCTTGGTGGTGATCATGATATTGAACGGTGAGCGTGAATAACGCGAATAACGTCATCAGATCGTCAACGGTCATGATATTTTTAGAAGATCTTGTCTCGATCACAGCTCGAGTGCCAGAGATCGAAACCATGGATTTCTGGTAGCTCTTACGAGTTCTAGGTGGCGCTAACGCTTGATCAATAATCCCCGCCCAATTGGTTGGCGAAACAATGAATTGATCCGCTTCATCTTTCATCGTTGGTGGGGTATTCAACCCATGTTCATTCAGTAAGCGCTTGTTTACTTTGGTTTGAGCTAGGGCTTTAGAGCGCTTTTGCTTTTCATTTTGCTTCACGCTTTCTGTCACTAAGCTGGTGGCACCCAGCACCGATATCAATTGGTTTGGGTTCACAAAGCGATGCAACATGGTTTTACCAGCAAGGCCTTCTTCAAAGCGAACGGGGATTTGTTTGAACAATCCGATATTAACTGCAGCTCTCAGCCTTTGCTGTAAGGCTGCGCGAGTGACTTGACCATCGGTTGATTCAATAATCTCAGTGGTGGAAACGTACCCGTCTTTACTGCTAAACCCACGAAGTGAAATTAGGTTAAGAAGCTCAACTATGCTTTTGGTGACACCTTTGAAGTGTTGATATTGTTCTATCCATTCAACGGCTGTTTCAGATACCTCAAATAAATGACCATCTTTGTGGCTTCGTGCTTTAATTAACAATTTCTCTTCTGGTTTCATTTTTGATCCGTATCACACTAACCGTAATTTCACTATAGTTCCTGAATGATAAAGAAAGAATGATCATAAATAAAGAGAATTTATTGGCTTTTAAATAACTGATCTTTTTGATTAATATGATCTTAAATGATTAAGTGATCTAATGATCTGGACGTAACTTTGCTTATAAGTGGCTGAATTTAAAGCATTAAAATAAACCGCCTTGGAAAGCATGATCATAAAGGTTCCGAAACTATGATCATTAAACTTAAGAAAGCATGATCACAGAACATCAGAACGATGATCATTAAGTCATTGTAAGCATGATCATTATTGGTTCGAAAGCATGATCATTATACTTATACAGCTTATCCACAGATCGGAATTCAACATCGGTTTCTAAGTCGCTTTTGACTTGTCTAAGTGGACACTTGTGGTGGCCAATCTATCGGAACAATGATCAAGAGAGCATACTTTTTTATCGTTCCTACCCTATTGAGTGCAAAATTTAGTCTGTATCCGCTGGAAATGGATTGCTTTGATGTATTTAGAGCGGGTGGGTCTTAACTAGGAAGCATGATCATGAAATTGTCATGTTTGTGTATTCTTGGTCTGTGTCGATTGAATTTTCAATCATTGAGCCCTTATAGGCGTTGAATCCCCATTCCAAAAGCATTTGTCCGTAACTTAGTTCATAAATTACATGCTTCCGGAACTATGTTTACTTGATCATTTTTCCGGAGGTTGATCATTTTCAATGTGCAGTTGCTCGGATCAATATTGCTCAGTTTACGCCTTGATCATGCTTCATAATTTGGCGTTATCAATTATCTTACACTGGATGTGATCCATGATCATTCTTCCGGTTAGGTTCCAATCCTCTGTTGTTTTTTGACACCCCATCTTCTCTTCTGTTTTGAATTTTTTGGTCATTGAGTGTTTTTTAATTTTTATTGGATTGAAAATCTATAAATTCGAATGCAAATCACACCAACCGTAATCTACGGTTGTATTTCAATCGTTCCGAAGGTTTTTCGTTGAAATTCCATTTACATTGTAAATAAGTGATGCTGTAACATTTAAAATGTAGACTAGAAATAGCATGGTTATACATGATAGAAACAGTCATTTTTGTGTTTGTCTAAGGCGATGTTTCATCAAATTGTAAAAACGCGGTCTATTTTATGTGATTTTACTCATAAATGTATGTTCATGTTTTTGTTGTGTTTGTTGTTAATCGCTGTACAATTTGTACTTAGTTAATCATTACGGAAACTGGCAATGAAAAGAGAACAAACGATTGATAAGCTCTATCAGCTAGCCGAACAAACTCAACAAGTTCAGGCTGACCGAATTGAGATTATTTTGGAAGAGCGAAGTGATGAACATTTCCCTCCAATGTCTAAAGCTATGATGGAGACTCGTTCTGGTTTAACGCGTCGTAAGCTCGATGAAGCGATCACTAAACTTGAAGCTGATGGCCATCAGTTCACAAAGAACAACGCTAATCATTACTCGATTTCATTGACAGAAGCTCACATGTTGATGGACGCGGCAGAAGTGCCGAAGTTCCATGAACGTAAGCAGCACGCTGACAATAAGCCATGGATTATCAACGTACAAAACCAGAAGGGTGGTACGGGTAAATCAATGACAGCAGTTCACTTAGCCGCTTGTTTGTCTCTGAATTTGGATAAGCGCTACCGTATCTGTCTGATTGACTTGGACCCACAGGGCTCTTTGCGTCTGTTCCTAAATCCACAAATTAGTGGGGCAGAGCACGACAGCATCTATTCTGCCGTCGATATCATGTTGGACAACGTGCCTGAAGGCCAAGATGTCGATCTAGAGTTTCTTCGTAAGAACGTACTATTGCCAACTCAGTATCCAAACCTGAAGACAATTTCTGCTTTCCCAGAAGATGCGATGTTTAACGCTGAAGCGTGGCAAAGCCTTTCACAAGATCAGTCACTTGATATTGTTCGTCTGTTAAAAGAGAAGCTTATCGACAAAATCGCCGATGATTTCGATGTGATTATGATTGATACCGGCCCGCACGTTGACCCTCTAGTATGGAATGCAATGTACGCGTCGAACGCACTTCTGATTCCATGTGCAGCTAAGCGTTTGGATTGGGCTTCAACGGTTAACTTCTTCCAGCACTTACCAACGGTTTACGAAATGTTCCCGGATGATTGGAAAGGTCTCGAGTTTGTTCGTCTAATGCCAACCATGTTTGAAGACGACAACAAGAAACAGGTGTCAGTTCTGACGGAAATGAACTACCTGTTGAATGATCAAGTAATGATGGCAACCATTCCAAGAAGCCGTGCTTTTGAAACCTGTGCTGACACTTACAGCACGGTTTTCGATCTAACGGTAAGCGACTTTGAGGGCGGTAAGAAAACTCTAGCTGTTGCTCAAGACGCAGTACAAAAAAGTGCTCTAGAATTAGAGCGCGTATTACATAGCAACTGGCCTTCACTTAATCAGGGATAACAACAATGGCAATTAAAACATCTGACTTAAATGCAAAGCTATTTGGTAAAGCAAACAAACGTCGCGTAGCAACACCACAAGAAGCGCAAACAGCGGCAAAAGAGCAGGCTCAAGTGATTGAGCTTTCTGTTGCTGGCGAAGATTTGGTTTCATTTGAATTGGTTCGAATTCCTGCGGCTGAAGTGGTAACTCGAACGGTTGTTTTTGAAGAGAATGCTCGTGAGCAATCTTTCTTAAACGAGCATGCGCTTTCTGATGTTCTTACAACATTGAAAGAACGTGGTCAGCAATACCCAGCAGTTGGTCGTAAGAACAAAGACGGTAAGATTGAAGTTCTTGATGGTAGCCGTCGTCGTATGTCATGTATTTTGGCTGACAAAGAGTTCCTAATCTATGTTGCTGAAAACATTAACGGCGAACACGCTAAGTTCCTATCAGACGTAGCTAACGCTCATAAACCGCTTTCTCTTTACGAGAAGGGCAAAGAGATGCAAGCGAAGCTGGACAAAGGCGAAGCTGAAGACCAGAAAGCACTGGCAAAAATGTTCCAGTGCAGTGAAGCTTTGGTGAGTGGTGCATTGAAAGCAGCCGCTTTGCCACTTGAATTGCTACAAGCTTACCCAAATGTGAGCGACCTTGGTCGTCCAACTATTGTTAAACTGCACAAGCAGTTTGGTGGATTGACGAGTGAACAGCAGCAAACACTGCTGACTAAGTGTGATGCTTCTGAAGGTTTTGTATGGCAGCGTAGCGAAGCTCAAGGCGTAACTCGTCTAACCAAAGACGTGACCGAAACATTGGAAGGTTGGATTCTTGAATTGGCGCCAGCGCCAGCGAAGAAAGCTTCTCCAAAAGTTGAGCTTATTAAGGGCCGCGTATCATACAGCCGCAAGGGTTCAAACTTGGCGTTGAACCTTAAGAAAGTTGATGACGCAACAATGGAAGAAATCCTCGCCTTCGTACAATCGAAGCTCGACTAAGTCGACGACTTTTCATTACTCCTCTAAAGCCGCTTTATGAAGTGACCCCGTAAAGTTGGACATTTCTGTTAAGCGGCTTTCAAGGCCTGAGT